>NZ_JBWKES010000041.1:0-57976 GCF_056435325.1 Streptomyces sp. NPDC043952
GGGGGGGGGGGGGGGGGGGGGGGGGGGGGGGGGGGGGGGGGGGGTGGGGGGGGGGAGGGGGGGGGGGGGGGGGGGGGGGGGGGGGGGGGGAGGGGGAACCCCCCCCCCCCCCCCCCCCCCCCACCCGGTGGAAGAAGGCGTCAGGCGGCGGCCCGCGCGGTGCGCAGCGTCCCGGTCTGCCGGCGCAGCACCAGGAAGCAGCCGGTGACCAGCAGCGCGGCGACGGCCAGGAACAGCGCGCTGGTGGTGAGCTGGAGCCCCCAGAAGTGGGAGGCGGGGTGGTAGGTGCTGTAGCGGCCGGCGAAGCCCGCGTACGCGGTCTCGCACGACGCGGGGGTGTCGCACGACGGAATCGGCACATGGGCGCCGGAGCGGGTCACCATGCCCTGGTCGACCACCAGCCCGCGGCCGGCGAAGCCGTGGTTCACCGTGCTCTCGCGGGTGACCGCCGGCCACAGGTACGGCAGCGCCTGGTACGCCAGCCCCAGCAGCCCCCCGCTCACCGCCACCCCGACGACCAGCGCGGGCAGCGTCCGGCGCAGCAGCAGCCCGGCCAGGGCGCCGGCCGCGAGCCCGGCGAGGGCGAGTGCCACCACGATGGGGCCGTTGGCGTGCAGGGTGAAGCGGTCGTACCACTCCTTGGCGGAGTCGATCCGGCCCTGCCCCGCGGCCCAGGCGCGGTGGTGCAGCCACGCCAGCAGCCCGGTGCAGACGGCGACGCCGAGCGCCGGCACGGCGAGGCGCACCGCGAGCCAGCGCGCCGGGGAGGTGGCCTGGGTCCAGGCGAGGCGGGCGGTGCCGGACTCCAGCTCCCGGCCGGTCAGCGCGGCGCCCGCCCAGGCGGCCACCAGGAAGGGCAGCACGTTCAGGGCGATGGTGGCGTAGTTGTAGTAGTCCTTGTAGTGCATGATCGCGGCCTGGTCGTAGCTGCACCGCTCGCTCATGCCGCAGGCGTTGTACTGCCGCCAGCCCTCGGCCGCCGCGTCCGCGAGCGGGCCGGAGAGGGCGATCAGCAGGGCGGCCAGGGCGAGCCACAGCACGCCCCAGGTGTACAGCGCGGGCCGGTGCAGGCGCAGCAGCCAGCGGATCTGCCGGGGCCGGTCGGCGGGTGCGGCGGTCAGGGTCACGGCGCTCACGCGGCACGCTCCTTCGTGGGGTTCGGGGCGCCGGGGCCCCGCAGGTGGGCGAGGACCAGCTCCTCCAGGGAGGGCGCGGTGGTGCGCCAGTCGCCGGCGAGCGGTCCGGCCGGGCGGATCAGCGCGGTGAGCTGGCGGCCGGTGACGCGGGACTCGACCACGGTGTGCGGGCCGAGGTCGGCGCCCGCGGCGGCGCCGCTGATCCGCAGATGGGCGGCGAGCAGCTCGTCGATCTCGCCGGCCAGCCGGATCCGGCCGCCCGCGACCAGCAGCAGATGGTCGCAGGACTCCTCCAGCTCCGCGATGACGTGCGAGGAGAGCACGATGGTGGTGCCGTGCAGCGCGGCCTGGCCCATCAGCGTGCCCATCAGCTCGTGCCGGGCCACCGGGTCGAGGTCGGCCATCGGCTCGTCCAGGAACAGCAGTTCGGGCCGCTTGCCGAGGGCGAGGGCGAGCGCGACACGGGTGCGCTGGCCGCCGGAGAGGGTGCGGATGCGGGCGGCCGCGTCCAGGTTCCCGGCGATGTGCCCGGCGAGGTCCGCGTCCCAGCGTCCGGGGTTGAGGTCGGCGCCCATGCGCAGCGTCTCCGCGACGGTGAGCTGCGGGTACAGGGGCTTGTCCTGGGCGACGTAGCCGACCCGCGGGCGGGCCTCGGCGGGGGTGGTGCCGAGGACGGTGAGGGCGCCCTCGGTGGGGGCCGTCAGCCCGGCGGCGAGGGCCAGCAGGGTGGACTTGCCCGCCCCGTTGGGGCCCACGACGGCGCACACGCGCCCCCTCGGCAGCCGGAACGCGCAGTCCCGCAGGGCCCAGCCGCCCCGGCGGCCGAACCGTTTGCCCAGAGCGTCGGCCCGCAGGGCCGTGTCGCTGCTCATGACGGATCTCCCTGGAAGTGCTTGTCGAGTACGGCGGTGAAGATCGCGGCCACGTCCTCCCGCTCCAGGCCGGCCGCGCCGGCGCGGCGGGCCCAGTCCTCCAGCTCCGCGCGGAGCGGGGAGTCGGCGGGGGCGGTGCCCAGCGCTCGGCGCACGAAGGTGCCGAGCCCCCGCCGCGCCTCGACCAGGCCCTCCCGCTCCAGCTCGCGGTAGGCCTTGAGGACGGTGTTGGGGTTGATGGCGGTGGCCTCGACGACCTCGCGGGCCGTCGGCAGCCGGTCGCCGGGGCGCAGCAGACCCAGGCGCAGGGCCTGCTTGGTCTGCTGGACGATCTGGACGTACGTGGCGACACCGCTGTGCCGGTCGATGCGGTATTCGACCACGCGTGCACCACCCTTTCACTAATTGAGTAGTGAAAGGGTGGTGCAAAGAAGGGGCGGCCGTCAAGGCGACCGCCCCTTGAGGGGTCCGATGACCCTTATGTCACGTCTCGGTGCGGTACATCAGGTCCGTCTCGTACGTACGGAATCCCAGCCGCTCGTACACCGCGACCGCGGCCTTGTTGTCCGCGTCGACGTAGAGCATCGCGGTCGGCAGGCCCTGCGCGGCGAGATGGCGCAGGCCGATGGTGGTGAGCGCCTTGCCCAGGCCGCCGCCCTGCTCGCCGGGGCGCACCCCGAGCACATAGACCTCGCCGAGGCCCTCCTCCGCGTGCACCTTGGTCCAGTGGAAGCCGATCAGCTCCCCGCGCCGCTCGGCGAGGAAGAACCCGGCCGGGTCGAACCACGGCTGGGCCTTGCGGTCGTCCAGGTCGCGCTGGGTCAGCGAGCCCTGCTCGGGATGGTGGGCGAACGCGCCCGCGTTGACCGCGAGCCACGCGGCGTCGTCCTCGCCAGGCTCGAAGGCGCGCACGCTCACGCCCTCGGGCAGCTGCGGCTCCGGCAGCTCAAGTCCCGTCAACTCGCGCCGCATCTGGCGAAGTTCGCGGAACAGGGTCAGACCGAGCACCTGGGCGAGATGGCGGGCGGCCGGGTGTCCGCCGTGCGCCCACACCCGGAGGCGCTTGCCGGAGGCGGCGAGCAGGGCCGTGCCGAGCGCGCGGCCGTGTCCGTGGCCGCGGTGCGCGGGGTGGATGACGAGTTCGGCGGCCGGCGCCTCCACCGGGTCGGTGTCCTCCAGCTGGGCGTAGCCGACGAGTTGGCCGTCGACGGTCAGCAGCAGGTGCGAGACGCCCTCACGGGCGCCCCCGCGCAGTTGCAGGCGGCCCTGCTCGGACACCGGCTGCTGCCCGTCGACCGCCGCGGCCTCGCCGAGCAGGGTGAGCACGGCCTCGGCCTGGTCCGGGGTGAGCGCGGAAAGGGTCTCGATGGAGCGGGCGGGAAAGGCCCGTACGGTGTCGTCGCTGCTCATGCGTACGAGAGTACGGGGCGGTCACCGGCGCCGCCGAGAACACCGGCCGGCGGCCCGCCCCGGTGTTCATTCCGGGGGCCGCGGGAAGGCGCCCAGGGTGTCCATGGCCGGCTTGTCCGTCCCGGCATGCGCACCGGACAGGCGGTGCACGAGGGGCCGGCCGGGGGCGGTGACGTCGGTGATGCCGCCGAGCGGACGTGGTCCTGTGCCGAGGTGCGCTCCGGGCCGCCGGGGCCGGTTACGACTGCCCGGTCGTCTCGCTCGCGGCCGGTTCCGGCGGGGGGACCGGTGCCCCCGGCAGCCGTACGGTCGCCACCGTGCCGCCGCCCGGTGCCGGGGCCAGGGTGACCTCGCCGCCGCACTGCTGGACCGTACGGGCGACGATGGACAGGCCGAGGCCGGAGCCGGGCAGCGCGCGGGCGCCGGGGGAGCGCCAGAACCGGTCGAAGACATGCGGGAGTTCGTCCTCGGGGACACCGGGACCGTGGTCGCGCACGGTGAGCACGCCCCCGGTCAGCCGGACCTCGATGGTGCCGCCCTCGGGGCTGAACTTCACCGCGTTGTCCAGGATGTTGACCACGGCGCGCTCCAGCGCGGACGGCTCCCCGTACACGTACCAGGGCTCCAGGTCCGCCGTGATGGTCAGCTCCGGGCCGCGCAGCCGGGCCCGGCGCAGGGCGGCCTCCACGATGTCCTGGAACGAGGCGATCTGCGTCTGCTCGCCGCCCTGCCCCTGCGGCCGGGACAGCTCCTGCAAGTCGCCGATCAGCGACGCCAGTTCGGTCACCTGCGCCGTCACCGAGGAGAGCAGGGCCTTGCGGTCCTCCGGCGGGAGCGGGCGGCCCGTCTCCTCGCTGCGGGTGAGCAGTTCGATGTTGGTGCGCAGCGAGGTCAGCGGGGTGCGCAGCTCGTGCCCGGCGTCCGCGATCAGCTGCTGCTGCATCACGCGGGACCCGGCCAGCGAGGAGGTCATCGAGTTGAACGACCGCGACAGCCGGGCCACCTCGTCGTCGCTGTCGTCCTCCACGGGGATGCGGATGGTCAGGTCCTCGGTGCGGGCCAGCTGCTCCACGGCCTCCGTCAGCCGGTCGACCGGGCGCAGGCCCGCGCGGGCCACGGCGAGACCGGCGGCGCCCGCTCCCAGCACGCCGACGCCGGAGACCAGGAGCAGGATCAGCGCGAGGTCGTCCAGCGTCTTCTGGGTGTCCTTGAGGGAGATGGCGGCCACCACGACGATGCCGGGGTAGGTCTCCCCCGGCCCCGTCGGGATAGCCATGTCCATGACCCGGACGTCGTTTCCGGCGCTGTCGGCGCTGTCGTAGAAGAGACGCTTGCGGAAGTCCATGCCCTTCGCCGCGTTCTTGTCCGTCGCCGTCACCTTCAGCACGCCGTCGGAGTCCGGTACGACGCAGAACTTGCCGTCGACCGTCACCATCTGGAGGTACACGAAGGCCGGGGAGCGGCCGACCATGGTGGCCGGGGCCTGCGGGCAGGCGGCCAGCAGCGTGGTGGCGTAGTCGGGGGAGAACGGCCTTATGCTCATCAGCCGGTTGTCCACCTCGTCGTAGAGCTTCTTCTCCACGATGAACCAGCACGACACCGACACCGCCGCGACCGCGAACGCCACCGCCGCCGCGACCAGGACGGCCAGCCGGGCCCTGATCGGCAGCGAGCGGTAGCGCCGTACGAGCTTGTTCACTCGGCGCCGCCCTGCCGCAGCACATAGCCGACGCCCCGCACGGTGTGCACCAGCCGGGGCTCCCCGCCCGCCTCGGTCTTGCGCCGCAGGTACATCACGTACACGTCCAGCGAGTTGGAGGACGGCTCGAAGTCGAAGCCCCAGACCGCCTTGAGGATCTGCTCGCGGGTGAGGACCTGGCGCGGGTGCGCCATGAACATCTCCAGGAGCGTGAACTCGGTGCGGGTCAGCTCGACCTGCCGGCCGCCCCGCGTGACCTCGCGGGTCGCGAGGTCCATGCGCAGATCGCCGAAGGTGAGGGCCTCGTCCGCCTGGGCCGCCGGGGAGACGGCCGCCGCGTACGAGCTGCGCCGCAGCAGGGCGCGGATCCGGGCGAACAGCTCGTCCAGCTCGAACGGCTTGACGAGGTAGTCGTCGGCGCCCGCGTCCAGGCCGGTCACCCGGTCGCCGACCGTGTCGCGGGCGGTGAGCATGAGGATCGGCAGGGTGTCGCCGCCGCCGCGGATGCGGCGGGCCGCCGTCAGACCGTCCATCCGGGGCATCTGGATGTCCAGGACGACCAGGTCCGGCTGGTACGCCGCGGCCTTCTCCAGCGCGTCCGCGCCGTCGACGGCGACCTCGGTGTCGTACCCCTCGAAGGCGAGGGAGCGCTGGAGCGCCTCGCGTACGGCCGGCTCGTCGTCGACGATCAGGATGCGCTGGGTGTCACGGTCGCCTTCGGCGGGGCTCATGCTCGCGATTCCTTGGGGGTGGATGGGTTCTGTGGTGGGGGTGGTGCGTGTCCGGGTCGTTCTGTCGTCAGGGTTCTCCGGTCGTTCCGGTCCTCCAGCCTGCCATGGTGCCGGGCCGGGCGGCACGGATGCCGGGGGTCAGGCCGTGAGGGCGGCGAGATTGCGCATCGCGGTCAGCCGGTGCAGCGGCACCTTGTGACCCCGGCGGTGGTGCCGGTCCGAGGCGCTGCGGCGCAGCCCCATCAGCTGGGGGACGTGCGCCGGGGCGATCTCCGCGGCGCGGGGCTCGGGGGCGGCCGGCGCGTGCAGCCGGCGTGCCACGGCGAGGGCGAGGGTGAGATCGGCCGGGCCGAGGCCCGCTTCCCGGTGGAAAGTCAGCTGGATCATGATGTTCCTCCAGACACCCCGAGTGACGCTGGACGGCCCCGGTGGGACCGGTGTGCGGGCCCGAGGGGCCCACGTGAGGCCCCGGCGGGGCCCTGCGAAGCCCCGGTGGGGCTCTGTGGAGCCCTGGTGGGCCCCTAGTTCTGCCCGCCCGAGCGCAGCTTGGCCAGGTCGGACTTGACCGTGTTGACGGGGATCGCGAAGCCGAGGCCGATGCTGCCCGCGTCCGAGGACGAGGACGCCTGCTGGCTCGACGAGTACATCGCGGAGTTGATGCCGATGATGTTGCCGGCCGCGTCGATCAGCGCGCCGCCGGAGTTGCCGGGGTTGAGGGAGGCGTCCGTCTGGATCGCCTTGTACGTGGTGGTGGACGAGCCGGTGTCGCCGTTGAACTCGCGTCCGCCGAACTGGAACGGCCAGCTCCCGTCGCCGCCCTGGCCCTGCCCCTGGCTCTCGTCCGTCGGCACCGTGACATCCCGGTTGAGCGCCGAGACGATGCCGCTGGTGACGGTGCCGGTCAGGCCCTCGGGCGAGCCGATCGCCACCACCGAGTCGCCGACCTGCACGCTGTCCGAGTTGCCGAGGCTCGCCGCCCGCAGCCCCGAGGCGCCCTCCAGCTTGATCAGCGCGAGGTCCTTGGAGCGGTCGGTGCCCACCACGTCGGCGGTGTAGCTGTGCCCGTCGCTGGTGCGCACCTTGACCGACTGCGCGCCCGCGATGACGTGGTTGTTGGTGATGACCTCGCCCTTGGACGAGATGACCACGCCGGAGCCGGTGGAGGAGCCGTCGGCGAGGGTGGCGTTGATCTCCACCACGCTCGGGCTGACCGCGGCCGCGATCGCGGCGACATTGCCCTTCTTGCCGGCCGGCACCACGGCGGTGCTGGTCCCGGTGGCGGTCGCGTCGCTCTTGCCCGCCAGCTCCTGGAAACCGTACGCGGTGGCGCCGCCGACCGCCGCCGCGACGAGCGCGACCGCCGCGAGGAGGGCCACGGGACCGCGGGCCCGCTTGCGCCCCGGCTCCGGCGCCGTCTCCGGTCCGGCGGGCGGCAGGGGCGAGGTGGCCGCCGGCTCGTACGCCGGCGGGGGCGGCCACTGAGGGTTCACGGGAGCGGAGTAGCCATGACTCTGACGGTGCGGACCCTGCGGGTCGTAGTCGTACTCGCCGCTGCGGCGGAAGCTCTCGGTCATGGAAGAAGCCTCCCCGGCGACCATGAGAGCTTCCTGAGTGCGTGCTGAGAAGCCCGGCAGAACCTCGTTTGCCCGATATAAAGACGCTCCTCGGGGCTCGGCGAGGGCTCTCACCGGCCTCTCAGAAGGCGCCGACGACGTGGTCAGTGCCCGCATCCGCAGGAGGGGCGCACCACCAGCCGGGAGGGGAACGTCTTCAGCCGCTCGCGCCGGGACCCGGCCACCCGCAGCCCGTCGTCCAGCACCAGGTCGACCGCCGCCCGCGCCATCGCCGAGCGGTCGGAGGCGACCGTGGTCAGCGGCGGGTCGGCGAACGCGGCCTCCTTGATGTCGTCGAAGCCCGCCACGGCCAGCTCGCCGGGCACGTCGATGCGCAGCTCGCGGGCGGCCCGCAGCACGCCGATCGCCTGGTCGTCGGTGGAGCAGAACATCGCCGGCGGGCGCTGCGGCCCGGACAGGATGTCCAGGGCCGCGCGGTAGGCGTCGTACCGGTTGTACGGCGCCTCGAACAGCCGGCCCTCGGTGCTCAGGCCCGCCTCGGCCATGGCCCGCTTCCAGCCCTCCACGTGGTCGGAGACCGGGTCGCCGACGGCCGGGGTGTCCGCGGTGCCGCCCATGCAGGCGACGTACGGGTGGCCGTGTTCCAGCAGGTGGCGCACGGCGAGCTGGGCGCCGCCGAGGTCGTCCGTCACCACGGCGACGTCGTCGATGGCCTCCGGCCGCTCGTGCAGCAGCACCACGCGGGCGTCCCAGGCGTCGATCTCGGCGGCGGCCAGGTCGTTCAGCGCGTGGCTGACCAGGATCAGCCCGGAGACCCGCATCCCGAGGAAGGCCCGCAGATAGTGGACCTCGCGCTCGGCGATGTAGTCGGTGTTGCCGACGAGCACCATCTTGCCGCGCTCGGCGGCGGCCTGTTCCACGGCGTGCGCCATCTCCCCGAAGAAGGGCTGGCGGGCGTCCGGGATGATCAGCCCTATCAGGTCGGTGCGCCGGGACGCCATCGCCTGGGCGACCCGGTCGGGGCGGTACCCCAGCTCCTTGATCGCGGCGAGGACACGCTCGCGCGTGGCCGGGGCGACCGGCCGGGGTCCATTGTTGATGACATAACTGACGACGGCGGTGGAAGTCCCCGCCAGCCGCGCCACATCATCCCGAGTCACCTTGGCCACGCGCGGAGTCTACGCGGATTGACCCAGCTCGGGCAGGGTGTTCCACACCCCGGCTGTGCGCGGGAAACCGTCGGAAGGTGTGGCGGATCAGGCGTCCGCGTGGACCTCGGCCCCGACCGGGGTGCCGGCCGCGTCCGCCTCGTCCGCCTTGGCCCGGTTCGCCTTCGCCTTGGCCTCGTCCCCGCCGCGGTCGCCCTTCTCGGGGGTGACGAACCGGTAACCGACGTTGCGTACGGTGCCGATCAGCGACTCGTGCTCCGGGCCGAGCTTGGCCCGCAGCCGCCGTACGTGCACGTCGACGGTCCGGGTGCCGCCGAAGTAGTCGTAGCCCCACACCTCCTGGAGCAGCTGCGCGCGGGTGAAGACCCGGCCCGGATGCTGGGCGAGGTACTTCAGCAGCTCGAACTCCTTGAAGGTCAGGTCGAGCACCCGGCCCTTGAGCTTGGCGGAGTACGTCGCCTCGTCCACCGAGAGGTCGCCGTTGCGGATCTCCATCGGCGAGTCGTCGTGCGTGAGCTGCTGGCGGCCCATCGCGAGCCGCAGCCGCGCCTCGACCTCGGCCGGGCCCGCGGTGTCGAGGAGCACGTCGTCCACGCCCCAGTCGGCGGTGACGGCGGCGAGCCCGCCCTCGGTGACCACGAGCAGCAGGGGACAGCCGGGGCCGGTGGAGCGCAGCAGCTGGCACAGGCTGCGCACCTGCGGCAGGTCGCGCCGGCCGTCGATCAGGATGACGTCGGCGCCGGGGGTGTCGACCAGGGCGGGGCCCTCGGCGGGGGCGACCCGCACGTTGTGCAGGAGCAGGCCGAGGGCGGGCAGGACCTCCGTCGACGGCTGGAGGGCGTTGGTCAGGAGCAGCAGAGAACTCATACGTCTGGTTCCTCCTCGGTCCCTGCGAGAACTGTGCGGACGGGCACTGCTCTGCGTTCCCGAAGGCCCGTACACCGGGGGGCACCCGAAGGGGCCGCTCCGTATACAACGCTTCCGAAAGCACAAAAGGACCCGGTGGCGACGCTGCCCGAGTCCTCTGCCCAGCAGAATAGCCCACATGAGCAATCGCCCGGCAGGAGATGTGGCAGGTTCCACCGTACGTCCGGATGCCGAGACAGGCAGACCAGGCCCTGTCCGGACATTCCTGCGCACGGCGGACGGCGTCCCGGTCGAGGCCGTATACGACGCGGGCGGGGCCGTATACGACTCCGACGCCCCCGTTCTGGTGATCGCGCACGGTTTCACCGGGGACGTGGACCGTCCGCATGTGCGAAGGGTGGCGGCCGGGCTCGCCCGTTACGGCGCCGTCGTGACCTTCTCCTTCCGGGGCCACGGGCGCTCGGGCGGGCGCTCCACGGTCGGCGACAAGGAGGTCCTCGACCTGGCCGCCGCCGTCGCCTGGGCGCGCGGCTTCGGGCACGGGCGCCTGGCGACCGTCGGCTTCTCCATGGGCGCCTCGGTGGTGCTGCGGCACGCGGCGCTGCGTCCGGGCACGGTGGACGCGGTGGTCGCGGTCAGCTCACCGGCCCGCTGGTACTACCGGGGCACCGCCCCGATGCGCCGGCTGCACTGGCTGGTCACCCGCCCCGAGGGCCGCCTGATCGGCCGCTACGGTCTGCGCACCCGCATCCACCACCGGGACTGGGACCCCATACCGCTCTCGCCCGTGGAGGCGGTCCCCCGGATCGCCCCCACCCCGCTGCTGATCGTGCACGGCGACCGGGACGGCTACTTCCCGCTCGACCACCCGCGGATGCTCGCCGACGCCTCCGGCGGCCACGCCGAACTGTGGCTGGAGCCGGGCATGGGCCACGCGGAGCACGCCGCGGACGACGCCCTGGTGGACCGCATCGGGGACTGGGCCGCCCGCCGCTGCGGCTAGCCTGGCTTCCGTTACCTACTGACTTTTACCAGCCGTCGATTGAGGAACCAGATGCCCAAGGTCACGGTGCGCTACTGGGCCGCCGCCAAGGCCGCGGCCGGTGTCGCCGAGGAGCCGTACGACGCGGCCACCCTCGCCGACGCGCTCTCCGCCGTCCGCACCCGGCACCCCGGCGAACTCACCCGCGTGCTCCAGCGCTGCTCCTACCTGATCGACGGCGACCCCGTCGGCACGCGCGCGCATGAGACGGTACGGCTGGCCGAGGGCGGCACGGTCGAGGTGCTCCCGCCGTTCGCAGGAGGGTGAGTCGATGACCGACCAGCCGTATCAGGGCGGCCCCTACGAGGGCTACGACCCCTACCAGCAGCCCGCGCCCCCACAGGACTGGCCGGGCCACCCCGCCCCGCAGGGCGGCTACGACCCCCAGCAGACCCAGACCTGGCAGGGCCAGACCTGGGAGACCCAGACCCACGCACCGGTCCAGCCGGCGGCGGAGGCGACGGCGTATCTGCCACCGGTGACGGGCTATCCGGGACCGGACCAGGGCCAGGGCCAGGCCCCCGGTCAGGGGCAGGGACCGGGCCAGGCGCAGGGTCCGGGTCACGGTCAGGGGTACCAGCAGGGCGGGCAGGGGGTGCGGCCGCAGCATCAGCAGACGGGGCAGGCGCAGCACCAGTGGTCGGGGCATCAGCAGGTGGGGCAGCCGCAGGTGGGGCACCCGGCGCCGCAGCCGATGGGGCACGCGCACCCGCAGCAGATGGGGCACCCTGGGCCGATGCCGCAGCCGCAGCCGGTGGCGGTGGCGGGACCCGCGCAGGCCATGCCTTCCGCCGCCGCGCCGGTCTCGGCGCCCGAGTCGCCGGTCGGGACCGGGGCCGGGACCGGGGCCGGGGCCGCCAGGGAACCGTCGGGTGACGAGCCCTCGTACGGCCCCGCGACGCTCGCCGGCAACTCCCGGATCACCGACGCGCAGCGGGCCCGCATGGAGGGCCGTTCGCCGATCATCGAGCCCGGCATGCAGCCGGCGCTGCTCACCGCGCTGCTGGGCCTGCTGCTGGCCGCGGCGGCGGGCCTCGGCTCGTACGCCCTGGCCGTCCCGCTGGTGCTGCTCCAGGCGGTGACGGCGGCGGGCTGGTTCCGGCTGAACGGCATGTGGCCGGCCCGGCAGGGCATCGCGCTGGCGTTCGCGGGCGGCCTCGTGGCCGACGTGGCGGTCCTGGCCGCGGGCCGGGGCAACGCCCCCGCCGCGATCCTGGGCACCCTCGGCGTGTGGGTCCTGCTCTCCCTGGTCCTCCAGCTCCGCTCGCACGCCTCGCCGGACGAGCGGATGTACGGCCTGATGGCGACGGTCGCCTCCGCGGCCCTGGCGATCCTGGCCACCGGCTACCTGGGCGCCGCCCCGCACGCCACCTCGGTGGGCGCGGCCGCGGTGGCGGTCGCCGCGCTGGCGCGCGCGCTGCCCCTGCCGACCCCCGCGTCGGTCGTGGTCGCGCTGCTCGCCGCGGCGGGCGCGGGCATCGCGGTGGGCGGCATGACCGGCCTCGGCACCCAGGGCGCCCTCCTCGGCGCCCTGGCCGGCGCCTGCGCCCTGGTCGGCCACCGCGTCGCCAGCTACGACTACCCCTCCCGCTTCGTCCACTTCACCGCGGGCGTCGCCCTCCCCCTGTCGGCGGCGGCACCGGTGGTGTGGGCACTGGGACGGGTGCTGGGCTAGGCGCCCTTGACCGGCCCCCGCTGCCGGATGATGGTCGTCGCACGTCGTGCAGACCACAGGGGGCGGAGGCGGTCATGGCCTTACGGTTCATCGCGAAAGACCCCGACACGAACGGCGCGCAGTGCCCCACGGCCTGGGTGGACGACGAAGCGAGGGAAATCGTCGTTCAGGGGTGAAAGCGGGGGAAGCGCTCCTGGCCCAGTGCCGGGAGACGGGGCCGGTCCCGGAGACGGAAGCGGTGGTGCGGCTGCCCATCCGCATGGTGCCCGCGCTGAGGGAGGCATGCGATGTCGCGGACCGACTCGGCGTTCACTGATCTGCTTGCCGAGACGCGGCACTCGGCCGTGCATCTGGAGATGCGCGACTCCTACGGGATCGGGGAGGAGGCGGCCGAGTTCGACGATGGCGTTCCGGCTGGCGACCCGAGCCGGACCCGCAGACGTGGTGGAACGATTTCCACACCTGGGTGCGGGACGCGACGGCCCGAGGGGTCGCGTTCCGCAGGGCGCGCATCGTGTCCGAGCCGGTGAGCGACTACATCCGGTACGAGCACGCCTGTACGTACCAGAACGTGGCGGCGGGGGAGACGGTCCGCTGGCTGCCCCGCCGGAAGGCCTCGGACATCGCGCTCCCCGGCAACGACTTCTGGCTGTTCGACGGACGCGTGATCATGTGGAACCACTTCACCGGTGACGGGGGTTCGGCCGGCCCGGAGCTGGACGAGCGTCCCGACGTGGCGAAGCTGTGCGCGTCGGCGTTCGACGCCGTGTGGGAGCGGGCGATCCCACACGAGGACTACCGGATCCGGTAGACCGGTCGGCTCACGTGCCCGCGTCCCCCTCATCGAGCGTCCAAGCAGCGCGCAAGGCCGTGGCCGATCGGCTGCGGGAGCTCAGGAAGGACGCGGGCCTCACCGGTCGCGCCCTGGCCGAGGGCGCCGGCTGGTACAAGTCCAAGGTGTCCCGGCTGGAGAACGCCGTGACGCCGCCCTCGGACGACGACATCCGCCGGTGGTGCGCCGCTTGCGGAGCGGAGGACCAGGCGCCCGACCTGATCGCGGCGGTCCGGTCCGCCGACAACATGTACGTGGAGTGGCGGCGTGTCCAACGTACCGGCCTGCGCAGGCTCCAGGAGTCGTATGTCCCCCTCTACGAGCGGACGCGGGTCTTCCGGACCTACTGCGCCAACGTCGTCCCCGGTGTCCTCCAGACACGCGGCTACGCCACGGCGCTACTGGATTCCATCAGCCGCTTCCACCGGACGCCCGACGATGTCGCGGACGCCGTCGAAGCCCGCCTCGCCCGGTCGGCGCGCGTCGTACACGGGGGAGACCACCGGTTCGCCCTGCTTCTGGAGGAGTCCGTCCTGCGGCACCGGGTCGGTGACGCGGAGACGATGGCCGGGCAACTGCGTCATCTGATGACCGCCATGGCACTCCCTTCCGTATCGCTCGGTGTGATCCCTTCCTCCGCGGCCCGCCGCATGTGGATGATCGAGACCTTCACCGTCTACGACGATGAGCAGGCCGAGGTGGAGTTGCTGACCGCTCGGGTGAACGTGACCGCGCCCACCGAAGTCCGTCAATACCTCTCGGCCTTCAGGGAGTTCACGCGGCTCGCGGTGTACGGGTCCGAGGCGCGGGCTCTGATCCCCGTGGAACTCCGTGGAACTTCCCTGGGACGGGCCCTCCGGCGTCTCTAGCGTGTTCGTCATCGCACACGGAGTGCGCTGAGACGAAAGGACGGATGGCGATGAAGCCTGTCACCGACCCGTACGCCGACCGGGGCAGCGGAGACGACACCACTCCGGGCCAGCCGTGGACCCCGCCGGAGGAGCCCCCGAGCCCGGACGGCTCCAGCCCCGAAGGCGACGGGAAGCACCGCAAGTGATCCACGACCACCCGCGCACGGACCGCCCCGGCCGCAAGGAGCTGGGGCGCGTCCTCATGGAATCCGGTGCGCTGACCTCGGACTGGGCATCGACGTTCGCGGCCGTCGACCGGGCCGCGTTCCTCCCGGACCTCATGTGGCCCTACGACATGGCGACCCGTGTGAGCGCCGCCGTCGACCGGCGGGAGGACTCGGACTCCTGGCTCGCGGCGGCGGACAGCGACGTCCCCATCGTCACGCAGTGGGACGACGGCGCCCATCCGGGACCTGGGCCGGGAACCCTGGCCACCAGTTCGTCCTCCATGCCGTCCGTGGTCTACGCCCTGCTCCGTGACCTGGAAGTGGGCGACGGCATGCGGGTGCTGGACGTGGGCACCGGCACCGGCGAGACGGCCGGCGCGCTGACCCACCGCCTCGGGCCGGGCAACGTGACGACCATCGAGGTGGACGAGACCGTGTCCGCGGGGGCCCGCGACCGGTTGCGCCGACTGGACCTCCACCCGGAGGTGATCGTGGGCGACGGCGCCGGGGGCCATCGCGCCGGGGCGCCGTACGACCGCGTCCTGGCCACGGTCGCCATCCGGCAGGTGCCCATGGCCTGGATCCGGCAGACGCGTCCCGGCGGGCTGATCCTCGCGCCCTGGGGCACGGTCTACGGCAACGCGGACGCCGTGGTCCGCCTGACGGTGGAGGGCGACGCGGCGACGGGCCCGTTCATCCGGCCCGTGGAGTTCATGAAGCTCCGTGCACAGCGAGGGGGCCCGCTGTCCCACACCGGCTACCTGGCGGCGGGGCCTCTCGAAGACGCGGATAAGACGACGACTTCCCTCACCGAGAAGGAGTTCGTGACGGGCCGCTTCACCGACCTGCCGTTCGTACTCGGTCTCCGCGTGCCGCAGTGTAGCCATGCCGTGGCGGACAAGCGCGAGGGCGCTCGGCCGGTGTGGTTCTACAGCCTCACCGACATGTCGTGGGCCTGCGTGATGTTCCGCGACGGCGCCCGCGCTCGCGTCTGGCAGTGGGGGCCCCGACGCCTCTGGGACGAGGTGACCAGAGCCTACGAGTGGTGGCGGGACCGGGGCTCGCCCGGCCTCCACCGCTTCGGCCTGACAGTGAGTGCCACCGGCGAACGGGCCTGGCTGGACAGCCCGTCCACCGAGTCCTGGCCGCTGGGAATCAGCCCCGCTTGACCCCGCTCACGAACGCCTTCCAGGTGGGGGCGGTGAAGAGGAGGGGGGTGCGGGTGGTGTCCTTGCTGTCGCGGACGGGGACGAGGGGGAGGTTGCCGGCGAACTCCAGGCACTCCCCACCGGTTTGGTTGCTGTACGAGCTCTTGCGCCAGTCGGCGGCGTGGAGGAGGTCGTCGGAGACCTCGACGCAGGCGCCGCCGTCCTGGTTGCTGTAGCTGCTCTTACGCCAGGTGATCGCGTTCGGGTCGGTGAATCGCACGGCGGTTTCTCCAGCGGTCTGAGGTCGGATTACCGCCCGGCCTTGACCCCGCTCACGAAGGCCGCCCAGGCGGGGGCGGTGAAGAGGAGGGGGGTGCGGGTGGTGTCCTTGCTGTCGCGGACGGGGACGAGGGGGAGGTTGCCGGCGAACTCCAGGCACTCCCCACCGGTTTGGTTGCTGTACGAGCTCTTGCGCCAGTCGGCGGCGTGGAGGAGATCGTCGGAGACCTCGACGCAGGCGCCGCCGTCCGAATTGCTGTACGAGCTCTTGCGCCACGTCAGACTGCTCAGGTCGATGGCTCGCATGGCGCTTCCTCCAACATTCGCAAGATGAACGTTCGCGAGGCGGCAGGGTTCAAGGCCGCGTCACGAATCGCATCATATCTGCGTTGCAGATCCTCAACCCTGCTTGCTTCCTCGATGAGTTCACCTTGCACAGCGTTCTCGACGTAGGCCACGGTCCGGCCGCTCGGAGATCGCAGGAATGTGACCGCGATGTCCATCAGCCCGTGCAGCCCGGCTCCGAATGGCAGTACGTAAAGGGTGACATTCGGCCGCTCCGAGATCTCCACCAGGTGCTCCAATTGCCGCCGCCACTGCTTCCCGTCCCGCAGTGAGTTGCGTAGCACCGCCTCGGACAGGATGGCGCGAAACGGTGGGGCGCACTCTCCGTCCAGCACGCTTTGACGCCCCATGCGAGCGTCCGCCTGTTGCTCCACTTCATCGCGGGTGCCGCCACCCGTGGCAAGTAGCGCCTGCGCGTACTCGCGGGTCTGAAGCAGACCATGCAAGACGCTGCCGCTGAAGTGCCACATGCTCACCGCTGCCGCCTCCAGCGACATGTACTGCCAGTACCGCTCCTTGAACTGCTTGGGGTCCGCCTTCGCCAGCTCCCACAGCGTGAGCAGCTTGTCGCCCGTGCCGTAGAACGTGTCCAGCGCGGCCACCGTCTCCGGGCCGCCGAGCGACTGGCCCTTCTCCATCTTGCTGAAGAGGGTCGGGTCCCAGCCCACCTGCGCGGCCAACGCCCGGAAAGTCAGCTGGCGTTCGTCCCGGAGTAACCGCAGTTCCTCGATGAAGCGAGCCCTCGGCTCCTGGCTGCGACCCGTGGTCGCCCGTCGCTGCGGCACCGCACCCTCCCCGGTTTGTGGAATTTGTGGCACATGGCCCGCGCGGCCTGGCACAAGGCGCCGTTCCATGCGTTTCCGCCGCCGCGCTGGGCCATTCTCGTATCAGGCCAGGAACACGCAGAGTAGTGCAACTGGCTCATTCCGTATAGAAGTTGGAGCAAAGGAGTAAATCAGGTGAGTACGAATCCGGTCACCCCGGCCGCCCGAGCCGACCTCTACGACCGCGCACGCCTCAGCGCCGAGGTGCGGATCGCGAACGAGCGCGCGCTGGCGTCGCCGCCGGACCCGGACGACCCGAGCCGGCCGCCCCGCCCGGTGCCGGGCTGCTCGGCGTGCCTGGCGCTCGCGGAGCGGCGCGAGGTGGCGCGGGCGGAGTGCGACCGCAGCGCGGAGGCGGACGCGAACGTGCTGCTGCGCCGGCACCAGAGGGCGGAGCACCGCCCGTGACCAGGTACGACCAGGACCGCGCCCCGCTGAACCCCGGCTACGCGATCCCGCCGCCGCTGTTCCCGCCGCCGCTCCGGCCGCCGGCGCACTGGCCGCTGCCACCCGAGGCGCCCGCGCCGGACGTCGTACCGCGCCGTCGCCACCGGGCCCGCAAAGTCGACGGCGCGTTCGTGAGCGGTGTGCTGACCGTGCTCAGCCTGGCGAGCCTGCTGGTGACGATCGCCGTGGTGGCGGTCTGAGCCGCGCTCGCGCCGCGGGCTACGCTTCCCGCATGGCGAAGAAGCTCGTGATCAAGGTGACGGCCGGGGCCGATGCCCCCGAGCGCTGCTCGCAGGCGTTCACGGTGGCGGCGGTGGCCGTGGCCAGCGGGGTCGATGTCTCGCTGTGGCTGACCGGGGAGTCGTCCTGGTTCGCGCTGCCGGGGCGGGCCGCGGAGTTCGAGCTGCCGCACGCCGCTCCGCTGCCCGATCTGCTCGACTCGATCGTCGCGGCCGGCCGCGTCACGTTGTGCACCCAGTGCGCGGCCCGGCGGGAGATCACGGAGAAGGACGTCATCGAGGGCGTGCGCATCGCGGGTGCGCAGGTCTTCGTGCAGGAGGCGCTGGCCGACGACACGCAGGCGCTCGTCTACTGATTCGAGTGGTCAGGGGCGCGGGCGCTTCTTGCCGTCCAGTTCGTCCCACCACTCGTCGGACTTGGGATCGCCGGAGGGGTCGTCCCACCAGCGGTCCTCCGGCCCCCGCCGGTTCGCGATCATCGCGGCGACCGGCGGGATCACCATGGCGACGACACACATGCCGACGGCCGCCGGGACGGACCAGATCCGTACGACTCCCCACGCCAGGACGAAGAGGCCGATACAGATCCCCATCATGGCGAAGTACACGTGACGTCGCCGTGCGTACATGCCTCCAGGGTAGGCCGGGCGGTCCGGTTCGGCGCCACCGCGGGCACGGCCCGTCGGGGAAGGCTCCCGGCGCGAGGGGAGCAAGCGACGCGGGCCGCGGGAAGACGGCGGACGGAGTCCGGCGCAGCGGTCCCGAAGCCTGCGGAGCAGTGCGAGGGCCGCGTCAGGGAGGGGTCACGTGACGTCGCCGTGCGTACATGCCTCCAGGGTAGGACGAGGCACCCCATTCGGCGCCGTCGGTGCTACAAGTGCGTGCCCTGTCACAAGTGATCGACATTTACCCTGCCCGAAGCCCCACGGCGTTACCGTTGCGTAGCCGTGACCTACGTCGACCGGGGGGAAACACCACATGCGCGCCCTGCGAATACTGCTGATAGTCGTCGTGATCCTGGGCGGGCTGTTCGTGATCGTGGACCGGGTGGCGGTGCACTTCGCCCAGGGGGAGGCCGCGGACAAGCTGAAGTCCTCGGAGAACCTGTCGACGACCCCCAGCGTGGACATCAAGGGCTTCCCCTTCCTCACCCAGGTCGCCGGCGGCTCGCTGGACGACGTTGAGGTCGGGATCAAGAGCTACGACGCGGCCACCGGACAGGCGGGGAAGACGATCCGCATCGACGACCTCAAGGCCGACATGAAGGGCGTCTCCTTCTCCGGTGACTACAGCTCCGCCACCGCCTCCAGCGCCACCGGCACCGCGACCATCTCGTACGACGAGCTGCTGAAGACCGCCAAGTCGCAGCCCACCGACATCGGCCTCGGCATCCAGGCCAAGGTCGTCGGCCTCTCCGACGGCGGCAACGGAAAGATCAAGGTCGCCGTCAAGGTGAACGGCACCATCGCCGGCGCCATCCCCGTCGACCGCACGGTCTCCGTCCTGAGCACCGTCAGCGTCGTGAACAACAAGGTCGAGGTGCGCGCCGACTCCCTCCCCTCGGTCGCCGGGCTCGGACTCGCCGAGGACCGCGTCCGTACGATCACCGACTTCCAGCAGGTCGTGGACCAGCTGCCCGGCGGCATCAAGCTGGACAAGGTGGAGGCCGCGCAGAACGGCGTGCAGATCAGCGTGAAGGGTTCCGACGTCAAGCTGGCGGGGTAGAAGCCGCCAAACGGCCCGGATGGGCGCCGTACGTCCGACAGGCGAGACGGTGACGTCCGTACCGCAGATGTGAGCGCACACCCGAGCGCCCGGAGGCCCCTTCGACGGCCACCGGGTGCTCTTTCCATCCCGCCATTCGGACGATCCTGTCTCGCCATACGACACACCGGTGACACACGCGCCTCCGCGTACCTACGATCGAGGCCATGAAGCGTCAGGCGGACCTCACGAAGCGGCGGGCAGTCGACCTGTGCCGCGTGGCCGCCATGCTCTGTCGCCCCTTCTGAGCGGGAGCCCCGCTTCCGCGTCATCCCCCTGCCCTGCTGGGCACCCGTGCGCCGCCCGCACCCCGAGCGCGCGCCCCTTCGCACTCGCACGCCCCGCCGTAACTGCCCCGGAGGAGAAAGAGCATGAGTCGCAGCGACGTCCTGGTCGACGCCGACTGGCTGCAGGAGCACCTGGACGACCCGACCATCGCGATCGTCGAGGTGGACGAGGACACGTCCGCCTACGAGAAGAACCACATCAAGAACGCGATCCGCATCGACTGGACGAAGGACCTCCAGGACCCGGTGCGCCGTGACTTCATCGACCAGGAGGGCTTCGAGAAGCTCCTGTCGCAGAAGGGCATCGCCAACGACCACACGGTGATCCTCTACGGCGGCAACAACAACTGGTTCGCCTCCTACGCCTACTGGTACTTCAAGCTGTACGGCCACGAGAACGTCAAGCTCCTCGACGGCGGCCGCAAGAAGTGGGAGCTGGACGCCCGCGAGCTGGTCGCCGGCGACGAGGTCCCCGAGCGCCCGGAGACCACGTACAAGGCCAAGCCGCAGAACACCGCGATCCGCGCCTTCCGCGACGACGTCGTCAAGGCCATCGGCGTCCAGAACCTGGTCGACGTGCGGTCCCCCGACGAGTTCTCCGGCAAGCTGCTCGCCCCGGCCCACCTGCCGCAGGAGCAGTCGCAGCGTCCGGGCCACGTCCCGAGCGCGCGCAACATCCCGTGGTCGAAGAACGCCAACGACGACGGCACGTTCAAGTCGGACGAGGAGCTCAAGGAGCTGTACACCGCGGAGAACGTGGACCTCGCCAAGGACACGATCGCCTACTGCCGCATCGGTGAGCGCTCCGCCCTGACCTGGTTCGTGCTGCACGAGCTGCTCGGCGTGGAGAACGTCAAGAACTACGACGGCTCCTGGACCGAGTACGGCTCGCTCGTCGGCGTGCCGATCGAGCTCGGCGCCAACAAGTAAGCGACCCCAAGCGACCTCTGGAGAAACAGCATGTGCGGAGCGAAGGCCGGTGGCCCCGACGCCTCGACGATCAAGCCCGGTGAGACCACGATCCAGGGCCAGGTGACCCGCGACGGCGAGCCGGTGACGGGCTACGTCCGGCTGCTCGACTCGACCGGCGAGTTCACCGCGGAGGTTCCGACCTCGGCGACCGGCCAGTTCCGCTTCTACGCGGCCGAGGGCACGTGGACCGTGCGCGCGCTGGTGCCCGGCGGCTCCGCCGACCGCACGGTCGTCGCGCAGCAGGGCGGGCTCGCGGAGGTCGCCATCGCCGTCTGACCGGCGGACGACGCGGAAGGGCCGCACCCCTGGGTTGGACGCCAGGTGGGGTGCGGCCCTTCGGCGTGCGGAAGCGGCGCGTGCGGAAGCGGACCGCCGCCCGGCTGGGGCCGCCTCGGAGCGGCTGGGGCCCGCCGGGGAGCGGCTGGGGGCCGCCTCGGAGCGGCTGGGGCCCGCCGGGGAGCGGCTGGGGGCCGCCTCGGAGCGGCTGAGGCCCGCCGGGGAAGCGCTGAGGCCCACCTCGGAAAGAGAGCCGGGGCCCGGCCGCGTAAGCTGGGGCCCGGCTCTGTCGTATGCCCACCCTCGCTCAAGGAGCACCCGTGGAGATCTTCTTCGAAACCCTGCTGGTCCTGGTCTGCGTCGGCGTGCTCGCCTTCGCCTACCTGACCGTGAAGAAGCTGTACCAGGGCCAGCGCTGACCCCCCCCCACCAGGAAAGCTCCGCTCATGATCGAGATCCCGTCCGACCTGCACAAGGACCTCGTCCCGCTCGCCTTCCTCCTCGGCGACTGGGCCGGCGCTGGCGTGCACGACTTCCCCGGCTCCGAGAAGTGCAACTTCGGCCAGGAAGTCACCTTCACCCACGACGGCCGGGACTTCCTGGAGTACCACTCCCGCACCTGGGTGCTGGACAACGACGGCAACAAGGTCCGCCCGCTGGAGACCGAGTCCGGCTTCTGGCGGATCGACGGCGACCGCAAGGTCGAGGTCACGATGACCCGCGACGACGGCACCATCGAGATCTGGTACGGCGAGATGGCCGCCAAGAAGCCCCAGATCGACCTGGTCACGGACGCCGTCGCCCGGACCGCCGACGCCCGCCCCTACACCGGCGGCAAGCGGCTGTACGGCTACGTCAAGAGCGACCTCATGTGGGTCGGCGAGAAGCAGACCCCCGAGGTCGAGCTGCGCCCCTACATGTCCGCCCACCTGAAGAAGGTCGTCACCCCCGAGGACGTCGAACGCTGGGCCAAGGCCCTCCCGGACGACATGCCGGACGACGGCATCGCCTTCTTCAAGTAGGCCCGCGGGCACCTCACGGCTCTCCGTGGCGACGGGCGTGGTCCTAGACTCGTCGGTGTGGTGAGCACCGACTGGAAGAGCGACCTCAGGCAGCGCGGTTACCGGCTGACCCCGCAGCGCCAGCTTGTCCTCGAAGCCGTGGACACCCTGGAGCACGCGACCCCCGACGACATCCTCGTGGAAGTGAGGAAGACGGCGTCGGGGGTCAACATTTCCACCGTCTACCGCACCCTGGAGCTGCTGGAGGAGCTGGGCCTGGTCAGCCATGCCCATCTGGGGCACGGCGCGCCGACGTACCACCTCGCCGACCGGCACCACCATCTGCACCTGGTGTGCCGCGACTGCGAGAGCGTGATCGAGGCGGACGTGAGCGTGGCGGCGGAGTTCACCGACAAGCTGCGGCGGCAGTTCGGCTTCGACACCGACATGAAGCACTTCGCGATCTTCGGCCGCTGCAAGGACTGCTCCCTGAAGAGTTCAACTACCACGTCGTAGGCTTGCGCGTATGAAAAGCCCCCTGCTGTCCCTGCCCGGCGCCGTCCCCGCCGAGGGCGTGGACGAAGGCGTCGCCGCCCACTACGGCGATCTGTTCCGCGAGCAGCGCGCCCTCGCCGAGGGCACCGGATTCGTCGACCTCTCGCACCGCGGTGTCGTCACCGTCAGCGGCGAGGACCGGCTGAACTGGCTGCACCTGCTGCTCACCCAGCACGTCAGCGATCTGCCGGCCGGCCAGGCGACCGAGGCGCTGATCCTCTCGGCGAACGGGCACATCGAGCACGCGCTGTACCTGGTGGACGACGGTACGACGGTCTGGGCGCACGTCGAGCCCGGCACCCGGCAGGCGCTGGTCGCCTACCTGGAGTCGATGAAGTTCTTCTACCGGGTGGACGTCGCCGACCGCACCGACGAGTTCGCGGTGGTGTACCTGCCCGCCGGGTCCATCGCCGAGGTGCCCGAGGGCGTCGTCGTACGCGAGACGCCGTACGGCCGTGATCTCTTCCTGCCGCGCGCGGAGCTGGAGTCCTTCGCGGCGGCGCACGGGCCCGCGGCGGGGCTGCTCGCGCACGAGGCGCTGCGGGTGGAGCGGCACCGGCCGCGGCTCGGCTTCGAGACCGATCACCGGACGATCCCGCACGAGCTGGGCTGGATCGGCACGGCGGTGCATCTCCAGAAGGGCTGCTACCGGGGGCAGGAGACCGTCGCCCGTGTGCAGAACCTCGGCAAGCCGCCGCGCCGGCTCGTCTTCCTCCACCTCGACGGCAGCGATGTGCACCTGCCGGCGCCGGGCACGGAGATCCGGCTCGCGGAGGAGGGGCCCGAGGGCCGCAAGATCGGCTTCGTGACGTCGTCGGTACGCCATCACGAGCTGGGTCCTGTGGCGCTCGCGCTGGTCAAGCGGAACGTGCCGGTCGACGCGGGACTCCTGACCGGGGACACGGCGGCGGCGCAGGAGGTCGTGGTCGAGCCGTAGCGCGACGGGGTGCGGGCCGCGTGACCGGCCGCGGGTACGCGGTGACCGGCTGCGGGTACGCGGTGTCCGGCCGCGGGTGCATCGCGACCGGCCGCGGGTGCAACGTGACCGGCCGCGGGTACGTCGTGGCTGGTCGCGCAGTTCCCCGCGCCCCTTCGGGGCACCCGGCCCCCGCGCCCCTTCGGGGCACCCGGCCCCCGCGCCCCTTCGGGGCACGCGCCCGCCGGCCTACATCTCCAGCAGTACCGTGAACGGTCCGTCGTTCGTCAGGGACACCCGCATCTTCGCGCCGAACCGTCCCGTCGCCACCGTCGCGCCCAGTGCCCGCAGCTGGGCCACGACCTCGTCCACCAGCGGTTCGGCGATGTCGCCGGGGGCCGCCGCGTTCCAGGTGGGGCGGCGGCCCTTGCGGGCGTCGCCGTAGAGGGTGAACTGGCTGACGACGAGCAGCGGGGCGTCGATGTCGCTGCACGAGCGCTCCCCGGACAGCATCCGCACCGACCAGAGCTTGCGGGCCAGCTGCGCCGCCTTCTCCTTGGTGTCCTCGTGGGTCACGCCGACCAGGACGCACAGGCCCTCGCCCTCGATCGCGCCCACCGTCTCGCCGTCCACGACGACGCTCGCGCCGTCCACTCTCTGCACCACCGCTCGCATGCGGACCATGATGCCGGGTACGCGGGCGGCGGTCACAGGCGGACCTTATGGAACCCTTACCGCCCATCCGGGGCTGTTCGGGGGCACTCGGTCACATACGGTGCGCCGGGGGTGGCACGATGCTGTCACACGCCGGTCGAGGGGACGGTCCGAACCACATGAGCACATCCAGCACCAGCGAGCTGCCCATCCCGCAGGGGACGTACCGGCCGCCCGTCCAGCGGGCCGACGAGCCCGTGATCGCACCGGCGCCGGCCCGGCCGGCGGCGCCCGAACCGTCCCGGCCGGCCCTGCCCGAGCTGTCCGGACTGAGCCTGTCCGAACTGCGCGCGCTGCGCCGCGACGCCCAGCGCGACGAGGCCGACCTCAGCTATGTGCGGCGGCTGTTGCAGGGCCGGATCGACATCCTGCACGCGGAGCTGGCCCGCCGCGGCCGGGCGGCGGTGCCCGCGCCGAAGGACGCCTCCCTGGTCGAGCGGCTCCCGGAGATCCTGCGCGACGCCCCGGCCCGCCAGCGCTCCTCGGCCCGCCATGTCACCGTCGGCACCCCGCGGGGCGAGGAGGTACGACGGCTCGCCGCCGAGATGCTCGCCGAGGTGGAGCTGAGCGACCTGAGCGCCCGCACGGATCTCGAACTGTCCGCCGCGCTGGGCCGGTTGGTGCGGTACGAACACGAGGTGTCGGGGCGGCGGCAGCGGCTCCAGCACACCGCCGACGGATGCGGCGGGGAGATCGCCCGCCGGTACCGGATGGGCGAGGCGCAGGTGGAGGACCTGCTGGTGTGACGGGCCGGTGACGCGGCCGACGGGCGGAAATCGGGAGGACATCCGGCGGGACGGATGCCTACCGTGGGCCCATGAGCGACGTCCGCACCGCCACCGAGGCCGACTTCGACGACTGGCAGCGCGCCCTGGCCGTGGGGTTCACCCAGCCTCCGGCCCTGGCCCGTGAGCAACTCGACGCCCGGCGGCGGAAGTTCACACCGGGCCGCTATCGGGGGGCCGTCGACGGCGGGCGCTGGGTGGCCACCTTCCGGTCCTTCGAGCAGGAGCTGACCACGGTGGGCGGCGGTGTGGTGCCCGCCGACGCCATCAGCGGCGTGACCGTCAGCCCGACGCACCGCCGACGCGGCCTGCTGAGCCGCATGATGGCCCAGGACCTCGCGGCGGCCCGCGAGCGCGGGGACGTCGTCGCGACCCTGCTCGCCGCCGAGTACCCGATCTACGGCCGGTTCGGCTTCGGCCCGGCCACCTGGATGTCCCGGTGGACCGTCGACGTCCCGCGGGCCGGCCTCGACCCCCGCTGGTCCGGCCCGGACGACGGCGGCCGGATCGAGCTGCTGGACGGCGCTGAGGTGCGCAAGCTCGGGCCCGAGCTGTTCGACCGGTTCCGCCGCGCACAGCCCGGCGCGGTCAGCCGCGACGAGCTGTGGTGGGAGCAGTTCACCGGCGCGCTGCGCGTCCACTCCGACTACGTGGAGCCGGTGCACGCCCTGTACCGCTCGGCGTCCGGGGAGGCCCAGGGCCTGGTGACGTACCGCAGCGACGACACCTGGACCGGACAGCAGCCCGACCAGACCGCGCGCGTGGAACGGCTGTTCGGGACCACTCCGGCGGCCGAGCGCGCGCTGTGGCACTACATGTGCTCCATCGACTGGATCACCAGGGTCGACACCGGCGGGCGCGGTCCCGACGACCTGCTCCCGCACTTCCTGCCCGACCCGCGCGCCGCCCGGATCACCGATCACGCGGACCTGCTGTGGGTGCGCGTCCTGGACGTCGTACGGGCCCTGGAGGCGCGCGGCTACGACCGGGAGGGCACGCTGGTGCTGGAGGTCCTGGACGACGGCGGTTACGCGGGCGGGCGGTACCGGCTGGATGCCTCGCCCGAGGGCGCGTCCTGTACGGCCACCACCGCGAGCCCCGATCTGACGCTGGGCGTCCAGGAGCTGGCCTCCGTGTGGCTCGGCGGGGAGTCGCTGCTGCGGCTGGCCGCGCTGGGCCGGGTGCGGGCAGAGCGAGAGGGCGCCGCCCGGCTGGCCGACGCCCTGTTCCGCTCGCCCGTGCGCCCTTGGTGCCCGGACGACTTCTGACCGCTCCCCTCGCCGGCGGCGCTGATCCGTACATCCGTAGCGAGCTGTTCAGTTGTGGCTGTGCTGTGCGGTGTTCAGTTGTGGCTGTGCGCGTCGTATTCAGTTGTCGGCAAGCTTGACCATGTCAGCCGAGTTGGCTGCCAACTTATCTCTACTTATCTCCGTTGGAAGGCGTCTCATAACCACCTGTCGGTGAACTGCCGCAAGTTGGCGGGAAGTTGTAGGGTTCGCCCGTGGACCCGGAGCACGCCTCCGCCAGGGGACCCCGCGCGTCCCGCGCGTCCCACCGGGAGATCGCCGACGAGCTGCGCAGCCGGATCGGCTCCGGCGTACTGCGCGCCGGGCAGCGCATGCCCACCCAGGCCGAGCTGGCCGAGGAGTTCGGTGTGGAGCGCGGCGCCGTCCGCCAGGCACTGGACATCCTGCACGCGGAGCGACTGCTCACCGGGGTGTCCAGGGGCAGCCCGGCCAGGGTGGCCGAGGGGGCGTGGCCGGGGTGGTCCGCCGCGCCGCCGCAGCCCACCGTGGTGGGGCTGGGACCGCGCGTCGCGGCCGCCTTCGCCGCCCCGCACGTGCGGATCGACGCGCTCTGCCTGACCTCCGTGTCGCTCACGCTGGCCGTCGGCGAGCAGCTCCGGCTGATCCATGCGGGGGAGCTGAAACCGGCCAAGATCGAGGTGCGGGTGCTGCTGCCCAGCCGCCGGATCGAGCTGGCCTTCCCGGCGCCGGTGGACCCGGTGCGCGCGGGCGACGGCGGGCTGCTGCACGAGCGCTGGCTGGCGGTGCGCAACGCCCAGGGCATGGTGCTGCGGCAGAACCTGCTGGCCCTGCGCACCACGCACGGCATCGAGGTGCGGCTGACCTTCCGCGCCCTGCCGTTCACACCCCCGGTCAAGCTGTACCTGCTCAACGAGGACGAGGCGCTGCTGGCGTACTACACCCTGGACCGCCGTGAGCAGGAGTTCGGCGCGGAACCGCTCCAGCTGTACGACGCGGACGGCACGCGCTCGATGCTGTTCGCGTTCGGGCCGGGCGCCGGGGCGCGGGACGCCGCCTTCGTGGCGGAGTCCCGGCGGTGGTTCGACGCGCTGTGGGAGACGATCAGCACCGATCTGGAGCTGACGCCGTAGCCGCCGCGGTCCTCGGAGCGGGCGCCTCGGTCCTCAGAGCGCGGGGCCGGTCAGGAGCACCGCGAGCAGGAGCGCGCCGGCGGAGCTGACCGCCGGGCTCTTGGCCTTGAGGCCGACGGTGAACAGGAGCAGGCCGACGGCGCCGGCGGTGCCGTACTTCCACTGGACGAGCTGTTCGAAGCCGAGGACGAGGGTGGCGGACAGGAGGGCGAGAGCGGGCACGGCGAATCCCCCTTCGAAGGTGGAACTTCCGCCAACTTGGAAAAGTTGGCAACCAACTCTGTTTAAGTTGTCCCCACTTGGTGGCACTACATAAACAACTTCCCGGCAACTGCCGTCAGATGGGCGGAAGTTGTAACGTTTGGTGGTGACCCAGGAGCACATGGCAGTCAACGGCAGCGGCAGGCGCACCCCACGGGAGATCGCGGGCGTCCTGCGCGAACGCATGCGCACCGGGATCCTGCGGCCGGGCGAACGGCTGCCCACGCAGGCCGAGTTGGCAGAGGAGTTCGGCGTCGAGCGCGGTGCCGTGCGCCAGGCCCTGCGGCTGCTCCAGCAGGACGGCCTGCTCACCGGCGTCACCAAGGGCAGCCCGCCGCGGGTCGCCGAGCAGCGGTCCGGGGCCGAGGAGCCCCAGCCGACCATGGTGGCCCTCGCGCCCCGGCTGACCGACGCGTTCGCGGCACCGCGGGTGCGCATCGACGCCCTCTGCCTGACCGCGCAGAGCCTGATCCCGGCCCTCGGCGAACCGCTGCGCCTGATCCACGAGGGCAAGCTGCGCCCGGAGCGGATCGACGCCCGCATCCTGCTGCCCTCGCGGGAGATCAGCCTCGCCTTCCCGGTCTCGGTCGACGCCGGGAGCGCGGAGGACGACGCGGTGCACCAGCGCTGGCTGGCCATGCGCAACGCCCAGGGCCAGGTGCTCCAGTACAACCTCCAGGCCCTGCGCGGCACCCACGACATCGACGTCCACGTCACCTTCCGGGCCCTGCCGTTCACCCCGCCGGTGAAGCTCTACCTGCTCAACGGGTCCGAGGCGCTGTTCGCGCACTACATGATCACGCGCCGCGCCGAGCCCACCGACAGCGGGACGCTGGAGATGTACGACGCGGTCGGCTCCGAGTCCCTGCTCTTCTCCTTCGAGCGGCGTGCCGGGCAGCGGGACGCGGCGTTCGTGGAGGAATCGCAGAAGTGGTTCGACGCCCTCTGGGAAACCATCTCCACGGACCTGACACTCTCCTAGTGACTTCTGATACGACTTCTGATGCGAGCGAGATCGAGAAGCTTCGTGTACTGATCACTTCCGCTCGGGTCGTGCTGTGGGACTTCGACGGACCCATCTGCCGGCTGTTCGCCACGCACAAGGCCGAGCGGATCGCCGCGGACCTGGTGGCCTGGCTGGAGCGGCAGGGGCTGCACGGCCTGCTCACCCCGGCCGAACGCGGCACCCTCGACCCCCAGGTGGTGCTGCGCGCGGTGGGCCGCCGCCGGCCCGGCAGCGACCTCGTCACCGGCCTGGAGGAACGTCTCACCCAGGAGGAGCTGCGCGCCGCCGCCTCCGCGCTGCCCACCGCCTGGGCCGACCCGCTGATCCGCACCTGGACCGCCGTCGGCACCCGGCTCGCCGTCACCACCGACAACTCGCCCCGCGTGGTGCGCAGCTACCTGGAGAGCCGGGGCCTGACCGCCTGCTTCGCCCCGCACCTGTACGGCCGTACCGAACACCTGCACCACCTCAAGCCGGACCCGCACTGCCTGCTGCGCGCCCTCGCCGCCATGGGTGCCGCCCCCACCGCCGCCCTGATGATCGGCGACACCCCCTCCGACCTCGCCGCGGCCCGCGACGCCGGGGTCCCCTTCCTGGGCTACGCCCGCAACGAGGCGAAGGAGAAGCCCCTGCGCGCGGCCGGCGCCGAGCACGTCGTACGGTCGCTGGAACCGCTGTTGCGCCTGCTCAGGGGCGGGCGCGGGGTCGGCTAGCATGCGGATGCGCGGCCGGTCACCGTCCGGTCGCGGGCATGCGGGCGCGGGGCGCGGCGAGGAGCCGGGCCCCGGTCGCCGGATCGGCACAGCCGAGCGGCGGACCACCCGTTGGGCTACTCCACCGCGCACGGCGGCCGTACCGGCCGCCACGGGGGAATAGCGTTTCCCCGGACCTGTCGTCCGGCATGTCCTCCCCCTTGTGCGATCGACCTCCGGAGCGGCCAGTGGGCGCACCGTCAGTTCCCCCTACCGTCGCAGGGGAGCGCGCCACGACCATGCGGACCGCCGCCGCCTGCCGCGCGTTCGCGGCCCGCGCCGCGGCCGGGCGGCCGGTCCGCGAGGGCCCGCGCCACCGCGACCACGTCCTGCCGCTGACCCAACCGCTCGCCGGTCTGCTCGGCCGCGCTCCGGGCACGCCGGTGACCGTGCGGCTGCCCCGCCCGGACGCGGCACCGGCCGTGCGCACCTGGGACGGCGAGGCGGAGATCCTGCGCGCGGTCCACCGGGTGCTGCCGGGGATCGCCCCCGAGTGCCTGGCCGCCGGGGAGGGTTACGTCATCCACAGCCATGTGGACGGCGAGGTGCCGCCCCTTGAGGGCATCGCCGCGCTGTCCGCCGCCCTCGCCCAGGTGCGCGGCACCGCGCTGCCCCCGCTGCCCGCGCACTGGCCGCGCAACCACACCGACTCCCAGGGCTTCCTGCGCACCCTCGCCCACCTCGCCGACCGGCAGATCCGGGGGGTGAACTGGCGTGCCTACGGCGGGCTGTTCACCGCGCTCGGCGTCCCCGAGGACGCGCTCGCCCGGTTCGCCGACCGGGTGCCCGTACTGACCCGCCGCCCGTACGTCCTGCTCCACGGCGACCTGCGCTGCTCCCAACTGACACTCACCGAAAGCGGGTTGTGCTGCACGGGCTGGGAACTGGCGAGCTTCGGCGACCCGTTGTACGACCTCGCCGTCCACCTCGTACGGTCCCGGTACCCGGAGCGCGAGCGGGCGGCCGTCGTGCGCGCCTGGGCCGAGGCGGTGGCCCGCGCCCGGCCCGCCGCCGTCGCCGGGCTCGCCAGGGACCTGCCCCACTACCTCGCCCTCGAACACGCCCAGTCCCTCTACGCCGACGTCATCGGCGCCGTCCGCGCCCTGGTCCGCAACTTCGGCCCCAAGCCCCTGGAGCGGGCCACCGCCACCGTGGGCGACGCCCTGCGCGCGGCCGCCGAACCGCTGCGGCTCGGCCGGGTGCCCGGCGACGAGGAGATCGAGCGGATCCTCTTCCGGCGCGGCGCCGCCCGGCCCGCCGCACGCCCCCGTGCCATCGCCTGGACACCGGACCGGCGGGTCCCCGAACACCCCGACTTCCCGCACCGCGCGGTCGCCGACGCCCTGTTCCTGGAGGGCGCCGCCCCGGCCGAGCGGGTGTTCAAGGGCGCCGCCCACCTCACCACCGTGCTCCGGGTGCCCGGCACCGGCTTCCCCGTCGTCGTACGGCGCGAGGCGACCGTCGTCCTGCGCCGCGAGCGCAGCTTCCTGAGCGAACACGCCGTCCTCGCCGCCATCGAACGGTCCGGGGTGCCGGTCGCCGCCCCCCGCGTGCTCGCCCTGGGCACCAGCCACGCCACCGACCCCGCCCACCGCTACCGGGGCGACCGGTTCGCCGTGCACACCTACGAGGGCGCCCGCGACCTCGGCCGCCGCCCCGACCACCCGGTCGACGGGCTGCGCCCGCACGAGGCGGACCACCTGGTCGACCAGCTGGCCGCGCTGACCGGCGTCGATCCGGCCGGCATCGACCCGCTCGGCGGCCGTCCCGGCTTCTACGGCTGGCTCAGCGAACAGCTCGTCGCGCTGGTCGAGGCGCTGCCGGAAGGGTCCCGGCAGACGGCCCGCCTCCTCGGCCTGCCGGACGCGCCCCGGCTGCGCGAGATCCTCGCCCGCCACCACGTCGCCGACCGCGCGCCCGCCCTGCTGCACGGCGACCTCAACCCCTGGAACCTGGTGCGCCGCGACGACGGCCCCGCCCTCACCCTCATCGACTGGGAGATGGCCCTGGTCGGCGACCCGCTGTACGAACTGGTCCGGCACATGCACCTCACCCCGACCCGGCCGGAGATCCGCGACCGCATGTTCCGCCGCTGGGCGGCCCGGCTGGACGCCCGGTACACCCGGAACTGGCAGGAGGACTGGCGGGTCTACCGCTGGATCGAGCTGGTCCGCTCGGCCTACGTCGACCTCGACCGCCTGGTCACCGGATCGAGCCTGGACGCGCCCAACGTGCGGCGGGCGGTGGCGTCGTACGGCATGACGCTCGCCGCGGCGACGGCCTCGCTCGGGCTGTCCCGGCGCGGCCGGGGACTGCCCCGACCGGGTCCCGGCTGAGCCTTGCGTAGGCTCGCCCCATGGGTGAGACGGAACCGCGCGAGCCGGGTCTGCGGGAGCGCAAGCGGCAGCGGATGTACCAGGAGGTGTCCGACACCGCCGTACGGCTGTTCCTGGAGCGGGGCTTCGACGCGGTGTCGGTGGCGGAGGTGGCCGCCGCCGCCGGGATCTCCAAGCCGACCCTCTTCCGGTACTTCCCGGCCAAGGAGGACCTGGTCCTGTACCGGATCGCGGACCACGAGGACGAGGCCGCGCGGGTGGTCGCCGGCGAGCCGGACCCGGTGGCCGCGCTGCGCCGGCACTTCCTCGCGGGCCTGGAGCGGCGCGACCCGGTCACCGGGCTCAACGACCACCCCCAGGTGCTCGCCTTCCACACCCTGCTCTACGGCACCCCGGCCCTGGTCGCGCGCGCCTACCGGCACCAGGAGCGCTCGGAGGCCCGGCTCGCCGAGGCGCTCGGCGGGGACCTGGACGCACGGCTCGCGGCCGGGCAGATCATCGCCGTCCAGCGGATCCTCGCCCTGGACAACTGGCGGCGGATCGCGGCGGGGGAGAAGGTCGAGGACATCGCGCCGGACGCGGTGCGGGCGGCGGAGCGGGCGTTCGGGCGGCTGGCGGGGGTGCCGGCCGCGCCCACGGCGCAGTGAGAGTGGGTTAAAAATTTAACTCGGTAACGACTTGTCGTAGGCTGGGCGGCATGACGCCACGCCCCGCCCTCACCGACGCCCTGCGCGCCGAGCGCGCCCACCACGACGCCTGCCGGGCCGCCCTCGCCGCGATGGTCGAGGGCGCCGCGGAGCAGGTCGTCATCGGGGAGGACGTCTCCGCCTCCGGCGCGGACGCCGAGGTGCTCGGCCACCGGCTGCGCAGCCAGGCCAAGGCGCTGCGCGAACTCCCGCCGGGCCCCCTGTTCTTCGGCCGTCTGGACTTCGCCCCCGACCACCCCGAGCACGGCGGGCTCCGCTTCCACCTCGGGCGGCTGCGGATCACCGAGAGCCCCGCCGCCCCGCCCCTCGTGGTCGACTGGCGGGCCCCCGTCTCCCGCGCCTTCTACCAGGCGAGCGCCCGCGACCCCCAGGGCGTGGCGGTACGGCGGCGGTTCGGCTGGGCGCCCGGCAGCACCGGGGAGACGGTGGACCTCACAGGCTTCGAGGACGAGCACCTGGGGGAGGACCCTTCCGGGGGCGGGGCGGCCGGGGCTTCCGGGGGCGGGGCGCCGCGGCCGGGCGGCATCGTCGCCCGTGAGCTGGAGCGTCCCCGTGTCGGGCCCATGCGGGACATCGCCGCCACCATCCAGCCCGAGCAGGACGACCTGGTGCGCGCCGCCCTCGCCGACTCGGTGTGTGTGCAGGGCGCCCCCGGCACCGGCAAGACCGCCGTCGGACTGCACCGCGCCGCCTATCTGCTCTACACCCACCCCAAGCGGCTCAGGCGCTCCGGCCTGCTGATCCTCGGCCCCAACCGGACCTTCCTCGCCTACATCTCCGAGGTGCTGCCCGCGCTCGGCGAGAGCGGGGTGCGCCAGTCCACCCTGCTGGACGAGATCGCCCGCCACCCGGTCACCGGCACCGACCCGGCGCCCACGGCCGCCCTCAAGCACGACCCGCGGATGGCCGAGGTGCTGCGCCGGGCGCTGTACGCGCGGGTGAGCACGGACGGGGTGAGCGACCTCGCCGTGCCGGACGGCTCCTACCGCTGGCGGGTGCCCGCCGGTGAACTCGCCGCGATCGTACGGGAGGTGCGCGCGGAGGAGCCGCCGTACTCCGTCGGCCGCGAGCGGGTGCGCACACGGGTGGTACGACGGCTGCGCGAGCTGGCCGAACGGCGCTCCGGGGTGCTGCCGGCCGCCTGGGTGCGGCGCATGGAGCACGCCCGGCCGCTCACCGCCCAGCTCGACCTGGTGTGGCCGAAGGTCCGCCCGGAGGAGGTGCTGGCCCGACTCCTCACCGACAAGGAGGAGTTGGCCCGCTCGGCGGACGGGCTCCTGTCCCCCGGCGAGCAGGCGGCACTGCCGTGGGCGCGCCCGCCGCGCTCGTTCAAGTCCGCCCGCTGGTCGGCCGCCGACCTGGTCCTCCTGGACGAGCTGTCCGGGCTGATCGAACACCCCGAGAGCTACGGGCACATCGTGGTGGACGAGGCGCAGGACCTCTCGCCGATGGAGTGCCGGGCCGTCGCCCGCCGGGCCGTCTTCGGCTCGCTGACCGTCCTCGGCGACCTCGCCCAGGGCACCGCGCCGTGGGCCGCCCGCGACTGGTCCGCGCAGCTGCGCCATCTCGGCCGGCCGGACGCGGCGGTGGTGTCGCTGACCACCGGGTTCCGGGTGCCGGCGGCGGTCGTCGCCCTGGCCAACCGGCTGCTGGCCCGCCTGGAGGTGGCGGTGCCGCCCGCCCGGTCCCTGCGCGCGGACGGCGAGTTGACCCTGCACCCTACCGGTGACGTCCTCGCCACCACGGTGACCGCCGCCCGCCGCGCCCTCGCGCGGGAGGGCTCGGTCGGCGTGATCGCGGCCGACGCGGACGTGCCGGCCGTGGCCGGGGCCCTCACCGCAGCGGGCCTCGAACCCGCCGCCCCGGACGCGCTCGGCGCCCGGCTGACCCTCGTCCCGGCGAGCGTGGCCAAGGGCCTGGAATACGACCACGTCATCGCGGTGGAACCGGCCGCCGTGACCGAGGCGGAGGAACGGGGCGCGCACCGGCTGTACGTGGTGCTGACACGGGCGGTGTCCCGTCTGGACGTCGTGCACGGCCGACCGCTGCCGTTCTGAGCGGGCGCGCCGGGTAGCGTGCCGGGCATGACCGAACTCACCGCCGGAGCACCGGACTTCGCCGCCTTCCAGGACATCCCCACCACCACCCTCGCCGATCTGCTCGGCGTGGAGCAGGTCATGGACATCGGGATACGGCCGCTGTGGGGGCCGGTGCCCCGTGTGGCCGGACCGGCGTTCACCGTGAGCTGCCCGCCCGGCGACAACCTCATGCTGCACGCGGCCATCCACCGCGCCGCCCCCGGCTCGGTGATCGTGGTCGAGTCCGGCGATCTGCGGTACGCCCTGGCCGGCGGCAACGTGTGCGCCGTCGCCCAGCGCAACGGCGTCGCCGCCTTCGTCGCCGACGGACTGATCCGCGATCTCGGCGAGGTGCGCGACCTGGGTTTCCCCGTCTTCGCGCGGGGGATCGTGCCCATTCCGGGCGCCAAGAAGGTCACGACCCCCTTCGGCCGTCCCGTGCGCTGCGGGGGCGTGCGGATCGAGGCCGGGGACGTGGTGGTGGCCGACGAGGAGGGCGTGGTCGCCGTCCCGGCCGCCCGCGCCCCCGGCATCCTCACCGCCGCCCGCGCCAAGCTCGCCAAGGAGGCGACGCAGACCCTGGACGACTGGGAGCGGGCACACCGGGCACGGATCGAGGAGATCCTGAAGGAGCAGGGGTTCGAGGGGTGAGGTGAGGGGCGGGACGGAGGGGGCGGGGCTGTGCCGTCCGAGGCCACGCCCGCGTCAGCGCCGTTCGCCCCCCGGCAGCGGGTCCCGGTGATCCGCCCGGCTAAGCCCCACCCGGTTAAGCCCCGCCCCTCACGCCCCCACGTACTCCGCCAGGTGCTCCCCGGTGAGCGTCGAGCGGGCCGCGACCAGGTCGGCCGGGGTGCCCTCGAAGACGATCCGGCCGCCGTCGTGCCCGGCGCCGGGGCCGAGGTCGATGATCCAGTCGGCGTGGGCCATGACCGCCTGGTGGTGCTCCACCACGATGACCGACTTGCCGGAGTCCACCAACCGGTCGAGCAGGGCCAGGAGTTGGCCGACGTCGGCCAGGTGGAGGCCGGTGGTCGGCTCGTCCAGGACGTAGACGCCGCCCTTGTCGGCCATGTGCGTGGCGAGCTTCAGGCGCTGCCGCTCGCCGCCGGACAGGGTGGTGAGCGGCTGCCCGAGGGTGAGGTAGCCGAGGCCCACGTCGGCGAGCCGGCCCAGGATCCTGTGGGCCGCCGGGACGTGCGCCTCGCCCGCGCCGAAGAACCCCGCCGCCTCGGCCACCGGCATCGCCAGCACCTCGCTGATGTCCCGCCCGCCGAGCCGGTACCGCAGCACCGACGCCTCGAACCGCCTGCCCTCGCACTCCTCGCACGTCGTCGCCACCCCGGCCATCATCGCGAGGTCGGTATAGACGACGCCCGCGCCGTTGCAGTTCGGGCAGGCGCCCTCCGAATTGGCGCTGAACAGGGCGGGCTTGACCCCGTTGGCCTTGGCGAATGCCTTGCGGACCGGGTCCAGCAGCCCGGTGTACGTCGCCGGGTTGCTGCGCCGCGAGCCGCGGATCGGCGCCTGGTCCACCGATACGACGCCCTCGCCGGCCGGGATCGACCCGTGCACCAGCGAACTCTTGCCGGACCCGGCCACCCCGGTGACCACGGTCAGCACCCCGAGCGGGATGTCCACGTCCACCCCGCGCAGGTTGTGCGTCGTCGCGCCGCGGATCTCCAGCGCGCCGGTGGGCTTGCGCACCGTCTCCTTCAGCGTCGCCCGGTCGTCCAGATGGCGCCCGGTGAGCGTGCCCGCGGCCCGCAGCCCCGCGAGGTCGCCCTCGTAGCAGACCGTGCCGCCCGCCGTGCCCGCGCCGGGGCCGAGGTCCACGACATGGTCGGCGATCGCGATCACCTCGGGCTTGTGCTCCACGACGAGCACCGTGTTGCCCTTGTCGCGCAGCCGCCGCAGCAGCGCGTTCATCCGCCGCACGTCGTGCGGGTGCAGGCCGATGGAGGGCTCGTCGAAGACGTACGTCACATCGGTGAGCGAGGAGCCGAGGTGCCGGACCATCTTCACGCGCTGCGCCTCGCCGCCCGACAGCGTGCCCGAAGGCCGGTCCAGCGAGAGGTAGCCGAGGCCGATCTCCACGAACGAGTCGAGGGTGCCGCGCAGCGACTCCAGCAGCGGCGCGACCGACGGCTCCGCCAACTCCCGTACCCAATCGGCCAGATCGCTGATCTGCATGGCGCACGCGTCCGCGATGCCGATCCCCGCGATCTTCGAGGAGCGGGCCGCCTCGGTCAGCCGGGTGCCGTCGCAGTCCGGGCACACGGTGAAGGTGACCGCACGGTCCACGAACTCCCGGATGTGCGGCTGCATCCCCTCCCGGTCCTTGGCCAGCATCGACCGCTGGATGCGCGGGATCAGACCCTCGTAGGTCATGTTGATTCCCGCGATCTTCATCCGGGTCGGCTCGCGGTGCAGGAAGTCGGCCAGTTCCCGCTTGGTGTACGAGCGGATCGGCTTGTCCGGGTCCACGAAGCCGGACTCGGCGTACAGCCGGAAGTTCCAGCCGCCGGCCTTGTAGCCGGGCACGGTCAGCGCGCCCTCGTTCAGCGACTTGCCGGCGTCGTAGAGCTGGGTGAGGTCGAGGTCGGTGACGGTGCCCCGGCCCTCGCAGCGCGGGCACATGCCGCCCGTGATGCTGAAGCTGCGCCGCTCCTTGACCTGCCGGCCGCCGCGCTCCACGGTGACCGCGCCCGCCCCGCTGATCGAGGCCACGTTGAAGGAGAACGCCTTGGGCGAGCCGATGTGCGGGGTGCCGAGCCGGCTGAAGAGGATGCGCAGCATGGCGCCCGCGTCGGTGGCGGTGCCGACGGTGGAGCGCGGGTCGGCGCCCATCCGCTGCTGGTCCACGATGATCGCGGTGGTCAGCCCGTCCAGGACGTCCACCTCGGGCCGCGCGAGGGTGGGCATGAAGCCCTGCACGAACGCGCTGTACGTCTCGTTGATCAGCCGCTGCGACTCCGCGGCGATGGTGTCGAACACCAGCGAACTCTTGCCGGAGCCGGACACTCCGGTGAACACGGTCAGGCGGCGCTTGGGGATCTCGACGCTGACGTCCTTGAGGTTGTTCTCGCGGGCTCCGTGCACCCGGATCAGGTCGTGGCTGTCGGCGGGGGCGGCGTTGGCGGCGTCCATGCGGGCCACGGTAGCCGGGCCCACCGGCCCACCGCTTCTTAGATCCTGACCGGCTCCGGCGCCCGCCCTCCCGCGCTCACGTCCGGGGCGGCTGGGCCGCGCTGTGCCGCTGGTAGCAGCGGGCGACGCGGGCGCGGTTGCCGCAGCGGGCGGGGGAGCACCAGCGGCGGCGGGGGTGCTCGGGCAGGAAGACCAGCACGCAGCCGTCCGCCTCGCACTCCTTGAGCCTGCCGATCGCCGGCTCGGTGAGCAGCCCGGCCGCGGCCCCGACGTGAGCAGCCCGGCCGCGGCCCCGGCCGGCGCGGCGGCCACGCGGACACCGAGCGGGCCGGTGCGACGGGGGACAGCCGTGACGCTCGTACCGTCCCCGCCGAACTCCCACACCGCCGGCGCGACCCGCTGTGCCTCGGTGAGCCCCCGCAGGGCGGCCGCGGGGGGCTCGGCCCCGTCCAGCAGCGCCCGGACGACGGCCTCGGTGTGCTCTCGTACGACGTGCACCGGAACCAGGTCGTCCGGTACCGGCTGTCCATCGTGCAGAACGGCAACGTGTACGAGGAGGGGCTGTCGTACGCGGCCCGCGCCTTCACCGGCCTCACCCCCGGCGCCCGCGCCTGCCTTGCGCAACCTCTCCGCCGCCGAACTCTGATCTCCATCTTCCTCTCTCCACCTTCCTCGCCCACTCCGCGGCAGCACGCGGAGCCTTCCGGTCAGCGGCCCTCGGTTCGTGGTGGTTCCCATGTCGAGCTGTCGTGGGCGAAGAGGACGCGTCGGGGGTCGAAGTCGGCGAGGCGGTCCAGCCAGGGCTGGTAGGGAGGGAGCGGCTGCTCCGCGCCGTCGAGTGCCGCGTGGCGGGCCAGTTGGGCGGAGGCGAAGTGGGAGGCGAAGTCGCAGGCCTGGCCGGCGAGGACCACTGTGCCGTCGTCCCGCCGGACGACGAGCGACTGGTGCCCATCGGTGTGCCCCGGCGTCGGGATGATCCGGACGCCCGGCCAGACCTCGGCCTCGCCGGAGATCTCCTCGTAGGTGGCGCCGGGGAAGTCGATCAGCTCGGCGAAGGTGTAGTCGCCCCGGCGGGCGGTGGCCAGTTCGACGTCCTGGACCAGGATGGGCCTGCCGCCCAGAAGAGGGTTCCCGCCGCAGTGGTCGAAGTGCAGATGGCAGTTCACGACCAGCGAGATGTCGTCGAGGGCGACCCCGGACGCCGACAGCGCGTCCCGCAACGCCCGCCGCCGGGGCCGGTAGTGCGCCTCCGTCTCGGGGTCCGCGGCGCCGATGCCGGTATCGAAGAGGATCAGCCCCTTGTCGTGCCGCACCAGATAGGCGAGGACCGGCTCGACCCGCGGCCGCGCCCCGCCTGTCTCCGACGCGGGCCGGACGAAATACCCCAGATCGAGCCGGCGTACCGCCGTATCCCTCCCCATGCCGCCATCCTGACAGGCCGCCGTACGACATCCAGCCGATCCGCCGGCAGCGAAACCGCGGGCACCGGTCACCGGGAATCCGGCCTCCGCGCCCGTGCTTACGACCCCGCGCCCGTGATTTCGCCCCCGCCGAGCGCCGCCCGGAGTGCCAAGATCGCCGGTCCCGGCTGTCCTGTCTCAGATAACTGTTGGCATGGTGTGGCCCTGACCTGCTGTGCTTACGGTTGAGCGGAACGAACGCGCCCTCCCCGTCCCGCTCGGCCGTAGGCAGGCAGCCGCCTCTACGGCGTGCACGGAAGTCCACTGGGCGGCTCGGAGGTCTCATGCCCCTCCAGATGGAATTGGTCGCGATAACCCTCGATTGCCCTGATCCGCTGGCTCTGGCGGCGTTCTATCAGCAGGCCACCGGTTTTGAACCACACCCGAAGTCGGACGCCGAGTTCGCCGGTCTCCACCGTGAGGACGGACTCTTCATCGGCTTCCAGCGGGTCGAGGACTACCGGGCTGCGAGTTGGCCCGACCAGATCGTTCCTCAGCAGGTTCACATCTGCTTCAAGGTGGCGGAGAGCCTGGACGAGGCCGAAGCCCGGCTGCTGGAGCTGGGCGCGGGCAAGCCGGATCATCAGCCGCATGGGGACAAGGCGCGGGTCCTCACCGACCCTGCTGGACATCCCTTCTGCATCGTCGCACGCTGATTGCCGGGTTCACGAGGGCTTCGACCGTGCCCCGAAGGGCTGCCTGCATCGGGAAGGGGCGATGGCATTCGACGATGGCTTGTGTGACGACGTGAAGCTGCCATTGAGGACCGTCCGTCTCCAATGGGCTGATACGAACAGGCCGACCAGTGTGACGACTTCGGGGTATCCAGCTGTGATCCGCCGGGGGGCCGTCCTGTCCGGTTCAACTTTCGGTGGGCCGCAAGCAGGCGTCCCAGCCCGCGAGGCGGGCAAGGTCAGGACTGCGCGGTCCGGAACGCGAGATACCGGCTGAAGGCCTCGTGGCTGTCGGGAGTAAAACGCCACTCCAGCAGGGCCGACCGCAGCTCAGGCCAGGTCAGCCAGCCATGCCAGGCGACCTCATCGGGATCGGGGACCACGGCGTCCGGCACCACGGCTTCGTGCACGCCGAGCCAGTGAGGGCTCAAGCCGCTGCGGTTGATGAACGTGAACAGCAGGCGCGGCAGCGCACGAATGCCCAGCTCTTCGGCCAGCTCCCGCGCGGCGGCCTGTTCATAGGACTCGCCGACATTTGCGGCGCCACCGACCTGGACCTCATGGAGCCCGGGGAAGCGCGATACCTGCTTCGACCGCCGGTGGACGAGGATCCGTCCACGCTCATCACGACACACCGTCACGGCGACCCGGTGCAGCCAACCCTCCCGGATGGCCCCCCGACGGCTGACCACCCCCAGCACGCGATCTTGACCGTCGACACGCTCCACCAGTTCATCCACGACGCACACCCTGGCAGAGCCCACCGACAACGACACCTATCGTGCTCAGGCTCAAGTGGCGTCCCCTCCGCGTCGGCACACTCCTGCAAGCAGGTGCTTGCAATTGTTAGCGGGGAGGGGCATGGTGGAGGCATGGCATCGCTGAACGTCGGCAATCTCGGTGAGTACCTGCGCGAGCAGCGGCGGAACGCCCAGCTGTCGCTGCGGCAGCTCGCCGAGGCGGCCGGGGTGTCCAATCCGTATCTGAGCCAGATCGAGCGCGGGCTGCGCAAGCCGAGCGCGGAGGTGTTGCAGCAGGTCGCCAAGGCCCTGCGCATCTCCGCCGAGACGCTGTACGTCCGCGCCGGCATCCTCGACGCCGAGCGGGACCGGGACGAGGTGGAGACGCGCGCCGTCATCCTCGCCGATCCCTCGCTCAACGAGCGGCAGAAGCAGGTGCTGCTCCAGATCTACGAGTCCTTCCGCAAGGAGAACGGATTCGGGGCCGGCGAACCCGCGGGTGAGGACGGCGCGGAGCAGGGAACGGACACCGACGATGCCGGTTCGCGGCGGACGGCCGGCTGACGCCGGACCAGGGCACCGGGCGCCCACCGCGAACCCACACCATCTCAGCCGAACGCGAGATCCGGGAGGACCTGATCACCATGGCCATCACCGACGACCTGCGCAAGACCCTCAGCGACCCGACCCCGCTCTACTTCGCCGCCGGCACCGCCGACCTCGCCCTCCAGCAGGCCAAGAAGGTGCCCGCGCTGGTCGAGCAGCTGCGCACCGAGGCCCCGGCCCGGATCGAGAAGGTGCGCGGCACCGACCCGAAGGTCGTGCAGGAGAAGGCCACCGCCCGTGCCAAGGAGGCCCAGGAGACCCTCCAGGCCAAGGTCACCGAGCTGATCGGCGGCTTCGACGTGGACCTGAAGAAGCTCGGCGAGCAGGCCCAGGACCTCGCTCTGCGCGGCGTGGGCGTCGCCGCCGAGTACGCCGTCAAGGCCCGTGAGACCTACGAGAAGGTCGCCGAGCACGGCGAGCAGGCCGTGAAGACCTGGCGCGGCGAGGCCGCCGAGGACATCGAGGACCTGGCCATCGCCGTCGAGGGCAAGCCCGAGCCCGTCGAGGTCAAGGACGAGGCCGGCCGCCCCAAGGTCGCCACGCCCGAGGCCGCCGCGGAGAAGAAGGCCGCCGCCGCCAGGAAGGCCCCGGCCGCCCGCAAGACGCCCCCGGCCAAGAAGCCCACTCCGCCGGCCAAGTGACCGCGCGGGCCGCGACGGGCCGGGCATCTTTGGGGTGTCCGGCCCGTTCCGCCCGTTCTATGGGTACGGTTGCGGCAAAGGGACCGAGCAGCGGACAGGGGCGGTGGCGAACATGCTGATGTTGGGCTTCGCGGGTTTCATGGGGATCCTGAAGATCGTCCTCATGGCCCTGGCCGCGTTCGCGCTCGTCGACGCCGCCGTGCGCCGCGAGGACGCCTTCCGCGCGGCCGACAAGAACAACAAGGTCTTCTGGCTGATCATCCTGGCCATCGCCCTGGTCGTCAGCATCCTGTTCTCGATCCTGTCCATCCTGCCGATCGCCGGCGCGGTGGCCAGCATCGTCTACCTCGTGGACGTCCGCCCCGCCGTCAGGCAGGTCACGGGCGGCGGCAAGGGCTTCGGCCGCCGCGGCGGCAGCAGCAGCGACGGCCCGTACGGCCCCTGGAACGGCGGACGCTGAAAGCCGCCCGCCGCCCCGGCAACTCCGGCAGCCCCGGCAACACCGGCCGCCCCGGCAGGGGCGCGGGGAACAACGGCGGGGGCGGCCCCTGCGCCGTCACGCCAGCCGGTCCAGCAACACCACCGCCACGTCGTCCGTCAGCTCGCCCCCGTTGAGCCGGCGCACCTCCTGCACCGCGGCCCGCAGCAGCTCCTCGCCGCGCAGCCCCCCGGCGAGCTGGCGGCGGATCATCTCCACCATGCCGTCCTGGCCGAGCCGCTCCCCGCCGACCCCGACGCGGCCCTCGATCAGCCCGTCGGTGTAGAGCATCAGGCTCCACTCGGCGCCCAGCTCCACCTGCATCCGCGACCAGCGGGCGCCGGGCAGCAGCCCGAGCGCGGGACCGTTGTTGTCGTACGGCAGCAGCCGCGCGGGCATGCCGGGGCGCACCAGCAGCGGGGCCGGATGGCCGGCCAGGCACAGGCCCGCGTGGCGGCCGTCCGGCGCGATGTCCACCGTGCACAGCGTCGCGAAGATCTCCTCGTCCGCGCGCTCGTGCTCCAGCACCTCCTGGAGCGTGCCCAGCAGCTGGTCCCCGCACAGCCCCGCGAGGGTCAGCGCCCGCCAGGCGATCCGCAGCTCCACGCCGAGCGCGGCCTCGTCCGGGCCGTGCCCGCAGACGTCGCCGATCATGGCGTGCACCGTGCCGTCGGGGGTGCGCACGGCGTCGTAGAAGTCGCCGCCGAGCAGCGCGCGCGAGCGGCCCGGACGGTACCGGGCCGCGAACCGCAGCGAGGAGCCGTCGAGCAGCGGCGTGGGCAGCAGCCCCCGCTCCAGGCGCCGGTTCTCCTGCGCCCGCAGCCGGCTCTCGGTGAGCCGGCGCTCGGCGGTGTCGGACCGTTTCCGCTCCACCGCGTACCGGATGGCGCGGCTGAGCAGACGGCCGTCCAGCTCGTCCCGGAAGAGGTAGTCCTGCGCGCCGACGCGCACGGCCTCGGCGCCGCGCTCGGCGTCGCCGGAGGCGGTCAGCGCGAGCACGGCGTGCCGGGGCGCGAGCTGGAGGACGTGGTGCAGTACGGCCAGCTCGTCGTCGGTGTCGCTGCCGCCCGGCGCGGGCAGCGCCAGGTCCAGCAGGATGCAGTGGACGTCGTCGGTGAGCAGCCGCTCGGCCTCGGTGAGGTTGCGGGCGGTGCGCACGCGGATCGGCTTGCCGGCCGAGTCCAGCAGTTCGGGCACGATCGGCGAGCCGACCGGGTCGTCCTCGATCAGCAGCAGGGTGAGAGTGGCGCCGCTCACGGTCGCGGCGTCGCGGTGGGCCTCTTCCTTGAGGGGGCCGCCGACGGCGCCGGCGGCCTGCGCCTGACCACTCTCCACGGCCGGGATCGCTCTCTGCCGCGGTACGGGTACGGGCATCGTCCTGGGTTCCTTCCCTCCCCCCGAGGGCGCGGCGGTGTCGAGGGGTCTCGACCCACCGTCGGGTGACCATAGCGGGTGCGGCCACCCCGATGGAATGGTGTGAGCCGCGTCGCTCCGGCTCGGGCCGCTGTCATATGCCGCTTTCCGTACCGCAGTTGGACAGGGAACCGGGCCCCGAGGAATGACGAAGCTCACGTCCTGCCCCGGTTTGCACGGGGGTTGGCGGTGGAGTGGGTCACATGACCCGCGTCACCGGGACGAAAGCCGTATAACCCGGCTCATGCGACCCGCTCACACCCGCGCCCCACCCGGACCGACGGCAGCGGGCGTCGGCTCGCCCCGGCGGCCCGCGTCGGCGCAATCCCGGCGGGACCGACGGCGGCACGCGTCGGCGCGACCCCGGTCGGACCGACGGCGGCACGCGTCAGCCCGCCCCGGCGGCCCGCGTCGGCGGAATCCCGGCCGGAGCGACGGAAGCCCGCGTCGGTGCACCCCCGGTCGGACCGAGGGCGGCACGCGTCAGCCCGCCCCGGCGGCATGCGTTGGCGGCACGCGTCGGCGGAACCTCGGCCCGCCCCGGCAGCACGCGTGGCCCGCCCCGGCCACGGAACCTCGGAGCCTCCAGCCCAGGCACCGGCGGCGCCCCCCGGCCGGACCGGCGGCGCCCCCCGGCCGGACCGTCAGCGCACCCCGCCCAGACCCCCGGCGTCCCCACCCCCGGCCCCCGGCCCCCGGCCCCCGGCGTCCCCCCCCCGCCCGGACCCCCAGCGTCCCCACCTCCGGCCCCCGGCGTCCCCGCCCCCGGACCCCCGGTGTCCCCACCCCCGCCCTCCGGCGTTCCCGTCTCCCGCCCCCGCCATCACGCGTCCGGCCGTACCACCCCCAGAATCGGCATCGAACCCGCCCCCGCGACCGTCACCGAGCGCCCCGGACGCGGGGCCTGGATGATCGTGCCGTCCCCTATGTACAGGGCGACATGGCTGGCGTCGTCGAAGTAGATGACGAGGTCGCCGGGCCGCATGTCCTTGACGTCGATGTGCTTGAGCTGCTTCCACTGCTCCTGGGAGGTGCGCGGTATGGGATGGCCGGCCGCGGCCCACGCCTGGGAGGTCAGCCCCGAGCAGTCGAAGGAGTCCGGGCCCGCGGCGCCCCACACATACGGCTTGCCGAGCTGGGCGGTGGCGAACGCCACGGCCTTCTCGCCCGCCGCGGACGCCTTGCCGTGGATCCGGTCGAGGATGCCGGTGTCCAGCCACGCGGTCTGCGCCTTCACGGCGGCCTGCTGCTCCAGCTGCGCGAGCCGCTCCCGCTGCTTCTCCTCCAGCGAGGACTCCAGCTTCTTCGCGGCGTCGATCTGCTGCTGGATCTTCTTCTTGGCGCTCGCCTTGGCCTTGCGGTCGGCGTCCAGCTTCTTGCCCTGGGCGGCCGCGTCGGCGGCGTAGTCCCGCAACTGCTTCTGGGCGTCGGTCCGTTCGCCGATCAGGTGGTTGGCCGCCTGCTGGCTCTGCAGGACGAGCCCCGCGCCGCCCAGGAACTGATCCGGGTCGTCGCTGAGCAGGAACTGCGCGGTGGGCGGCACCCCTCCGGTGCGGTACTGCTCCCGCGCCGCCGCGCCCGCCTGGTCCTTGAGCTGCGCGAGCCTGCGCTGCCCGGCCGCGATCTTCCTGGCCAGCGCGGCGATCTCGGCGGACTGCTTCTTGGCCTTCTCCTCCGCCGCGTTGTACGCGTCGGTGGCCACGGCCGCGTCGTGGTAGAGCTTGTCCAGCTTCTCGCGGACCTGCTCCAGATCCTTGTCCGGGACGGGTCTCGGGCTTGGGCTCGGGCTTGGACCCGCCGTCGCACCGGCGTCCCGCGGGGGTGCCGGCGCGGCGAGCGCCGTACCCGGTGCCGCGAGGACGGCCACCGCGCAGACCACGGTCAGGGCGGCCGCGAGCAGACCGCGCTTGCCCGTACCCATACCTACCCCCCAGCTGATTTACCGTCAGTAACTTACGGATGCCTGAGGGATCGTGCCACGGCCGCGCGCAAAGCGACAGAGGCCGTGAGGAAAGTCGGATTTCCCCCCACGCCCGGCCCTGACGACGATCACCTCGCCCGTCTGACGAACGACGCGCCGGGTTCGTTCCGCCGCCCGCCCACCCGAAGGGGTGGTTTCGACGGCTCCAGCCCCGCTGGCCCCGCTCCGCCCCCCGCTCTGCCCCCCGCTCCGCCCCCGCCTCAGCCCCGCGGCGCCAAAGCCCCCCACGCCACGGTCACTTCACCCTGCCGCCAGCGGACCGGCGCGTCCGTCACCGGCCAGTCCGCGGTCAGGTCGCGCACCGCGCGCAGCCAGCGCTGCCGGGCGCCGTACGCGGCGTACGGCGCGGCGGCCGCCCAGGCGCGGTCGAAGTCGCGCAGGAAGGCGTGCACCGGCTCGCCGGGCACATTGCGGTGGATCAGCGCCTTCGGCAGTCGTTCGGCGAGGTCGGAGGGGCGTTCCAGGGAGCCGAGCCGGGCGGCGAAGGTGACGGTCCGCGGCCCCTCGGGCCCGAGCGCCACCCAGACGTGCCGCCGCCCGATCTCGTCGCACGTCCCCTCGACCAGCAGCCCCCCGCGCGAGGCGCCGCCCGCCGGGGCCAGCCGCGCGCACAGCCGCTCCCAGACGGCGGCGACCTGGTCCTCGTCGTACTGGCGCAGCACGTTCGCCGCGCGGATCAGCAGCGGGCGCCCGGCCACCGGGACCTCGAAGCCGCCGTGCCGGAAGACCAGCCCCACGCGCTCGTACGGCCGCGCCGCCGCCACCCGCTCCGGCTCGATCTCGATGCCGACGACACGGGTGGCCGGGGCGGCGGTGCGCAGCCTGCCGAGCAGTTCCACGGCGGTCCAGGGGGCGGCGCCGTACCCGAGGTCGACGGCGACCGGCTCGGCGGCGCGGCGCAGCTCGGCGCCGTGGACGGCCGCGATCCAGCGGTCCATGCGGCGCAGCCGGTTGGGATTGGTGGTACCGCGCGTCACGGTCCCGACGGGGCGGCGGGCAGCTGCGCGGGTCGACATGAGTACGAGGGTAAAGGGGGATAGGACCGAGCCAAGAAGGGTAATGATTCGGCAAAGCGGCTTGTATGGGAAATGGCCGACCACCCGCCCGCTGTTGCACCTGCGTGGAGGGCGCAGGCGAGTCCTCCGTCCGGCATGCCCGCAGCAAGGAGGAACGCCAGGTGAGCCAGTACGCCAGCAGGCTCGGGCGCCGCTCCCCGTCCGCCGCGCCCCGGCTACGGCTGCTCCGCCGGCCCCGCCGGGTCGCGATGCTCTCCGTGCACACCTCGCCCCTGCACCAGCCCGGCACCGGCGACGCGGGCGGCATGAACGTCTACATCGTGGAGCTGGCCCAGCGGCTCGCCGCCCTCGGCATCGAGGTGGAGGTCTTCACCCGCGCCACCGCGGGCGATCTGCCGCCCACCGTCCAGCTCGCCCCCGGCGTCCTGGTCCGGCACGTGGACGCGGGCCCGTACGAGGGCCTCGCCAAGGAGGAGCTGCCCGCCCAGCTGTGCGCCTTCACGCACGGCGTGATGCAGGCCTGGGCCGGCCACCGCCCCGGCTACTACGACCTGGTCCACTCCCACTACTGGCTCTCCGGCCACGTCGGCTGGCTCGCCGCCCAGCGCTGGGGCGTCCCCCTGGTGCACGCCATGCACACCATGGCCAAGGTCAAGAACGCCAACCTGGCCGCCGGCGACCGCCCCGAGCCCGCCGCGCGGGTCATCGGCGAGACCCAGATCGTCGCCGCCGCCGACCGGCTGATCGCCAACACCGAGGAGGAGGCCGGCGAACTCGTCCGCCACTACGACGCCGACCCCGGCGCGGTCGCCGTCGTCCACCCCGGCGTCAACCTGGAGCGCTTCCGCCCCGCCGACGGCCGCGCCGCCGCCCGCGCCCGCCTCGGCCTGCCGAAGGACGCCCTGATCCCCCTCTTCGCGGGCCGCATACAGCCCCTGAAGGCCCCGGACGTGCTGCTGCGCGCGGTGGCCGTCCTCCTCGACGAACGCCCAGAACTGCGCTCCAAGATCCTCGTCCCGGTCGTCGGCGGCCCCAGCGGCAGCGGCCTCGCCAAGCCCGAGGGCCTCCAGAAGCTCGCCGCCCGGCTCGGCATCGCGGACGTCGTACGGTTCCGCCCGCCCGTCGGCCAGGAGCAGCTCGCGGACTGGTTCCGGGCCGCGTCCGTGCTGGTCATGCCGTCCTACAGCGAGTCCTTCGGGCTGGTCGCCATCGAGGCGCAGGCGGCCGGCACCCCGGTGCTCGCCGCCTCGGTCGGCGGGCTCCCGGTCGCGGTGCGCGACGGCGAGACCGGCTTCCTGGTCGAGGGGCACGAACCGGCCGACTACGCGCGCGTCCTCGCCCGGTTCGCCGACGAGCGGGCCCTCACCGCGCGCATGGGCGACGCCGCCGCCCGGCACGCCCGGTCCTTCGGCTGGGACGCGGCGGCCGCGGCGACCGCCGACGTGTACACGGCCGCGATCCAGTCGTACCGCCGTCGCGTACGCTCCCACCATGGGTGATGTCGAGAAGGCCGGACAGGTCCTGGAGGCCGCTTTCCAGGACGCCGAACTGGAGTGGGAGAACCCCGGACCCGGCACCTACGTGGTCAAGCTGCCCGGCACCCACAAGCTGTCCACCACCGTCTCCTTCCTCGTCGGCCGGCACTCCCTCTCCCTGAACGCCTTCGTCGTGCGCCACCCCGACGAGAACGAGGCCGGCGTGCACCGCTGGCTCCTGGAGCGCAACCTCAAGCTGTACGGCGTGAGTTACGCCGTCGACCGCCTCGGCGACGTCTACGTCACCGCGCGCCTCCCGCTCGCCTCCGTCACCCCCGACGAGATCGACCGCCTCCTCGGCCAGGTCCTGGAAGCGGCCGACGGCGCCTTCAACTCCCTGCTGGAGCTGGGCTTCGCGACCTCCATCCGCAAGGAGTACGCCTGGCGCGTCTCCCGCGGCGAGTCCACCCGCAACCTGGACGCCTTCAAACACCTCGTCGAGCGCCCGGCCGAGTGAGCTCTGGGGGCCTACGACGCCGGCCGCGCCCCGCTCCGGTAGCGGCCCGGCGGCACCCCGACCAACTTCCGGAAGTGCCGGGTGAGATGGGCCTGGTCGTAGAACCCGGTCAGGGCCGCCACCTCGCCGGGCGGCAGCCCGTCCAGCAGCAGCCGGCGGGCCCGGCCGACCCGGCGTGACATCAGGTACTGGTGCGGGGCGATGCCGTACGCGCCGCTGAACGCCCGTACGAGATGAGCGGGATGGGCGTGCAGCGCTCCGGACGCCTCCGCGAGCGAGAGACCGTCGGTGAGCCGCGCGTCCAGCAACTCCCTGAGTTTCCGCGCGAGTCGCGGGTCTCGTCGGGGTCTCGGCGGTTCGGTGCGCCGCCGCAGATGCCCCCGCAGCCGCTCCCCGACGAGCGTCAGCCTGCTCTCCGCCTCCAGCTCGTCGCCGGGCCGGGCGAGGGCCGCGTGCAGTTGCCCGACGCGCAGCCGCAGCACCGGATCGCGCAGATCGGGCCCGTCCACGGCCGCCCCGATCAGCTCCTCGCCGAGCCGGCTGCTGTCGAGGTAGACGACCCGTTTGCGGAAGCCGCCGGGGGTGGCGGGGGAGCCGTTGTGCGGCACGTGCGGGGGCAGCAGGCTGACCGTGTCGAGGGGGGTGCCGTGCTCGTGCCGGTCGAGGTCGTAGCGGACCGCGCCGTCGTCCACGATGAGCAGCGTCCAGGCGTCGTGGACGTGCATCGGGTAGGCGTACTCGGTGAAATGGGCGTGGAAGACCTCGGTGACGCCCGGCACCCGCGGACGCCACGCGCTCACTTCCCCGCCCGGAGCCCCGCCCGGAACTCCCCGCGCGGCCCTGCTCGCGGCCATGCAAACAACGTACAAGACCGTGCGGCGGGACGGTCGGCAGTCTCATCCCATGAGCACCCTGACCCCTGGGCCGATCCCGGCCGACGCCCCCGGACCGACCCCCTCCGACGCCGCCGAACCCCTCCGCTTCGACACCAGGATCGCCGTGCTGCTGCGCGCGGACCTGGCCCCCTGGCAGCGGTTGAACGTCACCGCGTTCCTGGTCAGCGGCCTGGGCGCGACGCTGCCCGAGGTGGTCGGCGAGCCCTACGAGGACGCGGACGGAACCCGGTACCTGCCCATGTTCCGCCAGCCGGTGCTGGTCTTCGAGGGCGGGAAGGAGACCCTGCGCGCGGCCCACGGACGGGCGCTCCGCCGTGCCCTGCCCTGCGCGGTGTTCACCGCGGACCTGTTCGCCACCGGCAACGACCGCGACAACCGCGCGGCCGTACGCGCCGTACCGACCGCCGATCTGGATCTGGTCGGGCTCGCGGTGTACGGCCCGCGCAACGCGGTGGACAAGACGTTGAAGGGGGCGCGCATGCACCCCTGACGCGCGCCCCTGACGGGGGAGCGGCCGGACCCCCGTACCGGCCGCCCCCCGGCTTCCCGCGGTCAGTCGAACATGCCGGGCTGGTAGTCGCCCGCGGGCTGCCGGACGAGGACGTTCACGCGGTTGTACAGGTTGATGACGGCGATCAGGCCCACGAGGGCGGCGAGCTGCTCCTCGTCGTAGTGCCGGGCGGCCCGCGCCCACGCCTCGTCCGTGACCCCGCCGGACGCGTCCGCGATCCGGGTGCCCTGCTCGGTCAGCTCCAGCGCGGCACGCTCGGCCTCGGTGAACACCGTGGCCTCCCGCCAGGCGGCGACCAGGTGCAGCCGCTGCGCGCTCTCTCCGGCGGCCGCGGCGTCCTTGCTGTGCATGTCGGTGCAGAACCCGCAGCCGTTGATCTGGCTGGCCCGCAGCTTCACCAGCTCCTGCGTCGCGAACGGCAGGGTGGAGTCCGAGAGCACCTTCCCGGCCGAGTTGACGTACTTGAGGAACTTGCCGGTGACAGGGTTGGTCATCAGGTTCAGACGGGCGTCCATGGTGCTGCGCTCCTGTGTCGGGTCGTACGGCTCGCTGCTGCTTCACCTCATGGACGGAAGGGGGCCCGGCGAATGTGACATGGCAGCGTGTGACCCGCGTCACACGACCGGTGGGTGCTGTCACATGGCCGGCGAGCGCTCCGGAGCGGCATCGGCGGCGGGGACGACCACCGGCCCGTCCGTCGTACGGCCTTCCTCCTCGCCCCCGCGATCGCCGAGGCCGCGCATCAGCAGGGCGTACCCGAGCCCGGCGGCCATCCCCAGGACGGCGCACGTACCCCACAGCCACTTCGCCCCGAACCGGTCGAGGACCAGGCCGGACATCAGGGGCGCGACCAGGGCGGCGACGGACCAGGACAGGGTGTACACGCCCTGGTAGCGGCCGCGGCCGTGCACGGGGGAGAGGCGGACGACCAGGCCGGTCTGGGTCGGCGCGTTGACGATCTCGGCGAGGGTCCACACGCAGACGGTGGCCATGAAGGCGCCGACGGACCCGGCGAAGGCGGTGAGCCCGAAGCCGTACCCGGCGAGGACGGAGGAGACGACGAGCAGGGTGCGCGGGTCGCGGTGCTCGATGAACCGGGTGACGGGGATCTGGAGGGCGACGATCAGGACGCCGTTGACGGCGATGGCGACGCCGTAGTCGGCGGGCGTGAACCCGGCGCGGCCCATGGCGACCGGCAGCGCGACATCGCCCTGCTGGAAGATCAGCGCGACGAGGAAGGACAGGCCGACGACGGCCATGTAGCGCCCATCGCGCAGGACGGTGCCGAGGCCGATCCGGGGCTCGTCCTCGTGGGCCGGGGCGGCGGGCCGGGACTCGGGGACCTTCAGGAAGACGACGAGGGCGCAGGCGGCCGTCATGCCCGCCTCGATCAGGAACCCGGCGAGATAGCTGAACTCGGCGATGAAGCCGGCGGCCGCGGCGGAGACGGCGAAACCGAGGTTGATGGCCCAGTAGTTGATCGAGAAGGCCCGCACCCGGTCCTCGGGCCGCACGATGTCGGCCATCATCGCCTGCACGGCCGGGCGGGAGGCGTTGGACGCCACGCCGACGAGGAAGGCGACGCCGGCGATGGCGACCGGGCCGGTCATGAACCCCAGCAGCGCGACGGAGGCGGCGGTGGCCGACTGGGCGACGAGCAGGGTGGGCCGCCGCCCGGCGCGGTCGGCCATGACCCCGCCCACGAGCGAGGCCACGACCCCGCCCAGCCCGTGCAGGGAGGCGACGAGACCGGCGTACGAGGCGGAGTAGCCGCGGTCGAGGGTGAGGTAGAGGGCCATGAAGGTGGCCACGAAGGCGCCGAGCCGGTTGACGAGGGTGCTGGTCCACAGCCACCAGAACTCACGGGGGAGCCCCGACACGGCTGTCCGGGCGGCGCGTCCGAGACGGGCGGCGGGCATGAGGGGACCCCCTGGGCGGTATACGGCTGACGCCTGGATCGGTAAGCGGCTGCTGGCGCTCGCACAACTTACTAACGGGGTCTGACATCGACCACCGGATTAACCATCGACCACCGGATTAACCGGCGTACGACAGGCGCCCCGGCGTTCCGCCCACCGGTCGGCCGCGCCGGCGCCCGGTGGGCGTGGATTACGCTCTGAGGCATGGCCGACGCACCGTACAAGCTGATCCTCCTCCGCCACGGCGAGAGCGAGTGGAACGCGAAGAACCTGTTCACCGGCTGGGTGGACGTCAACCTGAACGAGAAGGGCGAGAAGGAGGCAGTCCGCGGTGGCGAGCTCCTGAAGGACGCCGACCTGCTGCCCGACGTGGTCCACACGTCCCTCCAGAAGCGCGCGATCCGCACCGCCCAGCTGGCCCTGGAGGCCGCGGACCGCCACTGGATCCCGGTCCACCGCAGCTGGCGCCTGAACGAGCGCCACTACGGCGCCCTCCAGGGCAAGGACAAGGCGGCCACGCTGGCCGAGTTCGGCGAGGAGCAGTTCATGCTCTGGCGCCGCTCGTACGACACCCCGCCGCCCCCGCTGGCCGACGACTCCGAGTTCTCCCAGTTCGACGACGCGCGCTACGCGACCCTCCCGCCGGAGCTGCGCCCGAGGACCGAGTGCCTGAAGGACGTCGTCTTGCGGATGCTCCCCTACTGGTACGACGCGATCGTCCCGGACCTCCTGTCCGGCCGCACGGTCCTCGTCGCCGCCCACGGCAACTCCCTGCGCGCCCTGGTCAAGCACCTGGACGGCATCTCGGACGCCGACATCGCGGGCCTGAACATCCCGACGGGCATCCCCCTCTCCTACGAACTCGACTCCTCCTTCAAGCCCCTGACTCCGGGCGGCACGTACCTCGACCCGGAGGCCGCCGCCGCGGCAATCGAGGCGGTCAAGAACCAGGGCAAGAAGAAGTAACCTCCGCCGATCAAGCCCCCTGCCTGCGGCTTTCCTGGCAGGAGGGGGTTCTTCTGTGTGCTGGGGCCGTGTCCGGGCCGTCGTGCTCAGATGCGGCGGATGCTCACGCGGAACGCGACGAGGAGCGCCGCCAGGGCGACGACGGATTCGTCAGCGCCGGCCCGGACACCCAGCCAAGCGCCGCCGAGACCAATGAGCGGGGATGGCAGGGGGCGGAGGGTGAGGTCGATGCGGAGGCCTCGGCGTGGCACCATGGCCTTCTCCATGTGGGTCATGCGTTGCTCCATCTCTAGGCAATAACCGATCCCATGGAAAGGAGAGGCCGCCCCTGCACGGGCGGCCTCTCCGCTAATCGGGTAGGAGGAAACATACACCCCGTCAGGTGACTGACAAAAAGCCACAGCCAGGAGCGTTATATCTACCCTATTAGTTGGCAGGCAGCACCGGATGGCCGACTCTGGTACCTGCGGGTGCCCACGTAGGATTCGACCCGTCGCAGGCCGCGCTAGGCTTTGCCGCCTGGCAGAGAGCCTGCCGCCATGCTCAGGAGCGACGGCGTCGACAGCGATGCGATGCGGAACTTTGCCGCGAGATTTGATTTGCGAAGCGATTCAGGATCACCAAACGTGAATCGCACTTCGGAAGGCGTAATCATCTAGGCGGAAACGTGGTGCGTAATTTGGAACTGTGAAACTGAATCCGTAACGCGAATCACGTAACGGGAATCGCTGCAAGCAAATCAGCTGTCACAAATCGCGCTGTGAACCGGCTGAAAGTTTGGTTCAAACATCGCCGAAGACAGCAGCGACAGCCTTGCGGGTACGCTCCTGGCTGGATGGCATGAGGTGCGCGTACACACGCAGGGTCAGGCCGGGGTCCGAGTGGCCGATGTACTCGGCGAGGGCCTTGATGTTCTCTCCCGCGTCCAGGAGCACCGAGGCGTAGAAGTGACGGAGGGCGTGCATGCCGTTCTCGCGGGACTCGGCGTACGACCCGCCCGGCTTCCGCTCAGGGATCACGCCGGCCGAGGCGAGGGCCCGCTTCCACGCCTCTTCGTTGAGCGACGTACGCCAGACGTGCCCGCCACGCGGCCCGGTGAAGATCAGCCGCTTGGTCACCGGAGGCCCGTCCGCCACCTTCCACGGCAAGGTGATCTCTACCGGCGGGAATCGCTTCATGTGCGCGCGGAGGGCGTCAGCGACCGGACCGGGGAGCGGTACGTCTCGGAGCTTGCCACCCTTTGGCGGGGCGAAGACCCACTTGCTGCGGCTCAGCTTAAGCTGCTGGACCACGTGGAGGGTGTCCGACTCGAAGTCGATCGCGTCGACGGCCACGCCCAGGATCTCGCCCTGTCGAAGGCCGCAGCCGCAGGTCGACCATGGCTTGGTAGCGCTCAGGCATGCCGGCCCGGACGGAGAAGACCCGTTCCGGTGTCCAGGGCACAACGCGCTTGTTGTCAACAGTCGGTGGACGGACCGAGCGAGCGGCGCACGGGTTCCGGGGAAGGTGCCCGTCATCCACGGCCGCGCTGAGGGCGGCACGTACGTTGGAGTAGATCGTCCGGGCATACGAGCCACGAACGCCGTTCTCCTGGAGCTGCCGCACCCAGTCGCGGATGTGAGCGGGCTGGAAGGAGCCGAGAGGGCGCGACCCCAGGTAGGGGTAGGCGTGTAACCGAAGCTGCGACTCCATCGAGGCCTGTGTGTTCGGGTCCGGCGCGTGGGTCACCCACTTCTCGGCGTACTGCTGGAAGGTGATCCTGGCCGCGCGGGGGTCGATGTACTGCCCCCGCGCCATGTCCGCCTCGGTCTGCGAGAGCCACTGTTCGGCAAGTCGCTTCTGCCGGTCGGGGAAGCTCTTGGACTTCTCGGTGCCGTCCGGGCCGACGTAGCGGGCGCGGTAGCGCATGCCCGTGCCATAGCGCTCGGTCTTGACCTTGCGAGTCCTGGCGTCCGGCCCCTTCTCTTCCTTGTACCAGCGGTCTCTTCCTTGTACCAGCGGTCTTGGATGTGTCCAGCCATCAGGCAGCGGCCCCCTTGATCTGGGACTCCACCCAGGCGCGTACGTCGTCCGGATCGAACCGCAGGTGCCGGCCGGCCCGGAAGCCCCTAGGACCGGTGCGCTTCCGGCGCCATTGGTAGACCGTCTCGACACTGGGCAGCTCGAACATCTCCACCAGGTCGTCAGGAGTCAGGAACCGCGTGGGCAATGGGCGCGGTTCGGCTTCCGCCACTCTGCTGCGTCGGTCAGCCACGGGTAGGTTCTCCTTCCGTTCCGGGGGCGGGTTCGAGGGATGCGGCCAGCCAGGCTTCGGTGTCGGACAGGCCGGTGCCGGCAAAGACCCAGTGGGCGAGGACGTACGTCGTTTCGGTCTCCGGGCCGTTGGGTGCCGTCGCTTGTGCGCGGCGCCATTCGTCGCCGCCGAACTCGCCCAGCTCGACATCAGCGACCACGCCCGCCGCCTCATCCGAACCGCCTGGATCCTCGGTGCAAACTTCAGCGGGCGGTCGAGGGCGCCCGTCGCCGTCTCGGCTCCCTTGGTGGCGTACTTGGCGATGTACGCCGCTACGGCCCGCTCGGTCAGCTCCTGGCCGTCATTGAAGTCGGCGGAGCGGATGGTGCGGGCGTCGAGCTGGCGGCCGAAGGTGAAGGTGTGGGCGCGGCCGTCGATGACCGGGCCGTCGACGTGGGCCTTGGCGGCGGCAGCCCCGATGGCGTCGGTGAGCAAGTCGGCGGTGGCCCAGGCCGGGGGTGGGGTGTCGCCGCCGCTGGGGCCGTCGAGGCGAATCACGGCGTGGAAGTGGACGGCGCCGCGCTTCTGGTACTCGGCGACCTTGGCGAAGGAGACGCGGGCGTGTTCACGGAAGCGGCGCTGGGACAGGCCAGCACGTTTGGCGATCTCCAGGCGTAGGTGGATGGAGAAGCGGCGCCAGAGGAGACCGGCGTGCGCGTTCCACAGCACGGCCGCTTCGTAGTCGTACGTGTCGGGGTCGAGCGGGGTGCCAAGGGCGTGGTCGTCCTGGTCGTGATGGGTGCCGCAGCGGCAGGGGCGGCCGTCGGTGCGGCGGTTGTGGGCCGGGCCGAAGCCGGGGGCGGTGAAGGTGGCGAAGACGCGGGGGTGGGCGGCGACGTGTTCCGGGGTGCCTTTGCCGCCGCGCAGTCCGGCGGTGATCAGGTGGAAGGTGTCGCGGCGGTAGACCTCGGCGCAGGCCGGGCAGCGGGTGGTGCGGCGGTTGTTGCAGCGGACGAGGAGTTGGCCGGCCGGGAGGGTGGTCGAGTCGAGGTGGTGGAGGACGCGGCCGATCTCTCCGGTGGTGGTGTCGATGTCGTACTCGGTGCGGTGGCCGTCGAGGCGGATCGGGTTGGTGCAGCCGCCGAGCCCGGAGAGCTGCCGCAGGATGCCCGGCAGGTTGCCGTTTTCGGCCAGCCTCGCGAGTTCCGGGAGCGGGGGCGGGGTGGTGCGGGTGAAGATGGCGGTCTCCTTCTGACTGGATCGGTCAGGGGTGATGGGCCCGGGGCGGCCGGATGCTTGGCCGTGTCGCAGCCGTCCCGGGTGCGGTCGGACGGGTCAGCGCCGGTGCTGCTCGCGGAGCAGGGAGCGCAGGACGACGGTGGCGACGGCCACGGAGATGGCCGTGACGGCGACGGCGGCCAGGAGCGCGGTGAGGACGACTCCGCCGACGAGCAGGGCCACGACCGTCTTCTGATCGACGGGAAGGGACGCGAGGCCGCGTCGGGCGGGCGTCGGGCCGGCCGGCGCGTGGGTGTGGGCGGACGGCGGGGTCGGGTTCTCCGGGTACTTGGGCAGGAACACGGCTTGGCCTTCCTTATCTACTCGTCTAGTCATGTGAGCCGTTTACGACGCCGACGCCGGTCCGCGTACCGGACTCGATGGCGGGGGCGAGGAAGGTGTGCGAGAGCCAGAAACCGAACAGCGCGATGACGACGACGATCCAGGGGCGGACGCCGAGGAACTTGATCGCTCCCCAGGCGAAGAAGCCGAGGACGACGACGAGCGGCAGCGAGACGGTCACGGTTGTCCGGGTCCTTTCAGCGAACAGGGCAGCAGTGGGTGCGGGCGGCCAGTTCGGCGGCGGCGCGGCTGTCGTAGTCGGCGGAGAAGCCGCAGCGCGGAGCGGTGCAGGCGGCGGTGTGCTTCTCGCGGCCCCGGTTGTCGTAGGCGGTTCCGACCTGGACGGGGCCGATGCGGATGACGTTGCGGAAGTGCCGGTTGGCGGTCACGGGGTCTCCCTCTCAGATGTGTGTGGCGATGGCTTCGGCCATGGGGGCTGGGACGCCGAGGCGGGCGCGGAGGGTCGGGGTGTCGATGGGGGTACCGGTGCGGGCGTGATGCTCGGCGGCGACCTTGCGGGCGTGTTCGACCAGGGCGGATGGGACCGGCACGGGTGGGGTCTGTGTCGGTGCCTCGATGGAGGGTTGTTCGGGGGCGGTTTCGGGCTCGTCCACCTGGTCCTCGGTGACTTCCGCTTCGGTGTCCGGCTTGGGTGCGGAGTGGGCGAGGAGCGTCCCGCCAAGGAAGGCGATGGCGGGCCAGCCCGCGACGAGGATGCGCAGCCAGGCGGGGACGTTGCCGAGGTCTAGGAGGCCGGCGGTGGCGACGTTGGCGCCGAGGGAGGCGGCGAGGGCGATGACGAACCAGCACCAGGCCGCGGCCTTGCCGTGACCGGCCCGAAGTCGTCGCCAGGCGGCGACCAGGAGCAGGTCGACGGAGACGGGATAGGCCCACGCTTTCCATCCGTCCTGTCCGGCCGCCACGGCGACGTCGTGGAGGTGGGCGAAGGACAGCGCGGCGGCGATGAGCGCCTGGACGAGCACCGCGTCGACGCGGGCCAGGTGGGCGCGCATGCGGCTCCTTCCGGAGTCGGGCGGGGTAGGTCAGTCGGTTACCGGGTGGGGCAGGACGACCGGGGCCGCATGCTCGACCGAATGCTCGGGCACGTCGGGGCGGAAGGGCTCCAGCGCGGGCAGGTCGGGCACCAGTCCGGCGGACGTGCGGCAGGTCTCGGCCGCGTCGGTGAGGGAGAGGTACGGCGTGCGGATGCGGGACCAGCCACCGGAGGTGTCACCCGCCACGGCCAGGCCGGGCCGTTCCGGGGCGATGGAGCAGGCGGCCAGGACCGCCTCGGGGGCGATGTCGCCGAGGGCCATTTTCGCGGAGGCTTCGTCGTTGACGCGGTGGCAGACACGGCCGGTGAGCTGGGCGCGGAGCATGGTGGCGCCCTTGCCGAGTTCGGCGCCGAAGCGCTGCCCGCACACCTCCAGGTACATGCCGGCCGCGCGGCCGAGCTGGGCGAGGCGGATGAGCTGCGTGACCATCTCGTCGCGCCGTTCCTCGTCCTT
>NZ_JBWKES010000042.1:0-56353 GCF_056435325.1 Streptomyces sp. NPDC043952
CCACCCGCTACGACAAGACCACCCAGTCCTACCAAGCAGCCGTCACCCTCGCAGCACTCCTGATGTGGGCGTGACATTTGACGACAGATCCTAGGGCGACGGCCGTGATCAACACTCAGCGGGGGTAGCCAGGTGGCCGAGGCGCTAAGGGAAGCAGCTCGAACCTTCTGGGCAGATGCGAGTAGGCATCGTGAAGTACGCCACAGCACTACCGGCCCGGATGACGCCCCAGCCAGTGCCGCGACAGTGCGGCACCCCTGGGCCCGTCTTACTGAGTATGTGATCGAAGCCCTCGTCGAGCGTGGCGTCGATCGTTCTTGGATCCAGGTCGGCCGCGACGCCACGCTGCCGGGAGCGTACGGCCTGGGTGGTTCGGCATGGGACCTGGTGGTTCGTAGGGACGGCATTCCACTCGCAGCCGCTACTTTTACGCAACTCGGCGGGCAGCCAGGATCTACGAATAATGTCAATAATCGAATCCAAGATCTGACCTCGATCGCCTTTTCCGTCAGGCAGTACGACGATGATGATTTTCGACCTTACCTCGGACTCTTCTTCATCCTTGAAGAAAGCGACCGCGTAAACGCCCCAACGCGAAGGCCGGGAGAAAGCGGCGCAGCACGCGGCGGACCGTCACACAAGCAGCGGCTAGCCGAGACCTTTGAGCAGTTTTACAGCGACGGACTCTACGACAAAATCGCCTACGTCTCCTCCACCAACGGAGAGATTCCATCGCTCTCCGAACCTCGCGCTGATATGTCCATCGAGGGATTCATTGAGGGTTTCGCAAAGAGAATACTATCGCACTCGTTCAGCCCTCTCCTGAAGTTGTGGGGCGATCTGACACAAGTTCCACCACACCTTGACCGTTACCGAGAGGTGATTCGAGAAGGGCGGGGCATAAAGAAGGACTACAGCCTTGACCGCGTCCCCATCGAGGAAGGCGGCCAAGCGGCGACTGTCCCAACGGGAAAACCCCAGCGCTCGAATGCGCAGAGAAATCGATATAGCCGAGCTACTGAATGACCACCCGAACTATATGCCGATCCTTGATTTTGAGCAGGATCACAGATGGTTCATTATGCCACTGGCTGAAGCGACGGCCGAGGAGAAGCACGAACAACTGCGAGAATCTGATAATCTGCGTGAACTGATCGGCTCCATGGGTTCCATTCTAGATATGGCGCACCAACAAGGCTGGATGCACCGCGACATCAAGCCCTCGAATATGCTTCTCCTCGACGGCCGGTGGACCCTCGCAGACTGGGGAGTGGTGCGGCGGCCACGGGGGCAAACGACCAAAGTCGGCCGGACGGGCCACTTTATCGGCACCGAAAGATTCGCAGCCCCCGAGCTCTTCATAAAGCCTCACGAAGACGCCACGGCTGCCAGCGACATCTACAGCCTCGGGCGAGTGATCGCATGGGCTGCCACCGGCGAGATGCCCCAAACGAATGTTGAACTGCTTCCTCCGCCCGGGCCCTGGAGGAACATCGTCAGAGCCGCGACACAGCAGGAAGCCGAGCGTAGGCCACAAAGCATCGAAGAGCTGCTAGATCTCATCGATCGCGAATTCAGCGAGCCTCATGAGCCAGCCGTAGCACGTGCCGAAACACTGCTTGATGTCGCCAATTCCGGAGAGTCCCATACCACCGACGCGTTCCTTGAACTCATCGCTAGCCACCCGGACGACTACGGTCTGCACCTAGATGTTCTGCCTCGGCTGCAGCCAGAGCTCGCAGTACCATCGATGTCTCGCAACTCCAGGCAAGCCGTCACCCTATTGAGAGCATTGGCCAAACACGTGGATGGCAACGGAACTAATCCGGTGCAATTTGGTGAAGCGGCGCGCGCTGTCACGTGGCTTCACGGAGTAGCCATCAGTGCGGCCAGCAGCAATGAATGGGACCTCCTCGATGAATCCATCCGTGCCATGTGCGAATGGGACGGAAACTGGGATCAGTGGCGCCCACAAGACGCCATCAGGTCTTGGCTGCGCACGTTGAGAGGAGACGTCGCGAGGATCGTGGCCCCTGCACTTCGCGACCATCCGGAATCCGCGCGTCATTTCGCCGAGCTGGCGGACGATCGCGTTGTGGATCTAGGAATACGCCAAGCCATCCGTGTAGCCGCTGAACGGCACAATTAGTTGCAGTCCGACAAGAAAGAGGCGTCGCCGATCCGACCGTGCAAACTCACGGCCGGATCGGCGACGAAAGTTAGCGACCTACCGCATCGCCGTATCTGGCAGGGTTCCTCGACCGATCCACAGCCTGTGCGCACGCCTCGGCATAGGCCGTATAAACGGCACCCTTGTCCGTACCACGAACCTGAGCCTCTACTTCCTGGCCTGCGCGCCGTGTGGTGTGCCACCTGACCGGCAGGTCCGTGTACAGCTCGGTCTCGAACTCCCAGGACAGCACGGACCATTGCTCATCGCGGCCAATGTTGAGACGTTCGCCACCGGGCAGAAACACAGCGTGGGCATGATGAACGAGCCGGCGGTCAGGAATCCGGTCACGGATAGCCCGCACGCCACCAGGGCCCTCGTGCTCCCACTGTGGCCGGTCCCACTCCTCCACGTGCGCAGGCTTACCGGGGTGATCGGCGCCCCACTGGGAGACCACGGCCTGGGCGTGCTCTTGGTGGAGGAACGGAACATACCGTTCGCCGAGACAGGCCACGTACACCACCGGCTTCGCTGGTTCGGGGCTCTGGCGCAAGCCAGGCACGGAACCTCCCGGTGTCGACGGGAATTGGTGAGGTGTTGAGCCCCAGATCAGGGCGCCGACCTTCGCGGCGGTCTGCTGGAGAACGGAACTCGTGAGGTGCTGGTTTGACGGCCCGCCAGACCCGCATCGACACGCCCGCTGCCAGCGGCTCCACTGCGCTGGTGGGGAAGGCGGGGTCGATGGCGAAGTCGCCGTCAGCGAGGAAGAACTGTTCGGTGTCGACGAGTTCGGCCGTGAGCCGGTAAGCGCGGCGCACCCCGTGCAGGCGCTTGACGGTTCCGCCCAGGACGCGGGCCAGGCGGGTGTGCAGGGAGTCGGCCAGCGGTTCGTCGTAGGAGAGCAGGACCGCGTCGAAGCCGGTCACTTGATCGCCTCCAGGTAGCGTGCGGCCACCGCAGCGGGCGTCAGGTCCGTGGTGGAGGCGAGCGCGCGCTTGGCGTGCACGAGGTAGAACTCGGGGTCGGTGGCGAGGCGTTCGGCGATCCGGACGGCCTGGTCGTCGGTGTCGAACACCAGCTCTGGGTCGAGGTGCTCGGCCAGCCAGCCGATGCGAGGGCCGATCACCGGCAGGCCCATCGCCTGGCAGTCGATAACCGACATGGACCAGGGGCAGCCGGGCCGGAACGGCGCGATGCCGAAGTGGGCGCCGGCCAGCAGGTTGCGGTAGCGGACCCGGTCGCCGCGGTCGGAGGCGACGGCGACGCCGGCCACGGCCGCCAGCTCCTCCAGGTTCCGCTCGGGGCTGGGATCCAGGCGGATCCGCTCGGCGCTGCGGGTGCCGAACAGGTCCATCACGGTCAGCCGCACCGGGGCCTCGGTGACGAGGTGGCGGGCGAGCTGGGTGAAGCGGGCGGTGCCGTAGTGGGCGTACAGGCGGTGGTTGTAGATGCCGACCGCCCGGCCCTGCGGCGGGGTGATCTCGGCAGGGTCGCGGACCAGGCGCACGTCCCTGGGGGCGGGGACCACGTGCAACTTGTCGGTGAGCTCGACGCCGGTGCGGGCGGCGGCAGCGGCGGTCCACGAGGCGGCGGTGCCGGAGTGGACCAGGACGCGGTCGCAGGCCGCGAGACCGGCGGCGAAGGCCAGCAGCACGCTGCGGCCCAGCCCGCCGTCGTCCATCGCGGGGTCCAGCTCCAGCTGGCCGGTGTCAGTGAAGGAGAACGGCAGGTAGTGGCAGTAGCCGGCGATCCGCGCGTCCACTCCGGCTTCCAGGAGGGCGGCGCGGATCGCGGGGGCGGCCTCGATCTGGTTGGCCACGACCACTTCGGGCTGCTGGCGGCGGAACAGCCGCACCAGGTCGCCGACACCCGGGTTGAAGCGAGCCCGGTACTTGGTCGAGGGCGACGTGGTCCGCACGAACTGCACGCGGTCGTCGCCGGCCGGGACGGGAGCTGCCACGGTGACCTCGACCCCGGCGTCGGCCAGGGCCGGGGTGAGCATGTCGGCGAAGGTGTATCCGGGGTCGGCAGTCAGCTGGCTGGAGTTGGAGACGTTGAGCAGGTACAGCAGGCGCATCGCTTGGGCCCTCCCTCTCTCGGCCCGGGTGTCGACCCGGGCTGGCAAAAGAAGGAAACCGGCGACCAGGAGCGTGACAGAATGATGAATCGAGATCACTCACGGTTCATTCATCTCATCCAGCAGCCAGGCGGGGGCCTTGATGGACGAGCGCGACGACAGCCCGACCGTTGAGCAAGCCGCCGAGGCGTTCGCAGCGGAGGTCTCGTACTGGCGCGAGGTGCGCGGCCTGTCCAAGCGGGGACTCGCCCTCAAGATGGGCTTCGACCCGTCGTACGTGAGCCACGTGGAATCCGGTCGGCACAAGCCGACCGAGGCTTCGCGCGTCGCTCGGAGGAGACCCTCAACGCGGGCAAGGCCATCTGGAAGCGCTGGCTGGACTATGAGGCCGCCAAGAACCGAGCAGCCCCGGCTGCGGCTCCGCCAGCCCCGCGCCGCCCCGAGCAGCCGTACGCGACGGGCTCGGCGATCATCGTGGCGCACGACGGCGCGCGCCTGGACTTCGACGGCTCCCAGTACCGGCTGACGATGCGCCGGCTGTTGCGGAACACCGGCAGCGAGCCGATCACCCGTTACTTGATCCGCATCAGCGTCGACCGCTACCCCGGTGAGCCCGAGCGCTCCAACGCCCACTACCGCGAACACCCGCTGACCTGGGACGAACTCGCGCTGACCGCGACATGCCGCGGGGAGGCGATGAACTGGCAGACCAAGCACGACCGCGACGCGTTCAAGGAGGTGTGGCTGCTGTTCGAGAACGAGCAAGGCCGCTTCCCGCTCTACCCCGGCGAGGAGGTCTGGATCGAGTACGCCTACTCGGTCGGCGAGGAGAAGTGGGGCCGCTGGTTCCAGCGCGCGGTCCGCCTGCCCACCGAACACCTCGAAGTCGAACTCGTCTTTCCCGCCGCCCTCGACCCCGCCGTGTGGGGCATGGAGACGTCCATGACCGCCGAAGCAGCACCGCTTCGGACCGCCCCAATCCGGCGCGAGGAAGGCGGCATGCGCGTCTTCTCCTGGAGCACGTCCACGCCGGACCTCCACGCCCGGTACCGTCTCGAATGGCGGTTCCGGGCCCGACCCGAACGCAACACGATCCAAGGGGAGTTCAGGTGATCCAGGTGCGGCCCAGCGAGCAGATGCGTGACCTCGGCGTCGTGCAGGAGGGCGAGCCCGTACTCGCCGAGCCCACCCGAGCGTTCGACCTGCCCACCGAGCGCGAGGCCGCCGAGCAGGTCATCGAGAAGCTGTTCACCGCGATGGAGCGCATCGGCCAGGTCCACCCCTTCGCCAAGGGCATGGGCATCGCGGCACCGCAGATCGGCATCGGCCGGGCCGCCGCCATCGTCCAGCCGGCTTCCCCGGACGCTCCGGCGATCGTCCTGCTGAACCCGCGGATCACCGACCGCTCCGACGAGACGGACGAGCAATTCGAGGGCTGCCTGTCGTTCTTCGACGTTCGCGGCTTGGTCCCCCGGCCGCTGCAGATCACCGTGGAGACCACCACCCTGGACGGCCAGGTGACCACCACCACCTACGAACGCGGCCTCGCCCGCCTGATCCACCACGAGATCGACCACCTCGACGGCCTGCTCTACACCGCACGCATGGCCACCGGTGTTGAGCCCATCCCTGTCGAGCAGTACCGGCAGACCGGCCAGACGTGGTCCTATGACAAGTGAGCGCCAGCACAGCTCGTTGGGGCGCATCGTCAACACCGACGCACCAAAGCCCGCGCCGGTGCAGCGCCCGCAAGGGCGATGTGTGGGTGCTACCAACAACAGGCACCGAACTCGTAGTGCGACACCCCGGCATAAACGGTTACCGTGCCGTCATCGCGCACTTCGCCCCATAGGCGATTTGGTAGCGCGATGTCGAAAGCGCTCGCACCGCAACCCTCACAGCAGTCAAAGTGGTCCTGCCAGGCCGTCACGTCCACGTCAGTGCGGGGGTTCCGCATCACGTGGATATCGTGACCGCTGCACTCATCATTCGGACAGGGCTCGCCATGACCGCAGTCTGAGGTGCCGCACGGACAAGGGCCTTCGCAATCCGCCGGCTCCCAATCCTGGGTAGCCATCGCGCGCTCTCGGAGCATCTCCTGATCTGCTGTCAGGACTGTTAGGGACGCCACGACGTCACGTCGGGATTGTCCAGTTGCTGCTTGGACAGCATCGGTCAGCGCAACCACATCCGTCAGATCAGGATCAGCGCCCACTAGCCATACGGTCGGCGAGTCCGAGATATTGTCTCCGTTGCGGTAAAGCCGAGCGAAGAACGAACGAGTACCTGTATCATATCCCCAATCACTGCCCTTGTCCCATCCCGGGAGCGGGAGGGCGAGACTGAAATCGCCGACAATCCGTTGCCCTGGCAGGACATAAAGTGCCGTCCTGCGATGCCAGTCGCAATGCGCAAGGCCACCGCGGACGACAGTCGCGCACTTGTCATCCAGAGCCGGGTTCCCTCGACAACGCCGCTTGGCCCGATGTTCCCGGCAATACGTCTCTGTGGCCGGGATCAGTTGATCACACTGCCTTTCCCTCAGGTCTCCCGGCGCCATACAGCGTTGCCGATGCGCAGCTACTGGATGGCGATTGACTGCGGCACCTTCGGCCCTCTGCTGCTCGATCTCCCGGTGAATACGGGCGACGCTCTCATTGCGGGCCATTCCGTCCAGCCTGTAGACCGTTCCTCTCGTCGTCAGCAGATTCGTGAAGGCAGCTGGCGTGAGCTGCGGCTCCAGCAGCAGCCGCAGCTCCTCCCCACCAAGCACGTATTCGACCGATTCACGCGACTCCCGAACACGGCGAAGACGCTGGCTGGTGACTAGTTTAAGCCATAGCTCCAGCATCAGTTCACAGTCATCAGAAGCGGGCTGGAAAAACCAATTTTCTTCCGCCTCATAGAACGCCTTGATTCCGCGATGAGCCTCTGTTCGGGACTCCTTCTTTTCCCGGTCGCGCAACCCCTGGGCATGCGCCAAGTCGGTGAGCCCAAGATTGGCGGCGCGAGGAATTCCCCCGGTCACCACCTGCCTAGCGGCATACAGCGTGTCAACTGTCTTCGCGACCAGCCGTCCCACGTCCACCCGGTCGGCATAGGTCCGCAGGCATCGATAGTCTCCGTCGAAGAGGTTATGCCCGATGATCAGATCTACTTCATCGGCCGCAGCATTGAGACCTGACAAATTCCGATCCCGAAACGTGTGAAACGCCACTTGTCGCCAGATCTCACGCCCGGGCATGTCAGCGACTCCCTGTCGCTCGACCACCAGAAGTCCCACGACGTCAATATCCCAGCGTTCAGGAAGTCGCTGACCCGCTACCCGCGCATAGTCCACGTCAAGTACGCCAACCTTGCGAGGCCCTCCTGGAGGCAGCTGCTTTACCGGGGGCGTGCTATAACTGGGCGCGCAACCTCCGTAACGGTTTGCGTCCACGATGCTCGGATCTGGTGCCACAATGGGAGTCCAAGTCTCCATGACTTCCGCGCTCGCGTACTCGGTGTCCGCCCTGCCATGTGTACACACCGAGTGCGCCACGCAAAAAGCAAATCCCCTGCGGCGCAGATCCAAACCTCCCTCATCGCCGGCCAGTTGACTCTCAGAGAACACCCAGATGTAGATCGGAACTGCCAGATCAGATCGCAAGTACCACCCTGCTTGGAGCGGCGCACGGGGAGAATCGACCTGCGGACGGAAATCAGACGAATATCCGTCGGGAGCTTGCGCCGTGAACTTCAGAAGCGGCTCACCGGCTTCCAGTGCAGCATCGATCAGCGCTTGGAAGCCCCAACCGCGCGAGGGCACACGCGGGCCCCCGAGCGTGATCGCCGAGGGTCGCTGCTCGTACGGGGGAACCGCGCCTGTGCGCCGAGCGCGCGATTGAGGCGTCTTCTTCCGCTTCTTCGGCATACAGCGGACGCTAGCTGACCACTCTGACAGCGTGGGGCGCATGGCCGAAGAGTCGCCTGGCCCTGCCTCGTTGACTCTCTCGCCGAACCCGTTCCGAGCACAGTGAGTTGGAAACAAGACAGGCAGTCCGGACGGTTCACGCCCGCAGACTGAGGGCAGGCTCTGCCACGATCCACTCGGGAGGAGAGTGCGTGAATAGGGACCCAGATCTCATCCGTCACGAGGACGGCATTGTCTGGACTGAGAGCATCGGCAACTTCGACTACGTGCGCGAATATCTGGAGGTGGCGGCTGGCACCCGTCGCGGCCCTGTCCGTTGGAACGGGCATGGCCGGCGGGTGGGGTACTCGGTGCTCAAGCCGGACACGCCGGCAGGCGAAGCGCCTTTTCGGTTCGCCCGTCGCGTCTTCTGGATCAAGGAGCATGACCGCTCAGAGCAGCCAGTCGGCGTGTACAAGGACTGCGCCCCATCCGAAGGCGTAGATCCCCGCACCGTCGCCGCCGGAGTGTGGGGTGAACTCACCGAGCGCGCTTGGGGAGGACCGCTGCCAACCGCCAGCACGCGATCGGCCGCCACCTCCAAGTCCGGGCCTCAACAGAACTTGATCAAGGTCGGCGAGTCACTGACAAGCGGCACTGCGTTCATCGGGGTGGCACCCACCAAACGAGGTCTCGTCGACATCTACATCGACTGCGCAAGCGGGAGCCAGCTCGGCGACGGCAGCCATGTGATCTCGGAGCTGCTCCCACCCGACCAGGCGCGCGAGCTCCTCACCACGATCATCAAAACGACCCCCTGGCTCCAGGAATCCCTTGCACTCTCAGTGGTGGACGGGTGGCTCGCGGGCGACTTTCCGAAGTAGGCCCCTCGGCCGCCATGGGCTGCCCCAGCCGGTCGCCTGGTCTCAGTTTTGGTCTCATTCACCCCCGTCCGGCCGGGTTCACCCACCGTCCAGCGGTTCTTTCCGCCGCAGGTCAGGACGGGTATGAACCCCGACGGACGGCGTTCGGGAGAATTGGAAAGCGTGTTGGGGGCAACCCCTCACGAGTTCGAATCTCGTATCCTCCGCACCTGCCCACCAGGGCAGACGTCGGCCCGGACAGCACTGCTGTCCGGGCCGACGTCGTTGCAGTTTGGGTTGCAGTCGCCCTTTGGAGAAGGGGAAGCCGCTGCTTCCAGGCGTGAACGCAGCCATGGTCCAGCCATGGAAATCCGCTCAGAGGTACAGCTGGCTCCTGTTGCCGACGAAGTGTCGGCGATCACTGCCGTGGTCCGGCCGATCCTGGAGGGCATCCTCTACTCCCACGCTCTCGTCGAATGCGAGGAGTTGACCGGCGCGGTGTGCGGCGAACACGGTCTCGCCGACAGCGAAGGGCTGCTTGCCGAATGCGCCAGGGCTGCGGTGGGTCCACAGGACCTTTTCGGCTCGGTAGTCGCAGGAGGTGAGTCGATGACGATCCCCGGGGGAACAATGACGGTCCGGCTCGTCGCCAGAGGAGCAGCGCTTATTCTCGCGCCGACCTCGCTACCCGGCCGAGTGGTCTCCTTCATAGCGTCCACGGCGAAGATCCTGCTTTCCCTGCCCAGGAGGGATACCACGGAGCCCGCCTCCTGCTGTGCCACCGCCGCCTGCGCCGTGGCGTGCACCCATCGAGCGGTGCCGTCGGCGAGACTGAGGGCCATTGTCCTGTCGCGGGAGCTGCCGGCGCTCAAGACCATGTAGGCGGAAGTCTGTCCAATCGTCCAGTGCTGGACCGACGGCATATCGCCTGATCGCCAGCGTGCCAACGGTTGCGTCCACTGCCACAAGGCGCGACACCCCCGGCTGGGAAGAGGCGGAGCTGTGCGCAGGTAGTGGGTATGGATCGTCAGTGGTCCGTCCTAACATGAAGGCCATGCCCGCCAACCGTCCCGCCATCCCCAGCGAACTGGTCCGACGAGTCCGCGTCGAAGCTGGCCATCGCTGTGCCATTCCGACCTGCCGAGTTCCCATTATCGAGATTGCACACATCCAGCCTTGGGCAAAGGTGAAGCGGCATGAATTTGAGAACTTGATCGCCCTATGTCCGACCTGTCATACACTTTTCGACAGGGGTAACATCGATCGCGAGTCGATGCTCCGGTACAAGGCAAGACTGAGTCCTTTGTCTCCATACTCCCTTGCCACACACCCTGATCACATTGACTTCCTGACCGCCTACCAAAAATTTCACGTGTTCATCGAGATGCTGATCGACAATTCCCACGCGTTTCGAGAAGCGCAGCAACGAGGCGCCTCGACCGGGGAACTACGCCAGAGATTTCAAGCGGTCGGTCATGCAGCCAAAGAGGCCAGCTATGCAGAGTTCTGCTTTATGGAGATATCACCAACCGCGGTGAGGGGGATTTCTAATCAGATCCTCAGGATGGCGGTGAGGGGTTCTTTCACGGCAGTAGGCAGACCCATACCCTTCGAATTTCTGGACGAGGAGGTGGACGTCGCCGATCTTTCCGTAATGTGGGCAGATCTGCATCACGAAATCCACAAGGCCATCAGCAAACCCGGACGAACGACCGTCAAACTGAGGCCGACGCGCCCGCACTACGTGGACGAACTCGCAGATGGAAACGGGTATACTTGAGTTTTAAATGTAAATCCTGTAGATATTCAGCCCGGCAGGCCCATTTTCGGTGCCTGCGACGAGCGTGAGCGCTTAACAATGACCAACGCATTGCGGTGGGTCACTCCTGTGGCATTGTCTAGTCGGTCGGCGAGTTGAGCGTTGGTCCGGTCGTGGAAGCCTCATTGTGGATCGTGCCGGACGAACTGTTGGACTTGTTTGGACCGTTGTTGCCGGGAGTGAGCGGTCGTTCCGGTATCCGGGCCGCAGGCCGGTTCCGGCACGTGAGGCGCTGTGCAGGATTCATGTTGTCGGCATCTAGTGGAGCACCTGTCGCAGGAGTCCGGGTTCGGCTCAGGAATGACGTGCTGGTGCCGACTGCGGGACCGGAATGAGGCAGGTGTGTGGCAGCGTCTCCGCGGAGTCCTATTTGCTGAGTTCAACGCGGCGGCACGGCAGAGCTCGCCGAGAGCTGGGGTCGAGTCCTCACACGTCAGGGTATTAGAAGGGAGCTGTAAACCGGCCCCTCGCCGGTCGACCTAGGTAGCCAGGATCGAAACGCCGCCTGATCACCACTGGCTACGACACACCGCTTGCCGCTATGCACAACCGTTTACCTCCCGGACCCTGCACACTTCGACGTCCCCAGGGCTCCCTGCGCGTCCGCGCATCGCGCACCAACTCTGCGCACGCCGGCACCGCGACGGAGGGTTGCAGTTCGGGTTGTGTTCCGCCCCGTTCAGGTGTGTCCAAGAACTCCTGGATCAGTCGCGCTGCCGCAGCTCAGGTCGTCGGCAGACCCCCTGAACCCCAAGACGATCAGTTGGAAGGCGTGTCGAGGGCAATCCCACACGAGTTCAAATGCCGTACTCTCCGCACCTGCCCACCAGGACAGACTCAGCCCTGGCGTATCCGCGCCGGGGCTGAAGTCGGCATAGGTGACAGTTGGTTGCCCAGGGCTCGCCGACCAAGGCGCTGACGGCACCCCGGACATCAGCTCTGCCGACCAATAGGACAGCAGGCGAGCGCCGCCCTATCCTCCGGCTGGCCCTCATGCCGCCCGTCGGTGGTCAGGTGCCCTGGCGATCGGCCGACTTGCTCTCGCCGCCCCGCTGCCCGAGGTGGTTCGCAGCCACAGCATGGAGATCTGCTTCGTCGAAACAGATCTGCTCGCCTCGCTTCGCGAGGCGCTCGTGGCTGGGGTCGAGGTCGGCACTCCGAGCTTGTTCTCCGAGGCTGTCCAGTACGTCGGGCAGTTGGCGCACCTTGTGAATTATTTTGGTGCCTATACGCTGCTCGACTTTGGATCTGGACACCAAGTCGGCCATCTCGCCGTCTGGCACGACGACATGACAGTAGGGCACCGCCTCGCTCAGAGCATCAATGTCATGAATGGCGTTGGGAGTCCACGGCCTGCGCGCCCGGAACAGCTCGACCTTCAGGTCCACCGCGATGCGCATCGTCGGAATCCGATCAGAGAATTTGACGATTCCAGCGCGCCCAGAGCCCGGTCGGGTCGGGTCGTAGCCGACCGCTCGAAATAGATCGAAACGGTACTCCCTACACAAGTCGGAGACCAGGGCGAGATACTCATGGCTCATCTCCCGAGCCTGAATCCGCACGCGCAGCTCATTCCGATCGATCGGACCACCGGCCAAGATGTGGTTGTACTCCGCCTCCCAGTCGACCCGACTGGCGATTACCTCGGCCAGCTTCTCGGGCTTGTAGCCGTACCTCCGCAGGTCGGATACCTCAGCGTCCTGAGGACCGGCCAACATCTTGAACTCTGAGAATTGGTTGGCCATGTGCACGAACTGAGCCCCGCCCGGAAGGACATCTGGGTCAACCCGGTGGCCCTCGCCGTTCCGCAACTCAAGCGGGGCCTCCTCGCCCAGGGAGGCCCACAAGGCCCCGGTGCCGAGGACCCGCGGAGCGGTGGGTCGGAAAGTGGGCCTACCGAAGCACTCATGCATCGCATGGAGGAACTGGTGCCGCACTAGTACGCTCCGCGAGCGAAGGGCGGAGAACCGGGACACGGAAAGCATGATCCGCGCCACGTTCTCACGCTGGCGTGGATCAGTAATCTTGCCAACCTCCACGTAATGCGTATGCGAGAGAGGAAATGCAACGCCAGCCCTGCTGGCTTCTTCCACGGCGGCAAGAAGCCGAAGATCGAACGGATCGCGAGGTCTACCAGCGACGGCGCTCGCGAGGCGAATCCACACCCACAGATCCAGGTAGACAGTGGGTCTCGCGTCACGGAGGTTTATCAGTCCGCTGGGCGTATTCATCAGCACTCCGGTCATCGGGTCTGCCAACACGAGCGAGTTGGCCTCTGCCGACCATCCCACCCGCCCCTCGATGGTCCCAACCCCCAGCGCCAGCGACACCCTATTTTCCAAAGGATCGAGGACCGCGCCCAGGGAGCTTGCCGTCTGATTCGCCGCCGGGCGCATGTCTGCCGCATGCCCTCCAAGTACCCATGTACCGCCAGCTGATCGCCCTGGAGGAGTGAGAGGGGCACGGCGGATGAGCACTCCACGACCACGGGGAATTGGTCGGACCGGGCGGGCGACCTGGCCTGCCGGTGGGTGATCCAGCTCGCGCATGGGTGCCGGGTGCCCGGCGCCGACCTTCTCGAGTTGTTGAAGCTGGTGGTCGAGCCCGAAGTCCTGGCCTCGCGCGGAGCTGCGCACGCGGGACTTGCCGAACTCGCCGCGTTCTATGGTGTTTCCCGGCCAAGCCGGGGTCGTCGCAGCCGAGGACCTGCCCGAACGGTCTGCAACTGGGCTGATGACCATCTTCGTCACCGGGCACGACGTCGAAGGGCTCCCTGGAAACAGGGGGCCCTTCGGCGTTGTGCGGTCGCCGGTGCCGTGCGATCACAAGAAGGTCACAAGGCGGGACAGGCGGACGCGCTCGTCGCCGATCGCCCGGAGAATCGCGCTCTGCGCATGTCACTGGGGGGGTGGGAATGAGCGCGTACCGCTTCAAGCCGCCGCCGGGCTGGCCCGTGCCGCCCGCGGGATGGACGCCGCCGCCGGACTGGCGGCCCGATCCGTCGTGGCCGGCCGCTCCGGAGGGCTGGCAGTTGTGGATCCCGGAGACCGGCACCCACACAGCCACCGCCACGACCAACACCGCCACAGCCGGCACCGCCGCGACCGGCACCCTCGCAGCCACCGCCACGCCCGGCGCTCTCCCAGCCGGCGCCACGACCGGCACCGCCATAGCCAGCGCCGCGCCCGGCACCGCCGCGCCCGGCATCCCCACAGCCAGCGCCGCGCCCGGCACCGCCCCGACCCTCGCCGCGCCCGGCGCCCTCCCACCTCCCACCGCCCCCCTCACCCCCGCCATCCCCTCCCCCCGCATAAGCCGGTTGTTCGGGCGGCGGCGGGCGGGGGCCCTGGCCGAGGTGGAGGAGCTGCGGGACTGGATCGCGCGGACGCAGGGGCTGGATGCCGCGCGCGTCGCCGAACTCGTGCGGCAGGTCGAGGCGGAGGCAGCCGCGCTGCGGGAGAGGGCGGTGGCCGAAGCCGCCGAGGAGGCGCGGGGGATCGTCGCGGACGCGCGGGCGACGGCGAAGGAGATCCTCGCCGACGCGCGCGAGGCGGCCAGAGTGACCGAACGGCTGCGCGAGGAGGCCGACCGGCACCGCGCGGACGTGTCCGGCGCCGAACGCCGGCTCGCCGAACTGCGGGCGCTGATCGTCAACGCCGACGAGACCGCCCTGTTGCAGGAGGCCGGGATCTACGCCTACCGGCATGTCCTCCAGGACGCGATCGCCTACCGCAGCCGCCTCGACACACTCCGCGACCAGATCAAGTCACTCGCCCGCACGGGCGGTGCCGTGCACGCCGCCACGGACTGGACGGTCAACGGCTCCAAGCGCCAGGGCCAGAAGATGGTCCGCGACTTCTCCAAGCTCATGCTGCGCGCCTACAACGCCGAGGCCGACTACGCGGTGCGGTCCATGCGGCCGTACCGGCTCGGTTCGCTGGTCGACCGGCTCTGCAAGAGCCGCGAGACGATCGCCAGGCTGGGCGCCACCATGCACATCCGGATCACCGACGAGTACCACGACGCGCGGGTGCGGGAGCTGGAACTCACCGCCGACTACCTCCAGAAGAAGGACGAGGAGAAGGAGGCCCAGCGCGAGGCGCGCGCCCGTGAGCGCGAGGAGGCGGCCGTCCAGCGGGAGCTCGACCGGCAGCGCGAGAAGCTGAACAAGGAATTCGGCCACTACCAGGCGGCGTTGGAGCGTCTGCGCGAGCGCGGGGATGCGGGGGGTGCCGCGGAGCTGGAAGCGAAGCTGGCCGAGATCGAGAGCTCGCTCCAGGACGTCGAGTCCCGTGCGGCCAACGTCCGCACGGGCTATGTGTACGTCATCTCGAACATCGGCGCCTTCGGCGACCGCATCGTGAAGATCGGCATGACCCGCCGGCTCGAACCCCTTGAGCGGGTCTACGAGTTGAGCGGTGCGTCCGTTCCCTTCCGCTTCGATGTGCACGCGCTGATCTTCAGCAAGGACGCGGTCGGCCTGGAGGCGGAACTGCACCGGCACTTCGCGTCCCGGCGGGTCAACCAGGTCAACAGCCGCAAGGAGTTCTTCTACGCGACCCCGGTGGAGGTGCGCGACGCGCTGCACCGGTTCGCCGGACAGCATCTGATCGAGTTCACCGAGGAGCCCCAGGCCCTGGAGTGGCGGGCGAGCAGGGGCGACAAGGCCGCCGCTCCCGTCACCTGATCTCCGTCACCTGATCTCCGTCACCTCATCTCGTCGAGCACCAGCATGATGTGCTCGTCCGTGCCGTGCCGGACCGTCCCGGTGCGCCGGAAGCCGTGCTTCTCCAGCAGCCGTACGGAACCGGTGTTCCCGCCGAACGGATCGGCGTACAGGGGGCGGGTGTTCTCGCGCTCCAGGAACAGCGTCAGTGCCCGCGTGCCGACGCCCCGCCCCCAGTACTGGCTGCCGAGCCAGTACCCGATGAAGCGCCGGTCCCCGTGCCACCACGCCACCACGTTGCCCGCGAGCCGCCCGTCGACGGTGACGGCCTGCACGAAGACGGTGGGGTCGCCGAGGACCCTCGTCCTCCAGTGGGTCATGAAGGCTTCCCGCTCCCGTGGCACGAACTTCGACCGCCGGGCGGCCTCGGGGTCGTGTTCCTGCGCGAGGAACTCCTCCAGATCGGCTTCTTCGACGTCTCTCAGACGCACCTGATCGCTCATGGCCGGAGTCTGTCACCGACCACTGACATTCCGGAGGCCCCGAGGGACGGCGGCGGCACCGTCGTGGTGGTGCTCCCCTCACCGATCACCAACTGGGCCGCGCCGACACGCCCCCGTCCACCACCAGGTCGTGCCCGGTGATCCAGGACGCGAGGGGGGAGGCCAGGAAGACGCAGGCGTCGGCCACGTCCTCGGGGCGGCCCAGCCGGCCGGCGGGGGCGGCGGCGAGCCAGCGGCGGACGCCGTCCGGCCAGGCATCGGACAGGCCGGGGCGGTCGATCAGGCCGGGAGAGACCGTGTTGACCCGGATGCCGTCGGGGCCGTACTCCAGGGCGGCCGCGCGGGCGTGCGCCACGACCGCTGCCTTGGCCGCGCCGTAGTGGGCGTGGCCGGGGGCGGGGCGGCCCGCCTCGATGGAGGCGATGTGGGTGATGGTGCCGCCCCCGTGGCCGCGCAAGTGGGCCGCGGCGGCCTGGGTGCAGGCGAAGACGCCGGTGAGGTCGGTGTCGAGCACCGCGCGCCACTCGGTGGCGGTCATGCCGGGCAGCGGCCGCACCGGCTGTACGGCCGCGTTGTTGACCAGCGCGGTGAGCCGGCCGCCGGACCACTCCAGGGTGTCGTGGACCAGGCGGTGGCAGGCGTCCTCGTCGGTGAGGTCGGCGCGCAGAACGACCGCCGCGCCGCCCTGCGCCCGGATCCGGTCGGCCGTCTTCCGGGCCGCGGTGAGCGCCGTACGGCAGTGCAGGGCGACCGCCGCGCCCTGTTCGGCGAAGCGCAGCGCGATGGCGCGGCCGATGCCGCCGCCCGCGCCGGTCACCAGGGCGGTCTGTCCGTCGAGGAGGCTCATGGGCGGCACAGTTCCCTGATCCGGGCGGCCTCGGCGGGGTAGCGCGCCGTGAGGTCGGCCGCGTCCCCGTGTTCGTAGTCCGGGTAGATGAAGCCGGGGGCGGTCGTGCAGCCGAAGAACGTCCAGGCGCCGCCCGCGGCCACCCGCGCCCCCATCCAGGTGCGGGCCGGCACGGTCAGCTGGAATTGCTGGCCGGCGCTCAGGGCAGGGCCGAGGACGGCGGTGCGGGTGGTGCCGTCGGGGGCGAGGAGCAGCAGGTCCAGCGGGTCGCCGAGGTAGAAGTGCCAGATCTCGGCGTAGGGCAGGCGGTGCAGGGCGGAGTAGTCGCCGACCGTGAGCAGGGCCACGATGGCGGCGCCCTCGGGACGGCCGTCCGCCCGCTCGGGCCCCGCCCAGGTACGCCGGAACAGGCCGCCCTCGCGGGGGATCGGTTCGAGTCCGTAGTGCGCGATCAGCTCCTGCTCAGTCGTCACCCCCGGAAGGCTACCCCCGCGCTACCGGGCGTCCAGGAAGGCGAGTTGGGCGTGCTTCTCGGGCAGGTACACGTCCGGGAGGTCCACCTCGGGCAGGACGACGGCGGGTCCGGGCACGAAGCCCTGGCGGACGAAGCGGGCGATCGCCTTGGTGTTGCGGACGTCCGGGTCGACCACGAGCCGGCGCCCGCCGAGGGTGGTCAGCGCGTACGTCGTCAGGACCGTGAGCAGCGCGGACGTCCAGCCGACGCGGGCTCCGGCGGCGCCGGCAGGGGCGAGCAGGACGTGTACGCCGAGGTCGCCGGGGCGGACGTCGTAGCACTCGCCGACGCGGTCGGCGGCGGGCTGGTACGTCTGGAACAGGGCGGCCGGGGCACCGTCCTTGGTGACCAGGTGGGCGTGGTGGGTGTCCAGGGTGGCCATATGGGCGTAGATCCCGGCCACTTGGTCACGGGTGAGGCCGGTCATGCCCCAGAAGGCGGCGCGTTCCTCGCTCACCCAGGCGTGGATCACGTCCGCGTCGGCGGCGGGGTCCAGGGGGCGGACACGGACGGTGCCGAAGCCGTCGACGTGCTGTTCGTACGGCTCGTACGGCTCGTACGGCGTCTCGTGCGTGTCAGTGGTCATGCGGGTGCTCCAGGGTGCGGTCGGGGGTGAGCCGGTTCCAGTCGGTGACGACGGGGGCGAGTTCTCCCCGCAGCCACAGGGGGAGTTGGTCGTGGTGGTGCGGGCTGCCGGGGACGCCGTCGGCGCCGAAGGGGACCACCCAGCGGCTGGCGTCCCGGTCGGCGAGGTCCCAGACCCAGCGGGCGGCGGGACCGCGGGCGGCGCGGTCGGTGAGGCCGGGCACCGCGGAGGTGCACAGCACGCAGTCGTGGTCCCCGGCCAGACCGGGGGTGGCCGGGCCGTCCGGCAGGGCCTGCCAGGGGGCGAGGCGGTGGGCGTCGGACCAGGTACCGGTGGGAGGTTCGGCGGCCACTGTCTCAAGTGCCGTACGGATCAGGGCCGTCCGGTCGATGCCGTACAACTCCTCGGCGCGCAGCAGGTGTTCGAGGGCGTACCCGATGCGCGGGACGAGCGCCAGCCACGGGCGCAGCGCCTCCGGGTACGCCGGGGGACTGGCGAGCGGCGCGAACACCGGCTCCGCGGCGAGGAGTCGTACGACGGCCGTGCGCAGCGCCGCGTAGGCCGCCGCGTCGGTGCTGTCGGCGTCCATGCGGCGGTTCCACGCGAGCAGGCGGTCGCGCAGGCCGGTCGCGGCCGGGGTGAGGCCGTCGAGCGCGGCGAGGCGGTCGAGGAGGGGGGCGGCGGAGGCGAGGTGGGTGTCGGTGTGGATCGCGGCCATGTCCCCGGCGCTCCAGCGGCGGCCGGTGCCGAGGAGGGCGCGGATGCGGTCGGCGCGGTGCGGCGGGGCGAACTCCACGCCGAGCGGGGCGGCCGGGCCGCGCTGGTTGGCCATCACGGCGATGCCGTCGGGGACGGGGGCGTACGGCATGTCGTGCCAGCCCTGCCAGTCGTGGCCGGGGCGCCAGGCGGGCACGGGGTGGAGGCGGTTGGCGCGGGCGCGCAGCGGGACGCGCCCGGCGACGCGGTGCAGGGTGTCCCCGGCGGTGTCGGCCGCCTGGACCACGTTCACCGGCTCGCACCAGGCGTCCAGGGCCCGGTCGACGTCGGCGACGTTCCGCGCGCGCAGGAGCGGGAGCAGGGCGCTGAAGCCGAGGTCCTCCGTGACGCGCGGCGGGTACCGCAGAGCGAGCGCCCCGGCCGCGCCGGCCGCGGACCGCGAGTCGCACGACACCTCCGGTCCCCCCGCGACAGCCCCGGCCGCGCCGACGGCGGACCGCGAGTCGCACGACACCTCCGGTCCCCCCGCGACCGCCCCGGCCGCGCCGGCCGCGGCCCGCGAGTCGCACGACACCTCCGGTCCCCCCGCGACCGCCCCGGCCGCGCCGGCCGCGGCCCGCGAGTCGCACGACGCCCCCGGTCCCCCCGCGACCGCCCCGGCCGCGCCGGCCGCGGCCCGCGGGTCGTACGACGCCTCCGGTCCTCCCGCGATCACCGGTCCGCGGTCCGTCTCGATCACCTCGATCTCGATCGGCGCCCGACCCGCGACCTCCAGCGTCTCGGTGTGCGCGTGGGCCGGGTGCCACAGGCCGTCCGGGCCCAGCGCCTCGACCGAGGGGCCCGCGCGGCGCAGGCGTTCGCGGTAGAGGTCCTGGTAGTCGGCCATGGCGTTGGTGATGCCCCAGGCGACCGCGCCCGCGTGGCCGAAGTGGGGCAGGCCGGGGATGCCGGGGACGGCGAGGCCGAGGACGTCGAACTCGGGGCAGGCCAGGCGGATCTGCTGGTAGACGCCGGGGTCCTCGATGAAGCGGTGGGGGTCGCCGGCCAGCAGCGGGTGGCCGGTGGCGGTGCGGGCGCCGGAGAGCAGCCAGCCGTTGCTGCCCGCCGTGCCGGGGCCGTCCGCGGCGAACAGGCCCACCGCGTCCGGGCCGAGGTGCCGGATCGCCTGCTCACGCCAGAGCTTGGCCGGGAAGCCCGCGAACAGCAGGTGGGTGGAGAGCCAGACGGCAAGGGGGGTCCAGGGCTCCCAGCGGCCGGGGGTGAGCGCGGTGCGGGCGAACTCCGGGGCGCGGCGGGCACCGGCCGGCAGTGCCTCGTTGACGCCGTCCGTGTACGACCGTACCCAGCGCGCCGTCTCCGGGTCCCGGCGTTCCAGCGCGGCGAAGCAGCGGCGGGCGGTGTCGGCCAGGCGCGCCCGGCGGGCGAGGACGTCCCAGGGGACCTCGCCGGGACCGAGGAAGGACGCCGACGTGCCCTGGGCGCGGTGCCGTTCGACCTCCAGCTGCCAGGCCCGGTCGAGCGCGGTGACCCGGCCCTGGGCGCGGGCCAGCGCGTGGACGTCCGGCGCGCGCAGGTGGGGGATGCCGAAGGCATCGCGGTAGGTCTCGCTGGTCACCCCGAGCCCTCCAAATCTTAGGTTAGCCTTGCCTAATTCCAACGGGGGCATCGTACGCGACGCGCGATCACCCGCGGCGCGGGATCATCGACCCATGGACGTCACCCTGCACCTCGCCCAGGACCCGGCGGCCGACGCGCTGCTCGGCCGCTCACCCCTCGCCGCGCTCATCGGGATGCTGCTGGACCAGCAGGTGCCGATGGAGTGGGCGTTCAAGGGCCCCCGGACCATCGCCGACCGGCTCGGCACCGAGGACCTGGACGCACACGAGATCGCCGCGCGGGACCCGGAGGCGTTCGCCGCGCTGCTCTCCCAGAAACCGGCCGTGCACCGCTATCCAGGGTCCATGGCCAAGCGCATCCAGCAGTTGTGCCAGTACCTGGTCGAGCACTACGACGGGGACGCCGAGGCCGTCTGGCGCGGTGTGGACAGCGGGGCCGAGCTGCTGGAACGTCTGGAGGACCTGCCGGGGTTCGGGCGGCAGAAGGCGCAGATCTTCCTCGCGCTGCTGGGCAAGCAGCTCCACGTGGCACCGGCGGGCTGGCGCGAGGCCGCCGGCGCCTACGGCGAGCCGGACTCCTACCGGTCCGTCGCCGACATCACCGGACCGGACTCGCTCACCAGGGTGCGCGCCCACAAGCAGGAGATGAAGGCCGCGGCCAAGGCGGCGAAGGCGGCCCGGAAGTAGACCCGGAGAGGGGGCAAGAGAGGGGCCCCGGAGGTACGCCTGGTGGCCCACTCGGGTGGCGGAACGCGCGGAACCGTTCCGAGCATGGAACATGACCGAGGCATCGCAGCACGGCCCGGAATGGGGCCGTGAGTACGACGACCAGCGCGTCCACGGCGGCCACCCGCCGGGCGCCCCGCACGATCCGCAGGCGCGCCGCGGGCGCCATGAGGCCGAACCGCCGGTCGAGGGCCCGCTGCACGCCCTGGCCAAGGCCGCCTGGCAGGTGGTCCTGGTCACCGGGATCGCCTCGCTGATCCTGGGCGTCCTGGTCCTGGTGTGGCCGGGCCACTCCCTGGTCGTGGCCGGCGTCCTCTTCGGGCTCTACCTGCTGGTCAGCGGCGTCTTCCAGCTGACCGCCGCGTTCGGCACCCACCAGGCGACCTCGCTGCGGGTGCTGGCGTTCATCAGCGGCGCGCTGTCGATCCTGCTCGGCCTGCTCTGCTTCCGCGGGCCCATGCAGTCGATCCTGCTGCTCGCGCTGTGGATCGGCATCGGCTGGCTGATCCGCGGGATCACCCACACCATGGCCGCGATCTCCGACCCCCGGATGCCCGCGCGCGGCTGGCAGATCGTGCTCGGCGTCCTGACCTTCGTCGCCGGGATCGTGCTGATCGACTCGCCCTTCCGGTCGGTGGCCGTGCTGACCCTCGTCGGCGGCATCTGGCTGGTCGTGGTGGGCGTCGCCGAGATCGTCACGGCGTTCCGCATCCGGCACCGGGCGAAACAGGTCCCGCAGACCGTCTGACCCGGCCCGGCCGGTCCCGGCCGCCCCGCACCGGCTCACCGGCTCACCGGCTCCGGCCCGCTTCCCGGACCTCCGACCCCCTCCCGTACCTCCGGCACGCCGTCCCGCACCTCACCGCCTCCAGCCGGCGCGCCTCCCGGACCTCCGGCGAGCCTCCCGCCCCTCCCGGACCTCACCGCCTCCGGCGCGCCGTCCCGAACAGGGAGCGGGTGATCTCGCGGCCCAGCTGGGTGCCGACCGAGCGGGCCAGGGACTTGAACATCCCGCTGCCCACGACCTGTTCGACCAGCGAGGGCTCCTCCTTCGCCGGGCGCTCGCGCGGGGCGGCGGGCGCCGGTGCCGCCGCCGGAGCGGCGCTCAGCTTCTCGTACGCCGACTCGCGGTCCACAGCCTGTGCATAACGGCCGTAGAGCGGCGAGCTCCGCACCGCGTCGTCCAGTGCGGCCGGCTCCAGCGGGCCCATCAGGGACTCGGGGGCGCGCAGCCGGGCGGCGGCGACCGGGGTGGGCGCGCCCCTCTCGCCGAGCACGGTCACCACCGCCTCGCCGGTGCCGAGCCCGGTGAGCAGCTCCTCCAGGTCGTACGGCGATCTCGGGAAGGTCCGCACGGTCGCCCGCAGCGCCTTCTGGTCGTCCGGCGTGAAGGCCCGCAGCGCGTGCTGGACGCGGTTGCCGAGCTGGCCGAGGACGTCGGCGGGCACGTCCTTCGGGGTCTGGGTGACGAAGAAGACGCCGACGCCCTTGGAGCGGATCAGCCGCACGGTCTGCGTGATCGCCTCCAGGAACGCCTTGGAGGCGCCGTCGAACAGCAGATGCGCCTCGTCGAAGAAGAACACCAGCTTCGGCCGGTCGGCGTCACCGATCTCGGGCAGGTCGTGGAACAGGTCGGCCAGCAGCCACATCAGGAAGGTGGAGAACAGCTGGGGCCTGTCCTGTACGGCGGCCAGTTCGAGGACGGAGACGACGCCCCGGCCGTCGTCCGCCGTGCGCAGGAAGTCGGCCGTGTCGAACTCCGGCTCCCCGAAGAAGTCCGCCATGCCCTGCGCCTCGAAGGCGGTGAGCGAGCGCAGGATCACCCCGGCGGTGGCCGTGGAGAGCCCGCCGATGTCCTTCAGCTCCGGTCTGCCCTCGTCGGAGGTGAGGAAGGCGGCGACCGCCCTGAGGTCCTTGAGGTCGATCAGCTCCAGGCCCTTGGTGTCGGCGTAGTGGAAGATCAGGCCGAGGGACTGTTCCTGGGTCTGGTTGAGCCCGAGCACCTTGGACAGCAGCACCGGGCCGAAACTCGTGACGGTGGCGCGCACCGGGATGCCGTGGCCGATGCCGCCGAGCGCGTAGAACTCCGCCGGGAAGCCGGCCGGGGTCCAGCTCTGGCCGACCTCGCCGGACCGCTGCCGTACCCGGTCGTTCTCCTGGCCGGGGCGCGCGATGCCGGACAAGTCGCCCTTGATGTCCGCGAGGAACACGGGCACGCCCCGCGCCGACAGCTGTTCGGCGATCAGCTGGAGCGTCTTGGTCTTGCCGGTGCCGGTGGCGCCCGCGACCAGGCCGTGCCGGTTGAGCATGGCCAGCGGGACGCGGACCGGGGCGTTGGGGCGGCAGGCGCCGTCCCACAGGAGGGCGCCGAGGTCGAGGGCGGGGCCGGAGAAGGCGTACCCGGCGGCGATCTTCCGGGCGGGGCCGGGGGCGGCCTCCGGAACCGCGCGGGCGCCCGCACCTGGGTCTGCGCCGGTGCCCGCGTCGGAGCTTGCGCCGGTGCCCGCGTCAGGGCCTGCGGCGTTGCCCGCGTCAGGGCCCGCGTCGCGGTCGCTCATCTGGTCCCCCTGCTCCTTCGTACGGCCCCTGCCGCCGAAAAGCGGCATTTGTTCTGTTTACGGAACCTTTTCAAGGGTCGCACTCGGGCGCCATGGCTGCGCCCGGAACGTCTGGGCCGGTAGGCTTTCCGTGTGATCTTCAAGCGCATCGGAAACGGCCGGCCGTACCCCGATCACGGCCGGGAAAGCACCCGGCAGTGGGCGGACGTCGCGCCGCGCCCGGTCCGCCTCGATCAGCTCGTGACGACCAAGCAGCAGCTCGACCTGGAGACCCTGCTCGCGGAGGACTCGACGTTCTACGGCGACCTCTTCGCGCACGTCGTGAAGTGGCAGGGCGATCTCTACCTGGAGGACGGCCTGCACCGCGCGGTGCGCGCCGCGCTCCAGCAGCGCCAGGTGCTGCACGCACGGGTGCTCGAACTCGACTGACCGCACCGGCCGGCCCGGCCGCGCCGCGCCCGCCAGCCCCAGGGCGCCCACCGGTCCAGCCCCGCGGCACCCGCCGATTGACCCTTTCGGGTTCCGCTGAGCGCCCTCGACTGATCATCCGATAGGCATCACCGCCCCGGCGCACTACGCTGCGTTCATGAGCATGCTGACTCCCCCCGGCATGGGCGGCAAATACCGGATCACGGGGACGAAGTACCCCCGGATGCGCCGTCCCCGGCGGCGAGGCCGGATGGTCGCGGCCGTACTGGCCTCCGTGTGCACGCTCGGCCTGATCGGCTGGGGCACGCTGGAGCTCATCGACGTCTTCAGCGGGGGCGGGTCGACCGCCGAGGCCGCGAAGCGGTGCCCGGCCAAGGGCAAGACCGACACGGCGCGGACCGCGACCGCGCACGGCGGGAAGGTGCTGCCCCCGCCCGGCCGGATCACCGTGAACGTCTACAACGCCACGGCGCGCACCGGGCTCGCCAAGGACACCGCGGACCAGCTGAAGAAGCGCGGGTTCAAGATCGGTGACGTCGGCAATGCCAGTGCGCAGTACGACAAGAAGGTGAAGGGCACGGGCGTGGTCCTCGGGCCGACGTCCGCGGTCGACACGTCCCTGCCGGTGCTCGGCGCGCAGGTCGCGGGCGCGCAGCAGCGCCCCGACGGGCGCAAGGATGCCACGCTCGACCTCATCCTCGGGGACGGGTTCAAGGGGCTGGTGAAGGCGGCGGACGCGGACAAGGCAGTGACCGCCCTGACCGCGCCGGCGACTGCCGTCGGCCCGGCGAAGAAGGGGTGCTGAGGTTTCGTCGCCGGGTGCGGGTCCCCTATGGCTGAGCGCGCGGTTCCCCGCGCCCCTTCGGGGGCGCGGGAACCCACGGTACTGACTGGCTCTGTTACTCCGCCGCCCCGTACAGCCTGTCCCCCGCGTCGCCCAGGCCCGGAATGATGTAGCCGTGCTCGTTGAGGTGGTCGTCGACCGCGGCCGTCACCACCGTCACCGGCGTGCCCGCCAGTTCGCGCTCCATCAGCTCGACGCCCTCGGGCGCGGCCAGCAGGACCACGGCCGTGACGTCGTCCGCGCCGCGCCGGATCAGCTCGCGGATGGCGGCGACCAGCGTGCCGCCCGTGGCCAGCATAGGGTCGAGGACGTAGACCTGGCGGCCCGAGAGGTCCTCCGGCATCCGGGTGGCGTACGTGGAGGCCTCCAGGGTCTCCTCGTTGCGGATCATGCCCAGGAAGCCCACCTCGGCGGTCGGCAGCAGCCGGACCATGCCGTCGAGCATGCCGAGACCGGCGCGCAGGATCGGCACGACCAGCGGGCGGGGGCGGGCGAGCTTGACGCCGGTGGTGCGGGCGACCGGCGTGTCGATGTCGACGATCTCGGTGCGCACGTCCCGCGTGGCCTCGTAGGCGAGCAGGGTGACCAGTTCGTCGGCGAGCCGCCGGAAGGTCGCGGAGTCGGTGCGCCGGTCGCGCAGCGTGGTGAGCTTGTGAGCGACCAGGGGGTGGTCGACGACGTGGAGACGCATGCCCATAACGGTACCTGCGCCCCCGCACCGGTCGGCGCTGGCGTCAAACCGCTCGTCCGGGGCAGGGTGACAGGGACGGACTGAGGTGGTGTGACGTGTCTGACCTGCCTGACGAGCCCGACGACGCGGACGTGACCGGGGCGAGGGGCCCCGAGGCCGAGGCCGAGCGGCGCCGCCGCCGGGCCAGGTTCCTGCGCGAGCTGGCCGAGGCCCGTGCCCTGCGCGCGCGGGTCCAACCGCGACGCGCCAAGGCGGCCCGGCTGCGCCACGCGATGCGGATGCGCACCTTCCGCTGGTGAGGCCGGGGCCATGAGCTGGGACCCCTGGGCAAGAAGCGGGTGAGGAAGATCGCCGGCCGCGCCGACGTTTCCGCGGTGGGCGTGCGTGAGCCCTGGGCAAAGCCGCGTACGATCCGCAGGTGGCCGCAATGAGAGCGCTGGTGACTCTGTGACGATTCACGCTCGAAACCGCCAGACACAGGGAGCCGAAGACGTCCCCTGAACGCCTTGTTTCTGCCACGATTCCGAGTGGGTGGGGCTCGGAGCCCAGCTCTCTCCGCCCAAGAACCTCCGCCGGGGGGACCCCCAACCGGCACGCCTATGACCAGTGGGAGAGTCACGGTGTACTTCGCCGCACTGCTCGCGCGCACCGAAGACGGGTGGGAAGCGAGCGACACAGAGCTCGACGATGTGGAGACCCTGTCGGATCTGGCCGACCTGGCCCGTGAATCCTCTCCCGAGGAGGACACGGTGCTCGTCCTGATCGAGCAGGAGGACGCCTGGTTCGGCGTCGTCCGCGTGGACGGGGAGGAAGACCCCCGGATCTACGTCTCCGACGCGGCCGCCGCCGCCCGCAGCGCCTACGGCGAGCTGCTGCTCACCGATGAGCTGCTGGGCCGGGAACCCGGTACGACCGACGGGCCCGACCTGGACGAACTCGATCTCGACGGCACCGAGGACGGCGAGTCCGAGGCCGCCGACGAGGACGTGGACGAGCCGGTCGGCACGGGTGAGGCGGTGCCGCACAGCCCGGTCGGCGACAGCGGGATCCTCGACGACCTGGGCATCAGCGAGAAGGAACTGCGCTCCCTGGACGCCGACGACGCGCTCGGTTCCATCGCCGAGGCCCTGGGCGCCTCGGAGGTGCTGGAGACCGTCCGCTGACCGCGGGACGACCGGTGACCGGCATCCGCGAGGCACCGGACCCGGTGCGCGACCCCTGGCGGGACGCGATGCGGCTCGCCCTGGCCGAGGCCGGGGCCGCCGTCCGGGGCGGCGACGTCCCGGTCGGCGCCGTCGTGCTGTCCCCGGACGGTACGACGGTGCTCGCCACCGGGCACAACGAGCGCGAGGCCACCGGCGACCCCACGGCCCACGCGGAGGTCCTCGCGATCCGGCGGGCCGCCGCGCGGCTCGGCGAGTGGCGGCTGACCGGCTGCACGCTCGTGGTCACCCTGGAGCCGTGCACCATGTGCGCGGGCGCCCTGGTGCAGTCCCGCGTGGACCGGGTGGTCTACGGCGCCCGCGACGACAAGGCGGGGGCCGCCGGCTCGCTGTGGGACGTGCTGCGCGACCGGCGGCTCAACCACCGCCCGGAGGTCGTCGAAGGCGTCCTCGCAAACGAGTGCGCCGCGCTCCTCACGGAGTTTTTCCGGGATCGCTGAATACCGATTTCGAACCACGCCCCACCGTGCTGTAAGGTCTCCCTCGGTAGCGTGTCCGAGCGGCCGAAGGAGCTCGCCTCGAAAGCGAGTGTGGCGCAAGTCACCGAGGGTTCAAATCCCTCCGCTACCGCTTCCGAAAGGGCCTCGCCATATGGCGGGGCCCTTTCCGCATGTGCCCAAATCGCCTTGCGCGGCGGGCCGTTGGTCCCCGATAAAGGGGTGAACGTTACACTCGCCGCCGACAAGCAGGGGCCCATCGGGTCATGGACACAGGGGAGGGCCGCGGTGGCGGTGAACGCCAAGAAGATCGTTCTGTACGCGCTCGTGGTCTTCGTGCTGTACGTGATCATCACGGACCCGGCCAAGGCGGCCAGCTATGTCCAGATAGGCTTCGAGGGCATATCGGACGCGGCCAGGGCCATCGGGGACTTCATGACCTGGGCCGCCAACGGAGGAAAGAGCTGAGGTACTCCGCATGATCCGCCACCTGGTCCTGTTCAAGCTCAACGAGGGCGTCGAGCGCGACGATCCGCGGGTCGAGGCGGGCGTGGCGGCCTTCCGGGCGCTGCCCGGCCAGATCGAGGAGCTGCGCTCCTGGGAGTGCGCCTGGAACATCACCGACCGGCCGATCGCCTACGACTTCGCGATCAACTCCGCGGTCGAGGACACCGCCGCCCTCCAGCGCTACCTGGACCATCCGGCCCATCAGGCGGGCGTCGCCCTGTGGCGCGAGTTCGCCACGTGGGTGATCGCGGACTACGAGTTCTAGGACCGGCTCCCCCCGAGCTTCCCCGAAGCCTCCCGCCGCACAGGCGGGGGGCTTTCGCGCGTTTCACGCCCCAACTTGTCAATGATTGAACACAACACGGCGTTATCCGGTGCTTGCACACAGTGCACATGTCTTGTGATGCTATGACCGCTTTTGACGGATGATTGACCGAAGAGGTGGCGTTGACCGTGCCGGCCAGTACTGCGCCGCCCCAGGAGGAGGCCCCCGTCCCCGCCTCTGTGCCCCCAGGGAAACGCCGCGGCGCGGACACCCGGGCCCTGACCCAGGTCCTCTTCGCCGAACTGAAGGAGCTGGCCCCCGGCACTCCGGAGCACAACCGCGTGCGCGGGGCGCTGATCGAGGCGAACCTCCCGCTCGTGCGCTACGCCGCCGCCCGCTTCCGCTCCCGCAACGAACCCATGGAGGACGTGATCCAGGTCGGCACCATCGGCCTGATCAACGCCATCGACCGCTTCGACCCGGACCGGGGCGTGCAGTTCCCGACCTTCGCCATGCCGACCGTCGTCGGCGAGATCAAGCGGTACTTCCGGGACAACGTCCGCACCGTGCACGTGCCACGCCGGCTGCACGAGCTGTGGGTGCAGGTCAACAGCGCCACCGAGGACCTGACCACGCTGCACGGCCGCTCCCCCTCCACCGCCGAGATCGCCGAGCGGCTGCGGATCAGCGAGGAGGAGGTGCTCAGCTGCATCGAGGCGGGCCGCTCGTACCACGCCACCTCCCTGGAGGCCGCGCAGGAGGGCGACGGGATGCCCGGACTGCTGGACCGCATCGGCTACGAGGACCCGGCCCTGGACGGCGTGGAACACCGCGACCTGATCCGCCACCTCCTGGTCCAACTCCCCGAGCGCGAACAGCGGATCCTGCTGCTGCGCTACTACAGCAACCTCACCCAGTCGCAGATCAGCGCCGAACTCGGCGTCTCCCAGATGCACGTCTCCCGGCTGCTCGCCCGCAGCTTCCAGCGGCTGCGCTCGGCCAACCGCATCGACGCGTGACCGGCGGTCACGGGCGCCCCACGAGAGGCCCGCCGTATCACAGGGCGCCAGGTGCATACCGGACGAGTCGGTGGTCGCACGGTGGGCGCACCGAAGCACACACCCGAACAGCTCTGCATCGCAAACCCGATCGAGCGCTCACCGCCGCGAGCGATTCGCTCACCAGGGCTGTTGCCGGTGGCGACGACCGGAAAGACCGTCAGACCCCTTTTATCCAGCGGTGATTCGCATCTCTCGTGTCGACATGTCACTACAGCGCGTTGCCGACATGTGACATTCTGCGGGAGATGCGTTTGCCGGGGCTCCGGCACCGGTATTCAGGTGAAGGCTGCGTTGCTCGTCCGACGGCGCGGCCGCGACCGTCCCGCGACCCGAAGGGGGTGGCATGTCCGCAGAACAGGGCAGCTCGAAAGTGCTGACGCCCGCGAAAAGCGAGGCGGCGCCCAAGGAGCTCGACGCACTCGATGTCCTCGACGGCATCGAAGGCGTCACGTCCCTCGACGCCGTGCCTGCCCCGGCCATCCCCGCCACGGGCGAGGCCATCGACACCCGCACCCTGTCCCGCTCCCTGTTCCTGCGCCTGGCCGCGCTGGACGAGAACAGCCCGGAGCGCGCCTACGTCCGGGACACCCTGATCGAGCTGAACCTGCCGCTGGTCCGCTACGCGGCGGCGCGCTTCCGCTCGCGCAACGAGCCGATGGAGGACATCGTCCAGGTCGGCACCATCGGCCTGATCAAGGCGATCGACCGCTTCGACTGCGAACGGGGCGTGGAGTTCCCGACGTTCGCGATGCCGACGGTGGTCGGCGAGATCAAGCGCTTCTTCCGCGACACCTCCTGGTCGGTGCGCGTCCCGCGCCGCCTCCAGGAGCTGCGCCTGGCCCTCACCAAGGCCAGCGACGAGCTGTCGCAGAAGCTGGACCGCTCCCCGACCGTCACCGAACTGGCCGCCGTCCTCGGCGTCTCCGAGGAGGACGTGGTCGACGGCCTCGCGGTGGGCAACGCGTACACCGCCTCCTCGCTGGACTCCCCGGCACCGGAGGACGACGGCGGCGAGGGTTCCCTGGCCGACCGGCTGGGCTACGAGGACACGGCCCTGGAGGGCGTGGAGTACCGCGAGTCCCTCAAGCCGCTGCTGGCCAAACTCCCGCCTCGGGAGCGGCGGATCATCATGCTGCGCTTCTTCGCCAACATGACCCAGTCGCAGATCGGCGAGGAGGTCGGCATCTCCCAGATGCACGTCTCCCGGCTGCTCACCCGGACCCTGTCCCAGCTGCGCGAGGGCCTGATCTCGGACTGAGGCCCCCCGCTGACGGAGCGTCGGCCGACACGGCCGGACGACAACACCGTCACGGGACGCTCCGTACGACGCCATGGCCACCCGGCCGCCGACGCGCCCGCACGGGAACCTCGGCGGCCGTCGTGTGTCCTGGCCCGGCCGCGGGGGCATGCGTCGGCTCGGGCGGCGGGACGACTCCCCCGGACGCCACCAGCTCCAGGGCACCGTTTCCGCGCACGCCGAGGTCAGCCCCGTACAGAGACACACCCGGCCCGCCCTCCCCGGCAGGGACGGGCGGCGCGGGTGTGTACAAGGGGGCGGGTGACGGTCGTACGACCCCCGCCCCACCGGTCCTGTTCCGGAGAAGGGGTTACCCCTCCGGGCGCGCGGGTTACTTCAGCGCGAGCCAGGCGACACCGGCCACGACCACGAGGGCCACGATGACGCCGATGATCACGCCGACGCGCGGACCGGAGGAGGCGGCGGCCGCCTGCTGCTGACGCCCCTGCGGAGCCTCGTCGACGAACGCGCGGAACATCTGAGTGCTGCCGGCAGGGTCGTAATTGCCCTGGGGGCCCTGGGTGTTAGCCATGGCCCGAGACCTTAGCGAAGACGGGCCGGGGCACCCAAGTGGGGGGCCACCGGGACAGACGGGGACACCCTTCGCGGACCCACCTGCATATTCACATCCGCAACGCTACGCCTTTGCCAAGGTTTTACACAGGTTCCCGGCCGCTTATTTGCCTGTAGCAACCAATGGACCTTATGGTTGCCCCAAGCAACGAATACGGGAGGTGTGATGGCCGAGCATGCGCAGTTTGACGAGCTTGCGCGTCAGCTCAGCGCCGTCGGCGCCGTTAAACGGGATCTCGTACGGGTACTGCCCCCCGAGTGCCCCGGAGGCTCGGCCGCCGTGCTGACGCTGCTCGGCCGGCACGGCGACATGCGCATGAGCAAGCTCGCGGAGCTGCTGGCCGTCGATCTGTCGGTGACCAGCCGGCATGTCGCGCACGTCGCCGCACGGGGCTGGATCGAGCGGCTCCCGGACCCGGCGGACAAGCGCTCGCGCATCCTGCACCTGACCGCCGCGGGCCAGGAGCAGCTGGACGAGCTGTCCCGGCGGACCTCGCGGCTGCTCGCGGAGCGGCTCGGTGACTGGACCGACGACGAGATCGCCCAGCTCACCCGGCTGATGACCCGCCTGCGCTCGTCGTTCGGCGACTGCCGGCCCCCCTCGGCCCGGCCGTCCGCTCCCGTAGTCGAAGAGACCACCCGTACACCCGCAAGCACGTAAGAAAAGGAAGCCCATGGCAACGACCACACCAGCCGGTGTGCGGGCTCACGCCAAGCACGGGGGAGGCTCCTCGGCGGGCGACGCCCCGATGACCCACCGGCAGATCATGGAGGCGCTCTCCGGTCTGCTGCTCGGCCTGTTCGCCGCCATCCTGTCGTCCACGATCGTCACCAACGCACTGCCGACGATCATCAAGGACCTCGGCGGCGGCCAGTCCGCGTACACCTGGGTCGTCACCGCGGCCCTGCTGGCGATGACCGCCTCCGTGCCCCTGTGGGGCAAGCTGTCCGACCTGATGAGCAAGAAGGCGCTCGTCCAGATATCCCTGGTCATCTACGTGGCCGGCTCGGTCATCGCCGGTCTCGCGCCGAACCCGGCGATGCTGATCACCGCCCGCGCGATCCAGGGCCTGGGCGCCGGCGGTCTGTCCGCCCTGGTGCAGGTCATCCTGGCCGCGATGATCGCCCCGCGCGAGCGCGGCCGGTACTCCGGCTACACCGGCGCCACCTTCGCCGTGGCCACCGTCGGCGGCCCGCTGCTCGGCGGTGTCATCACCGACACCAGCTGGCTCGGCTGGCGCTACTGCCTGTTCGTCGGCATCCCCTTCGCGCTGATCGCGCTGGTCGTGCTCCAGAAGACCCTGCACCTGCCGGTCACCAAGCGCCAGGTGAAGGTCGACTGGCTCGGCGCCTTCTTCATCACCGCGGCCGCCTCGCTGCTGCTGATCTGGGTGACCTTCGCCAACGACAAGTACGACTGGCTGTCCTGGCAGACGTACGTGATGGTGGGCGGCACGATCCTGCTCGCGCTGGCCTTCGTCTTCACCGAGACCAAGGCGTCCGAGCCGATCATCCCGCTGCGCCTGTTCCGCAACCGCACGATCTCGCTGGCCTCGGTGGCCTCGCTGTTCGTCGGTGTCGGCATGTACGCGGGCACCGTCTTCTTCTCGCAGTACTTCCAGTTGGCGCGGGACAAGTCCCCGACCATGTCCGGTGTGATGACCATCCCGATGATCGGCGGTCTGTTCGTCGCCTCCATGGTCTCCGGGCGGATCATCTCCAGCACCGGACGCTGGAAGAACTGGCTGGTCGCCGGCGGTCTGTTCCTCACGGCGGGCCTGTCCCTGCTGAGCCTGATGCGCTACGACACCCCCTACTGGCAGCTCTCCATCTACATGGCGCTGCTTGGTATCGGCGTCGGCATGATGATGCAGAACCTGGTGCTCTCCACGCAGAACCAGGTCGCCCCGAAGGACCTGGGCGCCGCCTCCTCCACGGTGAGCTTCTTCCGCTCCCTCGGCGGTGCGGTCGGCGTCGGCGTGCTCGGCTCGGTCATGTCGGACCGGATCAGCCACTACGCCAAGAACAGCATCGGCGAGCTGGGCCTCAAGGAGCGGATGGCCGCGGCCAAGGCCGTGGGCGGCGGCGACCTGCCCGACATGAACAGCCTGCCGCTGCCGATCCGTCATTGGCTGGAAAGCGCCTACGGACACGGCATCGCCGACGTCTTCCTCTACGCGGCACCCTGCGCCCTGGTCGCCTTCGTCGTGGTGATGTTCATCAAGGAGGTCCCGCTGCGGACGACCGGCGCGCTGACCCAGGCCGCGCAGGAGAAGGCGGGGACCGTCGAGAACACGCTGGAGAGCACTGTGGAGAACACCATGCGGAACGTGCCGGGTGAGCCCGTCCAGGAGAAGGTGCCCAGCCTGACCGCACCCGCCCCCGTGGTGGGCGCCTCCGAGGCGCTGGCCACCGCGACCGCCTCCGCCGCGCCGATGACGGCCGTGGCCACCATCGCCGAGCCCGGCTCGGGCGGCGACGGCACCCCGGTGCACGGCTTCGTCCGCGGCGCCGAGAGCGCCCCGGTGCCGGGGGCCGCGGTCACCCTGATCTCGCTGGCCGGCCGCCAGCTCGGCCGCTCCGTCGCCCGATCCGACGGCTCCTACGCGCTGGCCGCCCCCGGCACCGGCAGCTACGTCCTGATCGCCTCCTCCGACAGCTACCAGCCGCAGGCCTCCACCATCGTGGTGGGCGAGGAACCGCTGTCGTACGACATCCTGCTCAGCGGCACCAGCGGGCTGACCGGTGTGGTGCGGGCGAGCGGGAGCGCGCTGCCGGTCAAGGACGCCATGGTGATCGTCACCGACGTGCGCGGTGACCTGCTGGCCACCGCCACCACCGGGGAGCAGGGCGAGTTCGCCTTCACCGACCTGGTGCCCGGACCGGTGACCGTCGCCGTCAACGCGGGCGGTTTCCGGCCGCGCGCCCTGCCCGTCGAGGTGGCCGTCACCGGTATCACCCGGATCGACGTCGACCTGGACGCCGGCGCCCGGCTCCAGGGTGTCGTCAGGGCCCCGCACGGCCCGCTGGCCGACGCGCGGGTGACCCTGGTCGACCAGGCCGGCAACGTGGTCGGCAGCGCCACCACCGGCGCGGACGGCGCGTACGCCTTCACCGACCTGGACAGCGGCGAGTACACCGTCATCGCGACCGGCTACCCGCCGGTGGCGACCGCGCTGACCGTCACCGGCACCGGCGCCGACGGTCACGACATCCAACTCGCCCACCCCGGCGAGTAGTTCGGCCCGGCCCGTGGCAGGGCACGCTCCGAGCGGAGGTGCCCGGCGCCACGGGCCGGTTCTCTTACGACCGATTTGCAAGTCCTTGCAGGGAGAAAACGGGATGGGACTGACCGCGAAGATCCGTACGCGGGACGGGTGGGCCGTGTCGCACGCGGTCGTCACGGTGACCGACATGACCGGTACGCAGGTGCTGCGGGCCGAGGCGGACGCCGAGGGGGCCGTACGCGATGCCACCGAGCTGGCTCCGGGCGCGTACACGGTGATCGTGACCGCCGTCGGGTACGCGCCGGCCGCGTCCAGCGCGATCGTCACCGCCAGCGGCCGGGCCGAGATCGGCACGGTGACCCTGGCCCGGCAGGGCGGCACCGAGCTGCCGCCGCCCGGCCCCTGGACCATCGACCCGGCGCACTCCTCCGTCGCCGCGGTCGCCCAGCACCTGGGGATCTCCAGCGTGCACGGCCGGTTCACGGAGTTCGGCGGCACCATCGAGATCGCCCCGGACGACGTCGCCAAGTCGCGGGTGGAGGCGGTGATCAAGGCCGGGTCCATCGACACCGGCAACGGGATGCGCGACACGCACCTGCGCTCGGGTGACTTCCTCGACATCGAGAACCACCCGGAGATCACCTACCGCTCCACCGGGCTGACCCAGGCGGGCTCCGACCGCTGGACCGTGCACGGCGAACTGGCCCTGCACGGAGTGGTCCGCCCGGTCGACCTGGACCTCGCCTACCTCGGCACCGGCGCCGACCCGTGGGGCGGCACCCGCGCCGCCTTCCGGGCCACGGCGGAACTGCACCGCGAGGACTTCGCGATGAACTACAACCAGGTCCTCCAGGCCGGCATCGCGGCCATCGGCACCACGCTGCGGGTGCAGCTGGACATCCAGGCGGTGCAGGGCGAGGGCCTGCCGTCCGCTTGATCCGCCGCCGAAGGGCCCGCCGACCGGCATCCGGTCGGCGGGCCCTTCGCGGTTCAGTTGTCCGTCGCGCCCACGATGCGGCGGGCCAGATCGCGCAGCTTGACGTTCTCCCGCTGGGAGGCGCGCACCAGGCTCTCGAAGGCGGCCTGGGCGTCGATGTCCAGGCGTTCCATCAGGATGCCGGTGGCCTGTCCGATCAGGTCGCGGGTGTGCATGGCCGCGGTCAACTGCTCGCGCACGGTCACGGAGTTCAGGGCGAGGCTCACATGCGCCGTGAACAGCCGGCCGAGCCGGGCCGTCGTCTCGTCGAAGGCGCCGGGCTCGCGGGAGTAGGCCGTCAGCACGGTCAGCCGGCGCCGGTCGGCGCGCAACCGCATGGACAGCACCGAGCGCAGCTCCTGCGGTTCGCCGTCCGCGCCGCCGCTGTCCGCCCGCACCACCGGCGCCTCCCACAGCCGCTCCCAGTGCGGCAGGTCGGAGGTGCCGGCGGCGCGCACGATGTCGTCGCTCCAGGCGACCGTGCGCAGGCTCTCCCCGCGCTCGATCTCGCAGACCCCGGCGTGCTCGGCGCCGGGCAGCAGATGCACCGCGAGCCGGACCGCGGTGTCGAGCGTGGCGCCGGGGGAGGCGCTCTCGTGCAGCTCACGGGCCGCCGCGGTCAGGGCCTCGGCCAGGTCGAGGCCGCCCGGAGCATGGGTCGCCTCGGAAACGTCGTACGAGGAGAAGTCGTACGCGGAAGAGTCGGGCACAGGAAAGTCGGATGCGGCCACCACGAACCTCTCGGATGACATGACCGTGCGGCCATGCGCAGGAGAGCTCCGCAGCACATTCCCGACTGCGAGCACAGGACAGAAGAACTCTAGCTGCTCCATTGCGGTGAAGTGACCTTGGACCGGCGCCTGGACGAAGCCCCGGCCCCCGACGCGCGGTGCCTGTCCCCAGCAGGGTCAGGCGGGGGGCGGGGTGCCGCGCCCTAGGCTGCCGGTATGGCACCGAACATCGCGACGAACACCCGCGTCGGCCTGGACGAGCTGCTGGACTTCGTACGGCCCCGCCACCGCGCGCTGCTGATCACCCGCCGCGCCGACGGCTCCCCGCAGGCCTCGCCGCTGACCTGCGGGGTGGACGACTCGGGCCGGATCGTGGTCTCGACGTACCCGGAGCGGGCCAATACCCGCAACGCCTGGGGGCACCGCCCAGGCCCTCAGGGCACTGGGGGAGGGACCCGCGGGTGAGCCTGCTCGTGCTCAGCGACGACTGGAACGGCCCCTGGGTGCAGATCGACGGCACCGCCGAGGTCGTCGACAGCCCCGACTCGGTGGAGCCGCTGGTCGAGTACTACCGCAACATCGCCGGTGAGCACCCGGACTGGGACGAGTACCGGGCGGCCATGCGCAAGCAGGGCAAATCGATCATCCGGGTGACGCCCGAGCGGTGGGGCCCGGTGGCGACGGGAGGCTTCCCGGCACGGCTGGTCGGCGGGGAGTGAGTCCCGGCCGTGTCGTCCGCTCCGGGCGGGCGCGGTTCGCCGCGGGCCCCGTCCGGAGCGGGTTCGAGCGGGTCGTCCCTGGTACCGGCGTACCGGTACCAGGGACGTCACTGCGCTCCGCCGTCCCCGCTCAGTTCCCCGCGCGCCGGGTGAGGTCGTAGAAGGTGGCCGAGCCCACGGTCACCTTCTTGAAGGTGCTCTGCACCCAGGAGCTGATCTGCGAGCCGGTGCCACTGGTGCCGCCGCGCCCGGTGCCCTCTGCGCCCTGGCCGGTGCCGCCGCCCATGCCGCCGCCGGCGATGAAGTAGTGGATCTTGCCCTCGGCCACGTACTTCTCGAACTGCGCGAGCGTCGGTGACGGGTCGGTGCCGTTGAAGCCGCCGATCGCCATGACCGGGTCGCCGGTGGCGAGTTGGTAGCTGGCCGCGTTCTGCGAGCCGATGGACGCGGCGACCCAGGTGTACCGGGAGGCGTCCTTCTCCAGCAGCGCCTTGGCGGCCGAGCCGACCTCCGCGCCGTTCAGCAGACCGCCGAAGCCGCCGGTGCCGGCGCCGCGTTCGCCGTTCGGGGCACCGCCCGGCAGGCCGCCGCCGACGTCGCCGCCGGTGCCGGGGAGTCCGTTGCCGGTCCGGCCGCCCGGCATGCCCTGGCCGCCGCCCGGCATGCCCTGGCCGCCGCCCGGCATGCCCTGGCCGCCGCCCGGCATCCCCTGCTGCCCCGGCGTGCGTCCGCCGCCGAAGCCGCCCGGAGCGCCCCCGGTCCGGCCGCCGCCGGGACCCCGCCCGCCGCCGAAGCCCATCATGCTCGCGCCCGCCGGGCCCGCCGTCGGGATGGAACCCTCATGTGCGGAGTCCACCGTGCTCAGGGTGTAGGCGGTCGGACCGGCCAGCGCGGCGATGAGCGCGAGGGCCGCCGCGCCCAGGGCGAGGGGCCGGGTGAGGCGCCCGGCAAAGATCAGGCCGAGGGCCGCCACCAGAGCACCGATCAGAACCAGCCACTTCAGCCACGGCAGGTACGTCGGGGTGCGGTCGAGCAGCACATAGCCCCAGGCACCGGCCGCCACCACGGACGCGGCGAGCGCGAGCGCCACCCACACCGCACGGCGCCGCTCCCACAGCAGCCCGGCGCCCATGCCGACGACGGCGGCCAGATAGGGGGCGAGGGCCACGGTGTAGTACTGGTGGAAGATGCCCGCCATGTAGCTGAACACCGCCGTGGTGGTCAGCAGGGAACCGCCCCAGACCAGGAGCGCGCCGCGGGTGACCGACGTACGCCGGTACCGCCGGGTCGCCACCAGGGCCGCGACCAGCAGGACCAGCGCGGCGGGCAGCAGCCAGGAGATCTGGCCGCCCACCTCGGAGCCGAACATGCGGTCCCAGCCGGTCGACCCCCACATCCCGCCGCCGGTACCCCCACCGGGGCCGCCGCCCCCGCCGACGCTGCCGGTCTCCTCGCCGTTCAGCCGCCCGAACCCGTTGTAGCCGAAGGTCAGTTCCAGGAAGCTGTTGTGCTGCGAGCCGCCGATGTACGGGCGGGACGAGGCCGGCCACAGCTCGACGATCGCGACCCACCAGCCCCCGGCGACCACCAGCGCGAGGGTGGCGGCGGCCAGCTGGCCGAGGCGCTTCTTCAGCGGCACCGGCGCGCAGACCGCGTACACCACGGCGAGCGGCGGCAGGATCAGGAACGCCTGGAGGGTCTTGGCGAGGAACGCGAGACCGATCGCGGCCCCGGCCCACACCAGCCACCTGGTCCGGCCGTCCTCCAGCGCGCGGACGACGAGGTAGCAGGCCGCCGACATCAGCAGGGCCAGCATGGCGTCCGGGTTGTCGAACCGGAACATCAGCGCCGCGACCGGGGTGAGCGCGAGCACCGCGCCCGCGATCAGACCGGCCGCCGGGCCGCTCCGGCGGCGCACCGCGGCGTACACGACGGCCACCGTCGCCACGCCCATCAGCACCTCGGGCACGAGGATCGCCCAGGAGTTCAGGCCGAAGATCCGCACCGATAGCTCCATCGGCCACAGCGAGGCCGGGGGCTTGTCGACGGTGATGGCGTTGCCCGCGTCCAGCGACCCGAAGAACAGCGCCTTCCAGGACGTACTGCCCGCCTGGACGGCCGCCGCGTAGAAGGAGTTGGCGTAGCCGGAGGCGCTCAGGTCGTACAGGTAGAGCAGCAGGGTGGCGGCGAGCAGCCCGAGGAGGGCGGGGCGCGCCCAGCGGGGGTCCTCGGGGCGGCCGCGCCACAGGCGGTGCGGGAGGGAGCGCCGGGGCGCGTCCCCGTCTGCGGCGGCCGGGGGCGCAGGCGCCGCGGCCGTGCCGCCCCGCCCCTCGGACGCGTCGAGCGGGCGGTCGTAGGAGGTGCTCATCGGGACCCTTCGGGGGTGTGGGTGGCGGGCGGCTGCCGCTGGTCCGGGAAGACCCAGGCGCGGAACAGCAGGAACCGCAGTACGGTCGCGGCGAGGTTGGCGGTGACGAGGACCGCCAGTTCGGTGGAGTGCGCGGGGTGGCCGCCGGCCGCGTCGAGGGCGGCCAGGGAACCGCTGGTCAGGGCGAGTCCGATGGCGAAGACCAGCAAGCCCTGCGCCTGATGGCGGACCGCGCCGCCCCGGCCGCGCACCCCGAAGGTGAGCCGGCGGTTGGCGGCCGTGTTGGCGACGGCCGAGACCAGCAGCGCGAGGCCGTTGGCGGGCTGCGGCCCGCACAGTTGCCGGAAGCCGCTGTAGAGCAGCAGGTAGAAGAGGGTCGACAGGACGCCGACCAGGCAGAATCCGGCCAGCTGGCGGGCCAGCCCCTTCGGCACGCCGGTCGGCTCGCGGTCGCGCGGGTCGTCGCCGAAGGGCCGGGCGAGCAGGTCCAGCGGCAGCGAACCGGTGGCGAGCGCCCGGCCGATCCGCCACACGCCCTTGAGGTCCTCGGTCGCGGTGCGCACGATGTGCACGGTGGAGTCGGGGTCGTCCACCCAGTCGACCGGCACCTCGTGGATCCGCAGCCCGGCCCGCTCGGCGAGCACCAGCATCTCGGTGTCGAAGAACCATCCGGTGTCCTCCACCAGCGGCAGCAGCACCCGCGCCACATCGCCCCTGATGGCCTTGAAGCCGCACTGCGCGTCCGAGAAGCGGGCCTTGAGCGAGCCGCGCAGGATCAGGTTGTACGCCCGGCTGATCAGCTCGCGCTTGGGCCCGCGCACGACGCGGGAGGACCGGGCGAGCCGGGAGCCGATCGCGAGGTCCGAGTGGCCGGAGATCAGGGGCGCGACCAGCGGCAGCAGGGCGTTGAGGTCGGTGGACAGATCGACGTCCATATAGGCGAGGACCGGCGCGCGGGACGCGGACCACACGGTGCGCAGCGCGCGCCCCCGGCCCTTCTGCTCCAGGCGTACGACGCCCACGCCGGGCAGCTCGGCCGCCAGCCGCGCGGCGACCAGCGGGGTGGTGTCGGTGGAGGCGTTGTCCGCGATCGTGATGCGGAAGGCGTAGGGGAAGGTGCGCGTCAGATGCTCGTGCAGCCGGCGGACGCAGGGCTGGAGGTCCTGCTCCTCGTTGTAGACGGGGATCACCACGTCCAGGACGGCCGTACCGGCGGCCGAGGCCGGCAGGTGCTCCCGGACCGGCAGGGCGCCGGGGGGCGAGTCGGGAGAAGAGTCGGTTCGCATGGAACCGACTCTCGTCAGCCGTCCTGTCGCACCGGTGTGGTGGCGCTGTGGTACGGCTGTGAGTGCGAACTTCCTTTGTATACAAGGGAGTTGGAGTCGACGGACCGGGTGTCGAGCGCGGGCAGGCGCAGGGTGAACACGGTCCGGCCGGGTGCGCTCTCCACGCTCACCGCGCCGTCGTGCGCCGCCGCGACGGCCTGCACGATGGCCAGCCCGAGCCCGGTGGAACCGGTGGCCCGCGACCGGGCCGAGTCCCCGCGGGCGAACCGTTCGAAGACGTGCGGCAGCAGAGCGGCCGGAATTCCCGGCCCGTCGTCCTCGACGTCCACGCACACCCACGGCCCCTGCCGGCGCACCCGCGCGGTGACGGTCGTACCGGGCGGGGTGTGGCGCTGGGCGTTGGCCAGCAGGTTGACCAGGACCTGCTGGAGCCGGGGGGAGTCCGCGCGGACCGGCGCGGGCTCGTCGGGCAGGGCGAGCCGCCAGGTATGGTCCCGGCCGGCCGCGCGGGCGTCGCTGACGGTGTCCACGACGAGCGGGACCAGATCGGTCCGCCCGAACTCCAGCGGCCGGCCCGCGTCCAGGCGGGCGAGCAGCAGCAGGTCCTCCACCAGCAGGGTCATCCGCCCGGCCTCGGACTCGATCCGGCCGAGGGCGTGCCGGGTGTCGGGGCCGACCTGCTCGTGACCGCGCCGGGTCAGTTCGGCGTAGCCGCGGATGGAGGAGAGGGGGGTGCGCAGTTCATGGCTGGCGTCGGCGACGAACTGCCGTACCCGCGTCTCGCTCTGCTGCCGGGCCTGAAGCGCGCCGTGCACATGGTCGAGCATCCGGTTCAGCGCGGCGCCGACCTGTCCGACCTCGGTGTGCGGATCGCACTCGGCGTCCGGGACGCGTTCGCTGAGGTTCACCTCGCCGCTGTGCAGCGGCAGTTCGGAGACGCGGGTGGCGGTGGCGGCGACCCTGCGCAGCGGGCGGGTGGCCACACCCACGATGACGGTCCCGGCGAGGCAGGCGGCGAGCAGCCCGGCGGCGGTCACACAGACCTCCACCAGGATCAGGGTGTTGATGATGCCGTCGGTGTCGTCGGTCGGAATGGCCACGTAGAAGGAGCCGTTGGGCCCGGTGGCGTACTCGGCGCGGTAGCTGCCGAGGCCGGGCAGGTCGAGGGTGTGCGCATGGCGGTCCCGGCGCACGGTGCCGAGGGCCGCGAGCTGGGCGGCGTCGAGATCGTGGGCGCTGGTGTACGGCGCCGACTTCGACTTGCGGCCCACCTTGCCCTCGGTCGCGGTGCCGCCGGCCGCCACGGCGACGACCGTGTACGGCGGCTGCGGGCCCAGGGCGACGAACTGGTCCAGCTTGATGCCGGTGGGCGCCTGTCCGGCGCCGGGTCCGCCGGGCCCCCCGCCCTGCCCCGGCGGGGCGAAGGCACCGGAGGCCCGCTTGCCGACCTCGCCCAGCCGGCCGTCCAGCTGGGTGTACAGATGGGAGCGCAGGGCCAGCGTGGTCACGGTGCCGATCACCGCGCAGACGACGGCGATCAGGACGACGGAGGCGACGACGAGGCGGGTGCGCAGGGTGCGGGGGGAGCGGGGGGTGCGGGACGGCCGCCCCGTGGACCGTCGTACCGGAGTCGGCCGGGGGGCGGGCCCGGGCCGGCCAGGTCCGCTCATCACACGGCGGGCTTGATCAGGTAACCGGCGCCGCGCCGGGTGTGGATCATGGGCTCGCGGCCGGCGTCGATCTTCCGGCGCAGGTACGAGATGTACAGCTCGACCACATTGGCCTGGCCGCCGAAGTCGTACGACCAGACGCGGTCCAGGATCTGCGCCTTGCTGAGCACGCGCCGCGGGTTGCGCATCAGGAAGCGCAGCAGCTCGAACTCGGTGGCGGTGAGGTGGATGTTGTCACCGCCCCGCGTCACCTCGTGGCTGTCCTCGTCCAGGGTGAGGTCGCCGACCACGAGCACGGACTCGGAGCGCCGGTCGGCCGCGCCGGACCTGCGGATCAGCCCGCGCAGCCGGGCGACGACCTCCTCCAGGCTGAACGGCTTGGTCACATAGTCGTCGCCGCCGGCGGTGAGCCCCGCGATCCGGTCCTCCACCGCGTCCTTGGCGGTCAGGAACAGCACGGGCACGTCCGGCAGTTCACGGCGCAGCCGGCCGAGGACGGCCAGCCCGTCCATGTCCGGCAGCATCATGTCGAGGACGACGGCGTCGGGCCGGAACTCGCGGGCCGTCTGGAGGGCTCCCTGACCGTCCGTCGCGCTTCTGATCTGCCAGCCCTCGTAGCGAAGGGCCATGCTCAGCAGTTCGGTGATCGACGTCTCGTCGTCGACCACCAGCACGCGGACGGGGCTCCCGTCCGGCCTCAGCAGTTCGGTGCGCCCCTGGGGCGAGGTCGTGGTCATGGCGGCCACACTGTCGGGGCCCTCTGAGAGGAGTGTTGCACCAGTCTTGGTTTTTCCTGAGAAACACACAGCCACCACTCAGACAACGCCTGGGTGGCCCCTCAGAACAGCCCGTCCTGCTCCCGGACGAACTCGCGCACCGGCAGGGTGAGTTCATCGCCCCCGCGCGTTGCGGGCGTCAGCCCCCAGCCCCGTATCAGCCGGGTGTCGAGCACGACGACCCCGCGTCCGCGCACCGCCAGATGAAGGTCGGGCCCGGCGGCGGCGACCAGCTCCCCGCTGATGGCACCACCGGGGACGAGCTCGGTGACCTCGCCGAAGGCGGCCGGTACGCCGTCGAGCCCGAAGGCCCGCACATGATCGGTCACTTCGCAGGGCTCGGCCCGCAGGGACTTTGGCCACTGGGCGAGCGCGACGGCCCGCCGGTGCAGCTCCCGCACCTCGGCCGCCCGCTCCCCCGCCGTCCGCGGCAGCCGCGCCCGCACCGCCCGCTTCTCGGCGTACGCGATCCGGTCCGGGACCCTCAGCGCGGCCCGCAGCATCTCCTCGGTGCGCCGGGCCGCCATCAGGGGCCCGGTGCCGAGCCAGCTGAAGCAGACCGCCCCCTGCTCCAGCAACCGCGCCGGGCCGCGCTCGACGGCGGTGATGCCGGCCTTGACCATGCCGGGTCCGAACCAGGCGAGGTACACCCGGTACGGCCGGGGGTCGGCGGCGATCGTGTCGGCGGCCACGGAGTGCGCCCGGTCGAGCCGCGCGCACTGCTCGCAGCGGGCGCCCGTGCTCCGCCCCGGCACGGTCGCCCGCACCGGACAGGTGTGCCCCCGCGCCCCCACACAACGGCGCGCGCCGCCCTCCGTCTCTTCCCCTCCGGCCTCCTCTACGGCGAACCCGACCCGCTTCCCCCACGCCAGCGCGTTGCTCCGCCCGCCCTCCCAGGCGAGCACGGGTCCCTCGCCGGTCCAGCGGAGCCCGGAACATCTCCACATCTGTGCCATCACTCGTGAGGGTAGAGGGTGGGTCTGACAGTGCTGTGGGGCGGCGGGAACGGGATACGGTGTGCGAAGGCCCGAAGCCGCGACTTCGCTTCGCGACTTCGGGCCCTGTCGTGCCGTCCGGTGCTTCCGCCGGGCCTCGGTCACGGCAGCACGTACACCGGCGCCCCGCCCCCGCTCACCCCCGCCTGCCGGACACAGCCCCGCTTGATCAGCATGCGCAGACAGTCGTGCACCCGCGCGACGGTGAGCCCCGTACGCTCCGCGACGTCCTCCAGCCGACAGTCCACGGGGCCGCGCACCAGCGCCGGGGCGAGATAAGCGGCGACGGCGTGCACATCGTCGGTGACGACGAGATTCCCTGCCCGCCAGGTGGCCAGCAGCCGCTGGGGCGTCATCGCCTCCGGCCCGGCACCGACGGTCGGCCGAAGCCGGCCGGCAACGAGATCGAGCGAGTCGGCGATCCGCCCGAGCAGGTCGTTGGTGCGGCGCATCTCTTCGATCCGCTCGACCTGCGCGACCGCCAGCGCCTCGTCCGCCCGGATGCTGCGCTCCTCCAGACGGACGATCACGTCGGCGACCTGCTGGGGCAGGAGGTAGGCGGTGCGGCCGTCGGGGGCGGGGTCGAGGGTGTAGGAGCCGTTCAGCTGGACGGTTTCGATGACCTCGCTCACCCAGTGTTTGAAGGGGGCGCACCCGGGCTTGGAGCATCCGTTGACGAGCTGGATGAGGCCGCGGAGATTCACCATACGCATCGACTTCTTGAGCCCGTGACCTGCAATGTTGCTTGAACCCTCACTCCCGTAGACGGTTCGTACAAGATTGCCGAGGGTCTGCTCGCAATCCGGTGCAACATGCCATTGCACAGCCTGCCTGGTGTTGGCGTAGCCGAGATGCACCCCCACATCCACCGCCGGGAACCAGTGCTCCCCATTGGGCAGCGTGAGCCTCCGGATCCGCGCCCCAGTGGCCGCGAACACGAAGTCGTTGACGTCGATCGCATCCTGCTCCCGCCCTGCCGGCCACTCCGACGGGACCTCGTTCTGCTCGTACATCGAGCCGCCGGCGTGGTGGCCGGTTCGGGCCGGTGGCCCGGTGAAAAGAACGGGCGTCGCCGTCGGTGCGGGGGTTAGCCTCCCCTGTCATCTCTCCGGGTGTCGGCTTTCGCGAGCGTGGGAGGCACGAGTGTCGTCAGGTCGTTCCGCCGGTCGGCCGGCCGGGCTCGGTGGGCTTCTCCTCGCCCTGGCGGCCTCGGAATTCGGGGACCGGCTGGTGCAGGTGGCGTACGCCCTGATCGCGGTGCGGGCGGGTTCGACGACATTCCTCGCCGCCGTACTGGCCGCCCAGACCGTCCCGGTCCTGGCGCTGACCCCGCTCGTCAGCTCACGCGGCTGGATCCGCTCGCGGATCGCGTGGCGGGCCGGGCTGAGCGGACAGGTGGTGGCATTCGCCGTCGCCGCCACCGTGGCCGACCACCGGATCGCCATCCTGGCCTGCATCCTCGTCGCCGCGTCCTGCGAGGCCCTGACGATGCCGTTCTCCCGCTCCCTGCTGCACGCCCTCAGCGACGGGCGGCAGGCCGACCTGGCCAAGTGGTGGAGCGTCTCGAAGGCGGGGGCCGGTGCCGCGGGCATGGTGCTGGCCGGTGTGGTGGTCTCCGTGTCCGGCACGGAGTCGGCCTTCGCGCTGAACGCCCTCACCTTCCTGCTGGTGCTGGCCGTGGCCTGGTCACCGCGGGTCCCGCAGGACGGTACGCCGGGGCGCCGTAGCGCCACCGCGGGATTCGGCCGACTGATCGCACCCGGCGCGTTCGGCGTCCTCGGCCTCCTCTGTGTGACCGTCATGCTGATCACCACCGGCCTGGAAGGCGTGTCGGGCCCCTTCATGCTGGCCCGGACGCCGGGTTACGACGCCCACGGGCTCGGCGTGGTGCTGGCCTGCTGGGCCGTGGCATCCATGATCGCGGCGGCGGTGACCCCGCGCCGCTTCACCGGGATCCGCGCGCTCCTGCCCCTGTCCAACGTGCTGGTGGCCCTCGCGATCGGCCTGCCCAGCCTCGGCCTCCCCTTCTGGTCCGCCGCGGTCACCTTCGCGCTGGGCGGTATCGGGAACGGCGTCTTCAATCTGCTCCTCACCCGCGTCATCTGGTCGGGCGTCCCGGCCGAGGGCCAGCCCCACGCGTGGGCCGCCTTCAACTGGCTCCTGAACGCCTCCCTGTTCCTGAGCTTCTCGGTGGGCCTCTTCCTCCACCCCCGGCGCGCCCCGCCCCTCCTGGCGACCACCGCGGCCGGCTGCCTCCTGGCGGGCTGCGCCTACCTGTTGACGCTGGCACGCGCACCCAAGGCCACCCGCGCCCTCGCCTGAACCGCCCGTTCCACGAAGAGCACAGCCTCCCGGCATGCCCCGGCAACCGGCCGGCCGCGCATGCCGTCCCCACCGGGGAAGCGACCCAGCGCAACCGGACCATCGCGCACCGCCGACCCCTTTCACGACGGCGCACAACAACACAGGGAGCCGAACCTCGATGGTGATCACCCCCAGATCCGCCCGCCTGGCAGTCGCAGCTCCGGGAGCGACCGGCTGCGGCTCCCACGGCACCACTTCGGCACGACCCTCCCCCCGAGGCACCGCGTCGTCGCCGGCTGATGCGGGTCCCGCCTCCAGCGGCGCCTCCGTCCACGAGGTCCCGATCACCGACGCGGACGGCATCACGGTCCTGGCCAGCGGCACCGCGGTCAAGGGCGACGCCGTCTATCCGATTCCGGGCGGGACCAGGCAGGCAGGACCCTGGCGATCGCGGTCGACTGCCAGGGACCGGGCCGACTCACCGTCCAGGTGCCGTCCACCGGCGTCTCCTTCATGCTGCGGTGCGAAAAGGACAAGGTCCTGCCCGCGATGAACGAGATCCAGCTGCCCGTGAACCGGTCCAGCGGTTCGCTGCGCTTCCTGTCGGACCCCGGCGTGACGTGGTCGTTCGCGGCCGGCTGGGACCCGCACCCGCCCGCGCGACGGTAAGGCCCGTCGCGTGAACGGTGTCCTCGTGGCCGTCTAGTCACCGCTCCCGCAGCCCGTGGCTGACGGGATGTCATGGCAGAGCCGGTCCTGGTGTGACTGCGCCATGGCCCCGCCGAAGGCGATGACGCAGATCAGAGCGGCCATGAGGGACTGGGTGACGACCGTGACGACGGCGCCGGCCCGCGCGGCGATCGCGGTCGCCGCGATGGCGACGACTCCGACCCCTCCGGCGGCGGCCAGATAGTTCCACAGCGAGTCGGTCGTGACGGTCTTGCCGGGATCGAGGTTGAACCCGGACAGGAACCAGAGACCGAAGATCACCGCCAAGGCGATCAGCTCCAGGAACACCAGCCCGCACCCTGCCCCGATGTCGGCGCCCCGGTCGGCACGGAAGCGCTGTCGCGGGCCGGTGGTCGCATCGAAGGCCGGAGGAGCGACGGGTAAGTTCATACCCGCCACCTTGCTCGCGCGGGCGAGGCGGACACATGAGTAGGAGTACTCAGCCCCGCCCGGCCGATTCCCATGCCCCGAACCAAAAGCCAGAGGCCCCGTGGATCACTCCACAGGGCCTCTAGTCGATGTGCACTCGGCAGGATTCGAACCTGCAACCTTCTGATCCTTAGCTCTACAGCAGTCGGTCACGGCAGTCATACAGTCGCCCCTCGGCCGCACGGGGACGGTACGGGACGGGGCCGGTTGCTGTGGTTGCTGTATCCGGCTTCGGTACAGCAGGGTCCTGGTGGGGGCGGCGGCGCGGAACGGAAGCTACTCGAACAACTGCTGGTTGGCGACGACGAGGCGTCCGTGGCCGCTCTAGCTGCGTTCCGCTGTGGCGGTTCCCACGTGGTCTGGGATGGGACCACGTCCGCTGAGGCGCTCGCCCTTGTCTATGGACGTCGACTGCGGCACACAAGCAGCCAGGGCATCGAGACCACGAACCTCGCACACACCGTGGATCTGCTCGGCCGGCATCAGCACCCAGTCCGCCTGGGGCAGAGCAGGCCGCCGATGGCACGTGGACGTTCATGCTGCTCCCACCGAAGGCGGCAGCAGGCTGATCGCGTGCACCGGCGTTCGGCGGGCCCATGTCCGAACCGCAGCCGATGAAGGTCAGCCACGACGGCGGGTGCGCAGATCACTCAGGCGCGCGTATGTCTCGCCGCCCCCCACCCGGATCTGCCACGCTGCTGATGTCATCGGCCAGAGGAAGCCGCGACAACCGATGCGTGAACACGGCGCCGGGGCCCTCAGCTTGGGGAGCTGGAGTTCTCTGGGGGTGTTGCTCGGTGCGCAGGCACGCACTGACGCGTTTTCACCTTGATCACTTCCGTAAAACGCGGGACTAACCGCAACCACGTCAACTACGGTGACACACATGCAGACTTCAGAGCTATCCGTCCAAGGACAGAACCTCCACCAGCTCTACAATCAATACTACAGAAATAAGCTTCTCGTCGATCGCCGCTATCAGCGAAAGCTCGTCTGGACACGCGATGAGAAGGAGAAGCTCATCGACTCCGCCGTCAACAAGCTGCCGATCCCGCTAATCCTTCTCGCACAGAGAAGGAAAGGAGGGGCGGAAATTTTCGAGCTAATCGACGGTCTTCAGCGCCTCGAAGCATTCTTCTCATTCATGGAGAATAAGTACCCCTACAAAGGACAATATTTCGATTTGGCGACAACAGGCGACACCTTGGCTAAGCTTCACTCAGGAGAGCTTACTCAAAAGAAACCCGTAATGTTGCGCGAAACATCCTTGGAGATCGCCAATTATCAAATCCCCGTCTCTACTTATCGAGATGCGGCAACCTCGTCGATTGACGAGGTGTTCCGCCGAATCAATAGCGGTGGAAGGCGCTTGAGTCTGCACGAGATTCGACAGGCAGGTGTAATGGGGCCACTGTCGGATGTAGTGCGACGCACTAGCGCCACCATTCGAGGTGACGGAACTTTCGCCGAGGCTTTGACGCTCAGCGAAATGGAAAAACTTTCCATTTCGCGAAAGGATCTCGATTACGGCCTAGACCTCGACCGCATTTTCTGGACACGACATGATATTATTGGGGCAGACGACATTCGCTCATCCGGTGACGAGGAAATGGTCCTGGACTTGGTCCTCGACGCTGTGCTCACTCCTTGGCCTACGAGCGGGTGGCAGAATCGAGACGTGGCATACGGCTTGCCACGGAGAATCAAGTCAGCTTCTGCGGACCAAGTCAACGCGGCCATTACGGCAGTTGGCGTTGAGAATCTACAGCAGCGCATCGTGTCAGTGGTCGAAATGCTGGATGAAGCTATGCGGGACCATGGCCCCCTCGGCCGCCATATGGTCCACCTGGAGACCTACGAAAAGGGAACACGGCGGCAGTTTCAGGCGATTTTCTCCGCCCTCTACGAACTTACCTTTATCGACGAGATGCAGCCTCTGTCGATGGAGGCAATTCGCAACGTCTTGAACAACTTCTGGGGACGGGAACTCGCCATTCCAACCGGCGGAAGCGCATGGGGCAAGGACGAGAAGGCCAAGCTCTACCCGCAAGTCAAGCGTCGCATTAAAAAAGCTTTCTTCAAGCCTGAACCGAAAAGCGTCGCCAAGAAGCTCAATGCACGCCTGTTGATCGAAAGCTACTTGCAGGGCCCGGTTAACGAAGATCCTCTCGTCGAGCTTAAGCAAGGATTCTGTGTACTTTCGAACCCGCCCGCTGAGAATGTTGATCTTTTTGACGAAATAATGCAGACTGCAGTAGGCATGGCGAACTGGAGTCGCGATGCAACCGGCCTAATTCTCATTGGAGTTGCAGACAAGCCATCGGCGGCTCGCCGAGCAAAAGAACTCTTCGGAGTGACTCCGGTTGAGATTCACGGGCAGCATGTAGTGGGCACCGAAGAGCAGATCGCACATTTGGGTCACGACATCGACTCCTGGTGGCTCAAATGGCAATCGAAAATTAAGTCTGCACCAGTAGATTCCAATTTCTCGGCCGACCTCGTACACAGTTTCAGTCCGCTCGTCTGTGACGGAAAAGTGCTTTGGATCATGAAGCCACGATCACTTGGCAAACCCATCTCGTACGACAACAGATTCTTCGTGAGAGTTGGCGCATCAACGCACGAGATGGAGACTGACGACTTTCTCTCGCACATTTCTCGCAACTTTTAATCATAGGCCCGTAAGCTTGCGACGCGTCGAGCAGGTGGTGAACCTGCCGGTAAAGCACGACGTTGGGCCGTGATCGTCGAGGATCGGGCCAAAGTGACTGCCCAAACCGTGGAGTCAGCTGTCCCACCCACGACGTACCCCTTATCTGACGTCATGCGGCCGACTGCGCAGCGCGGGCGTCGGCCGGGTCGGAGCGGGGCGGAGACAGGAGCGGGGGGGGGGGGGGGGGGGGGGGGGGGGGGGTGGGGGGGGGCCCCCCCCCCCCCCCCCCCGGCGCCCCCCCCCCCCCGCGGTGAGCGGAGCGAGCCGCCTGAACCAGTAGAGAAAGCTGGAAGTGCGCGCCCAGGGCTGGGCCCACGGCGACGTCCAGCCCGCGCACTTCATCATCGGCTCGGATCGCACGCACCTCCTCGACCTGGCCTTGGCGCGGGGCGGCCACGTGCCCGAGGGGTATGACTTCCCGTTCCGCGGCTGCCTCGTCCACTACGAAGCGCCGGAGATCGCGCGCAGTGTGCTCGCGACCGGAGAAGCTGAGCCCAGGCAGGCAGCCGACATCTACGCTATGGGCGCGTCACTGCTCATCTCCGCCACGGGCTGGCGGGCGGTCGAGTACCCGGACGACGCACCGTGCCCTGTGCAGCGTAAGGCCGTGGCAGATGGCAAGCGTCGGCCCGTCAAGGCGCCTGGAGAACTGGGCGAGCTGATCGAGGCCATGCTCAGCCACACTCCCGAAGACAGGCCCACGATCTACGAAGTCGGCAAGGCCCTGAGCTGAGCCAGAAGCGCCGGCGTCCCTGCGACGGCGAAGACCAACCAAACAAAGACCGGACCACCCCTCAGCCTGGACAACGTTCCGACGTCGGGGGCTTGGTCGTGCCGGTGCTGGCCGTTCTGCGGCTTGGAGCAGAGGGCGGTTGGGTGGCAGGGCCGTGCTTGGTGGGCATCGGCCTGGTCCTGGTGCTCGGAGCGGTCGGGTTGTTTCCTGGTCTGGCTGTCCGCCCTGGCGGTGCTGCGCGCTGATCAAGCAGGGCCGCTAGAGCTACTGCGATCCGCATTCGCGTCGGCGGCGCTCTGAGGGGTGACGGCAGCGGGCCGGACGATGACGACGGCGCGGCCGGCTTCCCGTACCGTCTGATCGTCCCCGCTCCCGCCCTCTGAGGCGGTTGCCGTCAAACACTGCCTTCAACGCAAAAGCCAGAGGCCCCGTGGATCACTCCACAGGGCCTCTAGTCGATGTGCACTCGGCAGGATTCGAACCTGCAACCTTCTGATCCGTAGCTCTAGAGAGATCGGTCAGCGAGGGTCATAGAGGCCACCGATCGGCCCCGGGGAGTGGCTGTCAATCATGGGCGGTTGCTGGCGTTGCTGTACTTCGTTGCTGTACCGCTGACCGCGAGGAACAGTGCGAGGAAGGCCCTAGCGTCTGCGTAAGCGCCCACCATCCTTGCGCAGGTCGGCGACACGAGCAGGACCAATACGAGGATCGTGACTACGCACAGATGTCGTCCTGGGTTTGACACGCAGTGCTCTACAAGGGACAAACTCATGGCTGAGCCTCCGGGTTCAGTCGCCCACCTGCCGCTCGGCCTGCCAGCATGCGCGGCCGGGTGGGCTCCTCCATCTACGGGCAGGAGGCTAGCGAGGATCGGCCACGACACCGACTTGGCCCGATTACTCTCGGAAGTGTCGCGCAGCGGGATAAGCACGCCAGGTTACGGCGACTGCGCCGTGAGGTCGCATTGGGGGGACCAGGATGACTCCCATGTCATGTACCGAGAGGTAACGTAGCGCCCCGTATTGGCTTGATCTAATCGATACAAGCCTGTCTGTGCCCCAGCCAACGACAGCCAGCCACGACGGCGGGTGCGCCGACCAGTCAGGCACGTGTGTGCCTCGCTGCACCCCACTGGCTTCAGCCGCGCTGTCGGGTCTGTCGACGACCAGAGCGAGCCGGGGCGGCCGACCCGTGACGGGGCAGAGCCCTCAGCTTGGGAAGCTTGGGTCTTTTACGGCCGATTACTGGGCTGACCTGCGGCGAAGCGGCCACCGATCTTGGCTGACTGGCGGCCGGGTCACCGCTATTCCCCGTGGTTTCCCGCCTGACCTGGCACGGTTCTGGCACACCGGGGCGGGTGATCTCCTGTTGCTCGGCTTGGTCGCCTGGACCCTACGAGTCAACTTAGCTGTCTGTGCTGCCCGTTTCCGACCCGCTGTTGTCAGTGGCCCCTCATACAATCGGAGTTGACCGTCATGGGCCTGATGTGAAGGAGGTGAATGATGGCCAAGAAGGGAAGCGGTGGCAGCTCCGGGAGTAAGGCCCGGAGCGCCGTAACCGGCCGGTACGTGACCAAGAGCTATGCGAAAGCTCACCCGCGTACCACGGTGGTAGAGACTCCGAAGAGGCGTTCCGGCAAGAAGTGACCTCTTGAAGTCCAAACAGGGAGGGGTGTCGCTCAAGCGGCGCCCCTCCGCTTCTCCCACCATATCGCCCCGTACGCGGACGGCTAGCCGCGGGGACATCCGATCAGGACAGTCTCGAAAGCCGTTGCGGTGGCAACGTCGTCGTGGGTTCGAACCCCACCGCCTCCGCCGGCTCAACAGAGAACGGCCCCTGACCTTGGCATCTGGTCAGGGGCCGTTCTCACATCGGGCTACCGGCCTTGCCCGTGAATCCCTGCGGTTAACCGCACGATCGGGCACGGGTAGCGCACGGGCCAGTCTGATTAATTCGTAGCTCCAGGAGCCCCGCTAGAGGCTCATGAACGGCGCATCCGGCCGTCGTTGTTCAGCTCCGCAAGTGGTTAGCCCACGCGGCCTTGATCTGGTCTCCTTGGTCGGCCGTGATGACGCCGGCCTCCAACGCCACCGACACGACGTCCGATGCGACGCCAAGTTGCATGGCGTTGACGGCTTCTTTCATACGGTCTGAGCTACGGGGCGTCCCGACGTGTCCCGGCTCTAGGTCACCAGGGAGGAAGTTCGCAACCTCCCCGTCGTGCCCCTCGAACGCGGCTACGTCCATCCTTACGTGCACCCGCTTGGTGCCTATCGAGACAACGGTCCCGTGTGAGCCCTGGTGGTATATGGGCCTGTCGCTCGGCAGTGAGACTGTCACTTTGTCTCCGACCTTGAAGCTATTCAAGCTCCGTTGACTACCGAACACGTATGTCCCCCTCGGCCTCGATCTCATGATTCAACAGACAGTGATAACTACTGGATGGTTTGCGGTTGTGTCGCCCATCCCTATTCGCTACCCCCCGCTAACGAGTTTCAGCTTCGGTCGTGCCGGTGCTGATGGTTCTCCACCGCTCTGGATTCCGATAGGTGCCAACCCGAAGACGTACTCGTTTAGCTCGTCAGGATAGATATTGAGCTCCTCTGCAAGCTCCGAGAACGTCATATTTAGCGGCTTCCGGAGGGCGCCAAATACCTTCACCAATAGTTGGCTGCTCTCGCGAACCAGTGAGGAATCAGGTTCTGCACGGCGATACCCTCGACGCGCCAGTTCCTTTACGGTTTGGTTGTAGCGCCATTCAGAAAGTAGGCCCAATTTGCGCAACCTGTAGGTGAGTGCCATGGCCGACACTCCCCACTTGCGCTTCGCGCTCAGTATCCGGTCGATAGACGCATTGTGTAGCCGTTGCGCAACGACGCCCGCACGGGGCATAAGGAAGGCCGACGCGAAGTCATTCGCTTCGCCCTCCGAGTCGCGGCCGTGGGGGATGCGGTGCTCACAGTGCAACACAAGGTGGCCGAGCTCGTGGGCGACATCGAATCGCCCCCGCTCGCCTGTCTTCCGCGTGTTCAAGAAAACGTACGGCGTGCCGTATTTGATGGTAGAAAAGGCGTCGATGTCGAGGCAGTCGGATGGCAGCGAGAATACGCGGACCCCATTTGATTCAATCAAATGTAGGGCGTTTGGTACCGGTGCTTCTCCGAGTCCCCATGCGGCACGGACCTGCTCTGCTGCAGCCTCGGGCGTCAAGTGCGGGTATGTTGGCACGTTAACGGATGGAAGCTTGAACAAGCCCTCCATCCACTCATTCAGAGCAACGGCTACTGTTCCCGAACTCAGGGCGCTATCACGTTCTGCGGCAGTCATCTTTGAAGGGGCACGGAAGCTAACGGCGTCCAGCTGCAACTGTGCCGGCGAGGGTGCCCCAAAGAAGCTGACAGGATAATTGAGTGCGGACGCAAGAGAGGAAATCGTCTCCGGTGAGGGCACCTTACGGTGATTCTCAAACGCAGTGATGCTCTGCGCCGATACTCCAGACCGTTGAGCCAACTCTGCTAGAGTCATTCGCCGTCGTTTGCGGGCAACGACCAGTCGTTCTGGGGTGAACACTTTCCTCAGCTCCCACGTCCGCACTCCTACATACCGTTTAGCCCCCCAGCAGCTCCACGACAACTTCCGGGCCGCTGCCATCGCCCGGGTCGTCCAGAAGCGCGATGTCCGCGCCGGGGTCACCCAGGTCGGGCAACCGCAGCGGGATGCGCTCCTGCCACTCATCGACGAATTTCCCGTTCATCTTGATCGGCAGGGACAGCTCGGCAGAGATCACTCCCTTGTCCCACTCGTACAGCAGGCACCAGGTCGGGATCTGGTCGAGTTCGCGACCGTAGAGAACCTCGTCGTGGCTGAGAAGAGCGAACTGCCCGTTCTTCTCAACCATGCGGGCCATTGCTGCACCCTTCGGGTTCTTAGACCGAACCTTGGCGTTGAGGTCCCCCACGCCCCCCTTGGCGCTGATAGCCGTCACAGCGTGACTCATGCTGGGGTGGATCATCCGGAGGATGCTATCCCTGGAGGTGCGCTGCCAGCCTTCCGGGTCGAGACCTTCAGCGATGTACCGGTTGGTGCGGCTCCAGAACATGAAGCCACGCATGGCCGGCGCATCAAAATCAGTGCAAGTACGGACATCTGCGGCGGCCAGGTCAAGCGCGCCGTAGAAGAGATCAACCGAGAAGTCGAGCTGCGTCAGCCGCTCTTCGTACCACTCAGGATCCAGGTTCTGCACAGCCCCTCCAGACAACCTTGGTTTCAAAAACCATACCTCATCCGAGGCGCCATTTTTGAAACCTAGGTCATCATCGCATGTCAGTTCGATTCTGTCACTGCCGAAGACCTCCACCCATCAACCTCCCCAGCTCCCATCCCGTACGCCGTCGACCCACACACCGTGGAGCGGGCGTGGTTCCTGGCGTCCAGGTGGAGCGCGCCACTGTACGAACGACCTGGACGCCAGGGGCCGCGTCGGCTCGGCTCTGCCTGGGTCGACGGCGTACGGGATGGGAGCTCCCCACGCACGCCACAACGGACCCGCAGTCGGCGACGGCGCCCCCTCCATCCCGGTGCCGGCCGATCCCCCGCCGGAGGCATCGTTCTGACCGTGGGGGCCTCTCCTGCGGCACACGAAGCGTGATCTTCGGCTCGCTGCTGGGTCCGCGGCACGGACACCGGCCGGGCTGGAGCGGGACGGAGGCAGGAGCGCAGGCCCGGCCGGGGGCCGTGCCGCGCGCGGCGCGCGAAGCGGGCCGCCTTGAACCAGTAGGGAAAGTTGTAACTCAGTCTGTCGGGCGGGGCTTGAAGTCGTACGCACATGCGGGAAGTTCGGCTGCCTGGCGGTGCGCGAGTGGCAGGAAGAGCACGGGTCGGATCGTCCAGGTGATGCGGGTCTTGCCGTGGGTCACTGACACCGTGCACGGCTCGGCGCGCAACAGGGCTCGGCGGGTCTCGATGCGGCCCTCGTACAGCCACTCCCACGCTTCGTCTGAGGCGTCCGCGTCCAGGGCCGGTGAGATCGTGCGGAGCGCGACCGCTACCCAACGGTCGGCCTGGGGTGCCGAGTAGGCGTCGAACGATGCCAGCAGTGCCGACCCCCGCTGCTCGGTCAGGTCCTCGGTCCAGCACTCGCACCAGTAGCCCCACTGAGGCGGCTTCAGCATGGGTGGCCTCCCAGTCGATGGTCCGCGTACAGCTCCGCGGTGACCGTGTAGCCCTGGTCGCTGCTGTGGACGACCACTCGATGGGCGATCGCGCTGACCATGCCCAGTCCCCGGCCGTGTTCGGCGTCCTGGTCCTGGTGCTCGACCTTCGGAGCCGTGGCCGTGCCGCCGTCGTCCGTTACCGAGACGGCGACCACTTGAGCGGAGACCGCGACGGCCAGGTGGAAGCTGCCGTGCTCCCGTCCGCCCGCCGTGTGAAGGATCGCGTTTGCGCTCAGCTCGCTCACGATCAGCTCGGCGTCGTCCGCCAGAGGGGAGTCGCGCAGGATGTCCCGGGTCCAGCGGCGGGCCCGGCTCACTTCTTCCGGGAATCCTGGGCAACTTAGCCCCCACACCCGGGTCGTACTCGTATACTCGTGCATACAAGTTCCTTCATGCTGGTAGGCCGCCATGTGCAGCGGGTTCGGGCTAGACGAGTTTCACGCCGTCGTGGGCGCGGACGGCCGGCGGGGTCGTAGCGTCGAGTGCGTCGAGCACGCGGATCGCGTAGGCCTCGTCGGCAAGCTCGGTGACCTCTTCGCGGGTGGCCCAGCGCAGTGCGCGGGTCTCGTCACCGGTGGTGGGCACACCGTCGGCGGCTTCGCA
>NZ_JBWKES010000043.1:0-8703 GCF_056435325.1 Streptomyces sp. NPDC043952
CCGCCGCCCAGCTTGCAGTCCGCCGCGCTGGTACGCCCGTCCGAGCCCATCACCAGGATGTTGATCGGGGTGCGGCCGAACGCGTCGGGCTTCTCCGTGCCGCCCTTGCCGTCGAGGGAGAAGCTCTGGATGTTGCCGTTCAGGTGGTCGTAGAACCACCAGCCGGCACCGGCGGCGACCAGGAGGAGCACGGACAGGGACCCGGCGAGGAACACGAGCATCCGCCGGGCGCGCCGCACCGGGCGGGCACGCTTGCCGCCGGTGGAGCGGGCCGTGCGCTGCACGGGCACCCGGAGGACGGGGGTACGTGCCCCGCCGCCCCGGCCGTTTCGCGGATCAGCGGTCGAAGCGCCCCGCGGCACATCGGCGGTCTCCGCGCGCTGATCTTCCGGCATCCGGTCCTTCCTCACTGCGACAACGGCGTATCCGGGGAGGCTAGAGCGCCGCGCACCCCGCCGGCAGGAACGTTCGGGAACCGCTCGGGGCCGACTGATTTCCCCTTCGCCCCGGTTTACGGGCAACGACCGGCCACCCGGCCTCCGGCACCACTGCCATGGTCCGGCCGCGCGGGTGTCAGCCGGCGATCCCCGGTCCCCGGCCGGTGGCCCGTGGGGGAACCGTCGTCGGACGGCGGGCCAGGCCCCGGACTACGGTTCGCGAGAGGTCTCGGGCGGTGTGTCCGGCAGGGTCACCGCCACTTCCAGCCCGTCGGGGCGCAGCGGAGCGGCTTTGAGCGTGCCGCCGTGGGCGCGGACGATGGAGTGGACGATGGCCAGGCCCAGGCCGTATCCCGCGGGGCGCCCGGCGGAACCCTCCCTGCGCGTGTCCAGCCGGTGGAAGGGCTCGAAGGCGCGGTCGACCGCCTCCGGGTCCAGCTCGGGGCCGGAGTTGCGCACGGTGAGCCGTACCCGGTCGCCGTCCGTCCGGGCCACCGCGACGGTCACCGACCCGTCAGGGCGGTTGTGCCGTACGGCGTTGTCGACGAGGTTGCTCACGAGCTGCCGCAGCAGGGTGGGGTCGCCGGTCAGCCGGGCGTCGCCGGTCGGAGCGGTGAGTTCGACCCCGGCCTGCCGTGCCTGCGGCCGCGCCTGGGAGCAGACCTCCCGCGTCACCTCGCCGAGGTCCACCGGCAGCCGCTCGATCGCTCCGTGGTCGGCCCGCGCGAGGGTCAGCAGGGCTTCGGTGATCTCGGTGGAGCGCCGGTTGAGGACGAGCAGCTGGGAACCGGCGTCGCGCAGGTCGTCCGGGTCCGGCGAGGCGAGGGCCACCTGGAGGATGGTGCGCATGCTGGCGAGCGGGGTGCGCAGCTCGTGCGAGGCGTTCGCGGCGAACCGGCGCTGCGCCTGGAATGCCTGTTCGAGACGGCGCAGCATCGCGTTGAAGGTGTCCGCCAGCTCCGTGATCTCGTCCCGCGGCCCGGACAGCGCGATGCGCTCGTGCAGCGTCGAGTCGGCGATGCCCCGCGCGGTGGAGGTGATCTGCTTGAGCGGTGCCAGGGTCCGGCCGGCCACGAACCAGCCGACGACCAGGGAGATCAGCAGCAGGATCAGGAAGACGACGCCGCCGAAGATCAGGAGCGCCTGGAGGAAGTCGGCCTTGGAGGAGACGTCCACCGACAGCAGGCCGGGCTTGGCCCTGTCCGCCTGATCGGCGGCCGGGGTGCGGCTGGGGGAGGGGGAGGGGGCGAGCCCCGGCAGGTGCGGAGTGGCCCCGCCGTCGGGGGCGCCGGCCCCGGTACGGGGACTGGCTCCGGTACGACTGGCTCCGGTACGGGCACTCGCGCCGCCCTGGGGACTCGCGCTGCCCTGGGGGCTCGCGCTCTCCGGGCGGCCGGTGTCGGCCCCCGCGTCGGGAGAAGCACCCGGACGCTGCACACCGGTGACCGAGGGGCTGGGCGTGACCGCGGGATGCGGCGCCCCGGTCAGCGAGGGGGCGTAACTGGGGCCGTACATCATGAAGAGGTACAGCAGCCCGACCATCGCCGCGCCCGACGCGGCGAACAGCGCCCCGTAGGTGAGGGTGAGCCGGGCGCGGATGGTCAGCCGGGGACCGGAGGCGGTCACGAAGGGCCCTGGAGGTAATAGCCGGCGCCGGTCCGGGTGTGCAGGAGGCCCGGCTCGCCGAGTTTGCGGCGCAGGGTGGACACCGTGACCTTCACGGCCTGCGTGAAGGGGTCGGCGTGCTGGTCCCACGCCTTCTCCAGCAGCGTCTCGGCGCTGACCACGCCCCCTTGCGCGGCCATGAGCACGTGCAGCACGGCGAATTCCTTCCGCGTCAGACGCAGATACCGCCCGTCGCGGTAGGCCTCGCGGCGGAAGGGGTCGAGCCGGATCCCGGACCATTCGAGCACCGGCGGGGGCGGCGCTCCCGCCCTGCGGTGCAGCGCGTGCAGCCGGGCCACCAGCTCCGGGAAGTCGAACGGCTTGACCAGATAGTCGTCCGCGCCGAGCCGCAGCCCGTCGACACGGTCGTCGAGCGAGGACGCCGCGGTGAGCATGAGCACGCGCATGGTGCTGTACTGCTCGGTGATGCGCCGGCACACCTCGTCGCCGTGGACGCCGGGCAGATCCCGGTCCAGGACCACCACGTCGTAGGCGTGCTGACCGATCTGTTCCAGCGCGGTGTCCCCGTCCGGGGCGTGGTCGGCGGCGATGGCCTCCCTGCGCAGCCCCGTCACCAGGGCCTGCGCCATGAACGGCTCGTCCTCGACAATCAGCACGCGCATGTGCTCTCCTCCCTGCGCCGTCCCGGTGACGCTCCGAGCGCGGATAAGGACGGCCTTCGTACGCCGGGGAGCCGCGCCCACCCGGCCGTACGAAGGCCCGTCCGCGGCGCACCGGGCTACGGTGCGGCGAGAGCGACGGTCGGGGGGGTGCGAGCGGCGCGCAGAGCCGGGTACAGTCCTGCGACCGCACCGATGACGGCTGTCACGCCGACTCCGCCGGCCAGCGCAGCCAGCGGAACCGCGGTGGGCCAGTCCTGGCTGAGAGCATAACCCGCGGTGACGGCCGTACCGAGGGCCGCCCCGCACAGCCCGCCCAGGCAGGACAGCAGCAGCGCCTCCATCAGGAACTGCCAGGAGATGTGCCGTCGCGCCGCGCCCAGAGCACGCCGCAGCCCGATCTCACCGCGCCGTTCCATCACCGCGATCACCATGGTGTTGGCCACGCCGATCCCGCCGACGAGCAGCGCCACCGCGCCCAGCCCCACGTACAGCCCGGTGAACGAGGCGTCGGCGGCCTGCCGGGCCTTGAGCGCGTCGGAGGGCCGGCTGACGGACACGTTCTGCGGGTTCTCCGGGTCGGCGGCCCGTGCCAGCATGCTCCGGATGATCTCCACCCGGCTGTCGGCGGACCGCTCGTAGATCTCGGTGGGCCTGCCGTCGAAACCGAGGAAGCGCTTCGCCGCCTCGTCGTTGACCAGTACGGCGCTGTCGAGTTCCGGCGCCAGCGCCACCGGATCGAGGACGCCCAGCACGGTGAAGTACTGGTTGCCGACCCACACCTGTTCGCCGGGGCCCGTGACGCCCAGCCGGGACGCGGCCGCCTGGCCGAGGACCGCGGTCGGGTAGCGGGCAGGGGCGTGATCCAGCCATGCCCCCCGGTTCATGGTCGCCTTCAGGGACCGCAGCAGCCGGGTGTCCGTGGCGACCACACTCAGCATGTTCGACTCCTCCGGGTCGACGCGCGCGTTGCGGTAGGCGTTCACGTTCTTCAGCTGCGCGGTCCCGCTGACGACGTCCACCCCCTCGACGCGGGCGATGGTCTGCACCGCGGGGACCGGCAGGACGACCGGATCGCCCGTGTCCGGATCGACCGCGGTCGTCGGCTGCACGGTCAGCAGATTGGTCCCCAACTTGTTCAGCTGGACGTTGAGCTGGGCCTGGCTGGACGACGAGATGCCGATGACGGCGATCATCGCGGCGATGCCGATGGCGATGCCCGCGGCGGAGAGCACGGCGCGCAGCGGCCGCCGGCTCAGTCCGCTGGCGCCCAGCCGCAGCAGGTCCCCGCCGCGCAGCCGCGAGGGCCGGATCCGTGCGCGCGCGGTCCTGGCCGTGCCGGGCGTCATCGCGGTCCCGGCCGTGTCGAGCGTCATGCGTGTCCCTCCGCTGCCCCTGGTGCGGGCACGAGGGCCCCGGTGTCCTCGACCAGCCGGCCGTCGCGCATGACCAGCCGGCGCGGCAGGCTCGCGGCCAGGTCGTTGTCGTGGGTGATGACGATGACGGTGGTGCCCGAGGCGTGCAGTTCGCGCAGCAGGCTCACCACCATGGCGCCGGAGCGGGTGTCCAGCGCCCCGGTCGGTTCGTCCGCGAGCAGGATCGCCGGGTCGCCCACCACGGCACGGGCGATGGCCACCCGCTGCCGCTCTCCTCCGGACATCTGGTGCGGCCGGTGGTCCAGGCGGTGGCCGAGGCCGACCCGGTGCAGGGCGGCGGCGGCACGGTCCCGGCGGCGGCGCCGGGAGCGGCCCGTGTACAGCAGGCCGTCGGCGACGTTGTCCACCGCACGGGTCCCCGCCGCGAGGTGGAACTGCTGGAAGACGAAGCCGATACGGTGCGCGCGCAGCGCGGACAGCTTCCGGTCGTCGAGCCGGTCCACCGGGTGGCCGTCCACCACGACCCGGCCCGTGGTGGGGCGGTCGAGGGTGCCGATCAGATTGAGCAGGGTGGATTTGCCGGACCCGGAGGGGCCGACGACGGCGACCAGTTCGCCGGGTCCGATGGCCGTCGTCACGTCCCTCAGCGCATGGACGCGCTGGGGTCCGGTGCCGTAGGAGCGGCCGACGTCGGTCAGGCTCACCACGGGATCCGCGGAGCCGCCGGCGGGTGCCGGCGTGGCGTCAAGGGAGCTGGCGGTCACAGCCGGGGCACCCCCACGCGCTCGCCCTCGCTGATGCCGGGGCCGCTGATCTGCACCCGGCCGTCCGCGAACGTGCCCGTCCGCACGGGCACCAGGCGGACCTTTCCGCCCTGCACGAGCTGCACCGAGTAGCCGCCGCTCTCGCTGGGCAGGAGCGCGGTGACCGGTACGGACAACGCGTCCTTGGCCATCATCCGGGTGAGCAGCACCGCGACGTCCGGGTTCTGCTGCTTGCGGACGGCCTGCGCGGAGTCCGGCTCCACCGTGATCGGCACGACCTGCTTGCCTTCCTTGGTCGTCGGGACGCCGACCGAGGAGACGGTCCCCTTCGTCGACGTGCCGTCGGAGAACTCGATGTCCACCGCCGCGCCCTTGACCGCGACGTCCTGGTCCGCGGAGGGCACCGTGGCCGACACGCGCTGACCGGAACCGCTGGCCTGGAGCACCGCCTGACCGGGAGCGATCCGGTCACCGGGGTGCATGCTGGTGCGGGTGACGCGCAGCGGGCCGGACGCGAAGACCACCTGGCCCAGCTCGATCTTCCCGCTCTGCGGCATGCCGTTGTCCTTCTGCCAGCGCTTCACCGCGGCCTCGGTCTTCTTGGTGAACTCGTCGTCCACCGTGAAGTCCGTGTAGCCGAGGTCGGCGAGGTTCTGCTCCAGCATGCGGACATCCGCCCCGTCCGACATGCCCGGCTTGAACTCCCGCCAGGCGGGCAGGGCGCCGCGCATCAGCAGGACCGGCCGGTCGTCGACGGAGAAGAGCCGCTGCCCCGGCCGGACGACGGTGTTCGACGACGGGACCCAGGTGACGATCCCGGTGAGCTGGTTCTTGACCGCGCGGGCGCCGGTGAAGCTCACCGTGCCCGCCACCCGCACCTGGGAGACGAGATCACCGCGGGTGATCTCCGCCGTTCCGGGCGGCAGTTGCCGGTGCGCCGTCGGCTTCCCGGACGGAGCGGACCGCAGCTGCGCCACGGTCACGCCGGCCGCGGCCAGGACGACGGCCGTCGCGATGAGGACGAGCACCCGGACCCGCCGGCGGCCGGGCCGCCGGCGCCGGGACGTGTCGTCCGCCGGGCCGCCGGAGCCGGCCGGCAGCACCGTGGTCTCGGCCTCGGTGTCGGTCTGCGTCACTTCTTCATGCCTTGCTGCAGGTACTTCATGAACTGCTTGTCGAGCGACGCGCAGGCCTTCTTCGCCTTCAGATAGACCGGGTCGTTCAGGTTGGCCGAGGGGCTGAGCGGCTGGTTCTTCCCGGCCCCCGGCGGAGGCTTGGGGTCCCACCCGTTCTCGCGGTAGCACTCCTTCAACCGGATTTGCAGGCTCTGCGCGTCGGGGTTGTTCAGGACGCTGTCGGGCACGGTGCCGGCCTGTCCTCCCTGCGGCTTGCCGCAGGCCTTGGTGGCCTTGTCCATGACGGCGGTCGGCACTCCTTGCGGCAGGACCGGCGTATCGCCCGGCTTCGGATCCGGGACGTCGACACCGTTGCTGCGCATGCACGCCGCGTACTTGACCGCGGCGGAGTCATCCGACCCTCCGTCCGCCGTCCCTCCGGACGACTGGCTGCCGGCCGTCTTGTCGCCCGAGCCCGCGGCGGCGGGTTTGTCGTTGCCGGAGCAGGCGACTGTGCCCGTGCCCAGCAGCACAACAGCGCCGGCGATGAGACCGAGTCGCTGAACCGTCGAATTCACGAACGCCTCCAGTGCGGGCCTCCTCGTGCGGGGGCCGCGCGTATTGCTGTCAGTGGCGTGAACGGCGCCGGGGTGCGGGGGGAGAGGCACCCCGGCGACCGTTCACGCCCCGATTCCACCGGAGGGGGCGTTGCGCGGAGGTTCGCGATTTCCCTTACCCTCGCGCAATACGCGGGCAAAACGGTCACGGCCGTCCGCCCGCGGCCGCCGCGCTTCCCTGGCCGGTTACGCTGGCGGCGGCCCGCCGGGGGAGGAGACAGGGACCGATGACGTCGATTCAGCTGCCGGTCGCCACCGAGCGACTGGTCCTGCGCCCGTTCACACCGGACGACCTCGACGCGCTGTACGCCTACCAGCGTCTGCCCGAAGTCGCCCGCTACCTCTACCGGCCGCCGCTCACCCGCGAGCAGTGCGAGCGGAGCCTGGCCCTGTGGGCGGCCGGCACGGCGTGGGCCGAGGACGGCGACGCCCTCGTGCTCGCGGTCTGCCGGGCCGGGGACGCCGTCCTGGTCGGCGAGGTCGTCCTGAAACTGGCGAGCGCACGGGCCCGCCAGGCCGAGATCGGCTGGACCCTCCACCCGGCCCACGGCGGCCGGGGCTACGCCACCGAGGCGGCCCGCGCCGTCACCGCCCTGGCCTTCGAAAAGCTGGCCGTACACCGGCTGTTCGCCCGCCTGGACGTGCTCAACACCGGCTCGGCCGGCGTGTGCGAGCGCCTGGGCATGCGACGCGAGGCGCACCTCGTCGACAACGACCTCGACGGCGAACGCTGGGGCAGCGAGTACGTCTACGCCATCCTCGCCCGCGAATGGCAAGCAGCCCAGAACCGGACCTGACGTACCGTCAGGAGCTCTGCGGTGGCCTCAACTCATCGGCGGGAGACCCGAAACCGGGACGAGGACCGGAACCGGTGCTCGCCGAGCAGCGCGGTGAGGCGCCCCCGCGCCACCCGCCAGCCGCGACGCGAGCGCCTCCGGCCAGGATCGGCACGGACAGCGCCGCGGTGCACACACCGCACCATCCGTGCGATCAGCTGAAGCGGCGAACTCGGGCCTGCCGGGACCGCGGGCCGACGACTTTCCAGTGCAGACGGTCAACCGGTTGATGGCGTGCATGACGTACAGGTGACGTCCCGGTGCAGTTCCGAGTAGCGCCTGCGCCGCAGCTCCCGGTTCTCGCGGGCCTCCTGGAGAGCCTGCGCCATCTCCAGCTCGCGCCTCTCCGCCCGGCCGGCACCCCGCTGGGTGAGCAACGCACCCCCGAGCGTCCCCGCCACACCGGTCACCGCGATCAGTACCGCCCCAAGTCCATGGGCGTACCGCAGACCGCCCCTGCGGCGACCAGGCATGGCGGGCCACCGAACGCCTGATGAAGGGCTTGGTGGGGGAGCGGTACGGAGAGCCGGCGGAAAAGTTCACGGTGACGAGGCGCTGGCGGCGAGGGAGGGCAGCTCAAGCCCGGACACTGACAGCAGACCGAGCTGCCGCCGTGGAAGCCGTCGGCGCGTGGCCCGGAACTCCGTCGCACCCACGTTCCGAAAGGTCCTTGCGGAATCAGTGCCTTGAAGGGGAGGCGTTTGTCAGAGGGGACGTGTACAGTTCGGCGGCTCACGACCAGGCCCCCTGTTGCTGCATATGCACGATGATGAACCCCTGGCAAATCATCTGAAATCCAACCGTGCATGCGTGCGGACATTCACCCGAACGATGTGTGATATCAGTCACCTCCATGGTGGAAAAAACGGGAACTACCAGCACGGTTCCCCGGATTGGGTGCCCGGTGCGGCCCGGTCAACATGCGGCTACCTGTCGCACGACTACGGCAAGGCAAGGCATAGTGGGGGCGTCGCCGCCGCCGAGTGTGACGGGCATCACAAAAGCCCGGTTTCGCTTGCGTACGCGGCGGTAACCGCATTCGGGCATAAGAGAAGGCCCCACCCGACGCAGGCCAAGCATCCCGGTGAAGCCTTCCCTCGCACGCCGTGTGCAGTGCGGCCGACCTGTTCAGGTCGGCCGGGGCCCGACCCCCCAGTCGGGGGCTTCCGCTCCCCGGGCCCGTTTCACGCGATCTCGTCGAGCACGCGGGGCAAGAACCCCAACCAACCGGGGAACCGCTCGGGGCGGTCCTGCTTTCTTTCGCACGGGCAGC
>NZ_JBWKES010000043.1:8711-55820 GCF_056435325.1 Streptomyces sp. NPDC043952
TACCCCCCCCCCCCCCCCCCCCCCCCCCCCCCCCCCCCCCCCCCCCCCCCCCCACCCTCCCCCCCCCCCCCCCCCCCCCCCCCCCCCCCCCCCGGGCCCCGACCCTCAGGTCGGGGCCTTCCGCTACCAGGGCCAGTTCAGCGCGATCTCGTAGATCACGCGGGCCAGGACCCCCAGCCAGCGGGCGACCCGTTCGGGCCGGTCCCGCTTGCTGCAGCACGGGCAGTGCCCCTCCGACTCGACAAGCTCAGTCATCGGGCCTATCACCCCATTCCTCTGGAGGCTGCGGATTTCGCAGCTCCCTGGAGGCCACGACGTCGTGGACCCCCCGGGGAAGTCCACGCGTATGCGCAGGCCCTGGGGTAAGAGGTGAGCTGACTTTACCGGAGCGCGACGGATCTCGTTTCCCGGCAACTCGTGCACCAGCAGGGGGAGTTATGGCACTCAGTGCCATGCTGAGCGGTCGCTCGACCGCTGGATCCGAAGCTCAAGTGATGCTCAAACCCCTTACCTGCCCAAGTCTGTGACGGAGCGTCTGATACGGCGTGCCAGGTCCCCGCGTCGGCGTGCTGAAGCTCACACACGAACCACACGCCACGAGTGAACTCGTGCCGCTCTGAGGGCCCGGCACGACCTGAACAAGACCAAAGTGGCCGCCCAGCGGTCTGTCCGCCCGGCGGAACGCGGAGCCCGATCCACGCCCGTACATCACCGTCCACCGCGCTCCGGCGGCTTGCGTCGTCCTTCCGGAGAACCGGTGGACCGGCCCACTCGGCAGCCTGGAAGCGGCCGCGGCGCTGACGTTTGCGAGAGGGGGCGGCCGGCGCCGACACGGACGAAGCGGCGCACCAGCACGGTCGTACGTCGTCTGAACCACTCGGGCTCGGCACGGCGAACGGCATGACGATGACCGGCACGGCATGGCCGCCCCGGCCGCCGGAAGCAACGTCCGATGTTCAGTTCGACGGCAGGCTCGCCACCACAGCGCCTGAACTCGTCGGACACGTCCAGGCCGTGAGGCTCCGTGCGCCGTGCGCGGACCACGCCAAGCCGTACGCCAACCATGTCTTCATGATCGAGTACATGGACTACACGGAGCACACCGAGTACGAGGACAGCGGCTTCAGTCGCGTCTGCTCGGACTTCGGACGGAAACTGGTATCTTCCAGCGCGCCCTTGACGTCTCGGTGCTCCGGGAACTGCGCCTTCCGCCCCCCACGCCGCCCTCCCCTCAGAGCGCCCGCCGGCCCACCGGACCACACCGGCCCACCGGACCCGCACGGTCACCGGCCCGGCGCCCCCCGGCGGTCACAGCCCGGAGGTCACCGGCGGCCCCCGGCGGTCACAGCCCCGGCGGGCACACGCGCCGGGCCTTGCCCCCCTTGACCACCGCGTCGACACACCCGCCGGGCAGGCCCTCGTACGTCGCGGTGGAGAAGTTCGCGGTCACGGTCAGCGCGCCGTCACCGAAGGTCGTCCGCTGCACCAGGCTGTCCGGCGTCACCCGGCGGAAGCCGGTCATCGGCAGGGTGGCCGCGGCCTTGTGCAACGGCTCGAAGTACCTCTGCAACGCCGCGATCTGCTTGCCGTGCGCGTCCAGTTCGGACTGGTCGAGCACCAGGTTGAGCGGCACGTTGTACAGCATCGCCAGCAGCGCGCGGGTGCGGCTCTGGTTTGGCAGCTTCGACCAGGACAGCTCCCAGCGCTCGGTGCTGATCACCGAGTCGTGCAGCACCGTCTGGTACAGCGGCACCCGGTACCTCGGGTCGTACATCGCCTTGGCGAGGTCGTCCGGCAGGTGGACGGGCTTGAAGTAGACCGCGGGCGCGCCGGCCGGGGCGTAGCCGCCCCAGTTCGCCCGGTCCCGCTCCAGCGCCCACAGCCCGTCGGTGACGGGCGTGCCCGAACCGTGGCTGAAGGCCACCACCTTGTTCGCCCAGGAACCGGCGCTCTCCGAGCCGAGAACCAGCTTCCGGTCGCCGGACAGCCAGGCCATGCGCTCCAGCCGGTTCCGCCGGTCCTGCGCTCGGGTCATCGGGTGCGCGGGGGACCGGTCGGTGAACAGCTCACCGGCCGCGTCGACGTCGAGGAAGTAGCTGTCGGCGCCGCCTGCAGTCATCTCCCGCACCCGGTCGGCGAGATAGTGCTCCGACGGCTCGGCCCGCCTGAGCGCCTCGGAGCTGACGTAGCAGCCGCGCCCGCCGAAACCGGTGACCGGCTTGCCGTCCGCGCCCCGCACACAGGCGTCCGGCCACACCGGGGACGGCCACTTCGACACCGGGGTGTCGGCCGACTCCGGGTCCTGGGCATTGGCCCAGGAGTCGTACGGCCCCACGAGGTACCCGGAGCGTTCGGCGAGCGCGACGGCCCCCGCGTCCATGGGGGAGCCGTCGGCGTCGTAGCCGTGCCACATCCGGTCGATGCCGAGCTTTCGCAGCCGCCGTACGCCCTCGGCGGTGCGGGCCTGCCCCCAGGTGTAGGCGTGGAAGGCGCCCACCAGCTTGCCCACCGCGGGGTTCGCGGCGATCTTCGCGCGCAGGGTGGTGATGCCGCCGTGGCCGAGCAGCCAGGCACGGTAGTCGCGGGCGGCGGCCACCGGCGAGCCGTCGGTGAGCGCGAAAGTGATCTTGTAGTTCCGGGTGCCCTCCCGCGCCGGGAACGCGTGCCGCGCCTCGGCGCGCAGACGGCCGCCGGTGGAGACGAACTCCAGCGTGCTGTCGATGTCGGACTCGGCGATATAACTCGAACCGTGCCCGCCCGCGAGGCTGGTGCCCCAGAACGGCATGGTCAGTCCGTCGGAGACGCCCACCTCGCTGCCGGCCAGCCCGGCCTTCGGCGAGTTCCACCACCGGTCGGCGACCGGCACCGACAGGCCCTCGCCGCGCGGTAGCTGCATCTCCCGGACGGCCGCGTCGCCGCCGGTCACCGGCCAGTTCAACGTGGTCTCCCGGTCGGAGCGCACCGACACCGCCAGGCGTCCCTCGCGGGCGGCCGCCGTCACGGTGAAGCCCGCCGACGGATAGCGCCACGTGGCCTCGCCGCCGCGCACCGACACCTTCCCGGCGGGGCCCAGGCCGCCCGCGGCGGGCGCCGAGAGCTGCCAGCCGCGGCCGTCGTCGGCCTGTGCGCGCACGGCCAGGGACGCCGTGTCCACCGTCGCGTGTCCACCCGCGACGGGCACGGTCACCCGGCCCCCGTGCACCTCGACGCGCTGCCGGTCACCGCCGCCGTCACCGAACGCGGTGGCCGTGCCCACCACGCCGAGCACCGCGAGGGCGCCGCTCAGCGCGACGACCTTCTTCCTGGTCTTCCTGATCTTCCTCGCCTTCATGACCGTCACGGTGGTGGTCCGGGATAAGAGACTTGTGAGAGGCCGCCCGGCGCGGCGAAGTCCGGTATCCGCAGCCGGAACAGCGCGCCGCCGCCGGGCGCGTTCCCCGCGCTGAGGTCGGCGTGGTGCGCGCGGGCGATCTGGCGCGCCATGGCCAGCCCCAGCCCGGAACCGGGCAGGGCACGGGCCGTACGGGCCCGGTAGAAGCGGTCGAAGACGTACGGCAGGTCCTCGGCGGCGATACCGGGCCCGTGATCGCGGATCTCCAGGACCGCGCCCCGCTCCGCACGGGCCAGGGTGACCTCGACGGGACGGCCGGGCGGACTGAACTTGGCCGCGTTGTCGAGCAGGCTCGACAGCAACCGGGACAGCCGCGCCGGTACGCCCGCCACCGTCCCGCTCTGCGCGTCCTGAGCGATCCGCAGCCGGAAGGGTACGTCCGGCCAGTGGTCGCGGGCCGCGTCGACCGCGTGGGCGACGACCGACGCCAGCCGGACGTCCTCCACCAGCGGGTCCGGCTCCTCCTCGCGGGCCAGTTCGATCAGGTCGTCGACGAGGACGGTGACCTCGCGCAGCTGACGGCCGACCGCGCCGGCCGCCCGCTCGCGCTGCGCCCCGGTCAGCCGGTCGGAGCGGACCAGCAGATCGGCGTTGGCGCGCAGCGCGGTGAGCGGGGTGCGCAGTTCGTGGGAGGCGTCGGCGACCAGCCGGCGCTGGGCGGTCACCGACTTCTCCAGCTCCCCGAGCATGGTGTTGAAGGCGGCGGCGAGCCGGGTCAGCTCGTCGCCGTCCGCCCGCGCCGGGGGCAGCTCGATGCGGTGGCGGGCGTCGCGGGTGGCGGCGATGCGCTCCGCGGTCGCGGTCAGCCGGGCCACGGGGGCGAGGCCCGTCCGGGAGACCCAGAAGCCGAGTCCCCCGGCCAGCACCACACCGGCCGCGCCGACGGCGCCGAGCAGCCCGGCGGCCTGCCGCACCCCCTGCCCGACGGTGTCGGCGCGCACCGCGACCTGGAGGGCCCGGCCCGACCCCTGCGGGGTGGTCAGCATCCGGGCGCGGTGACCGGCGAGGCGGAGTTCGCTGTAGTACGGGCCGCGCGTACCGGCCGCCACCTGGCGGGTGGCGCCGGTCACCGGCAGCAGATAGGGCTCCGCCGGATCGTCCCCGGCACGGGCCGGCACCAGCTGGGCGCAGGCCGGGGCGGCGAGATACCGGCACTCCCCCTGGACGACGCCCGGCGGCTCCCGCCGGTACTGCTGGGCGGCCAGCCGCGCGGACTGGGTCAGGTGCAGATCCAGCTGGTGCAGCAGCTGATGCCGGATCACCAGGAACGCGGCGGCGCAGACCCCCACCACGACGGCCGCGACGGCGGCCGAGGCCGCGAGGGTCAGCCGCGTGCGCAGCCGGCGCCGCGGCCACCCGCCCGCCCCGCCACCCCGGCGCCACGGCCGCCGGCCCGTCCCTCCGTCCCGGCGCCACGGCCGCCGGCCCGTCCTACCGTCCCGGCGCCACGGCCGCCGGCCCGTCCCTCCGCCCCGGAGCCACGGCCACCCGCCTGCCCCACCTCCCCGGCGCCACCGCGGGCCCCTCACGGCAGGTCCAGCCGGTAGCCGACGCCGTGCACGGTGTGCACCAGCCGCGGCTCGCCCCCGGCCTCCAGCTTGCGCCGCAGATAACCGACGTACACGGCGAGCGAGTTGGACTCCGGCCCGAAGTCGCGGCCCCACACGCGCTCCAGGATCACGCTCCTCGGCAGCACCTGTCCGGGATGATGTAGCAGCAGCTCCAGCAAGGAGAACTCGGTACGGCTGAACTCGACGGTCCGTGCGCCACGCCGCCCGGAGCGGGTGACCGGATCGACGACGAGATCGGCGAAGGACAGCTCCGCCCCGGCCGCGGGCCCGGCGGCACCGGAGCGGCGCAGCAGGGCCCGCACGCGTGCCACCGGCCGCGGGCGGACCGACCGTGATCCATCACCCGTCCGGCAGGCGCTGCGCTCACACGTAGACGGTGTAGAACTGCTCCGTCATCGTACGGGTGACATTCGGATGGCTCTGCTCGATCTCGCGGTACCTCCTCAACGCCCGGACGTACGGGCCCCGTTCGCCCTCGGGGATGTCGTCGAACGGGTTCTCGGGGGCGTAGAACGTCAGGGTCCCGTCGTCGCTGGAGAACGACTGGTCGAGATGGTTGCGCTGCGGGTCGATCGTACGGATGAGGTGCAGCACCTCCTCGGAGAGGTTCCGCTGCTCGTCCACCTGGGCGGCCAGCTCCGGGCTCATGGTGAAGTTCCACGTCATGTCCCGGTAGTCGACGAAGACCTCGGCCGCCGGCAGGTAGAGGGGGTAACCCTCGGGGGTGTACGTGCGGGCCTCGGCGGCATAGAAGATCCGGGTCCCGGCCGACCGCTGGTACTGGGCCTGTCCCCACTCGACATACGCGTCGTCGTACCACAGGCACCGGAACTTCCCCTGCGTCAGGCCGTCCCACACGAGGTCCTTCATGGCGTAGTTGGGGTCGTCGGGCTCGAACCCGCCCAGGTCGTCCATGTACCCCCACCAGTTGTCGAAGGCGATGCGGTGCCTTCCGGCCGTCGAGTTCTCGGCGTCGTACTGGAAGCGCTCGTGTGTCAGGCCCATGTTCTGCTGCATGCCCCACGCCGACCTGACCCCGGCGACGATGCGCGCGATCTGCTCGGGAGTGCCGAGCTGCCGGTAGTTCTTCGGGTCGTGCTCCAGGATGTCGATGTACTTCAGCGGGTACATGGGCCCCTTGAGAACGTCCGACGCGATGCCCAGAACGTCATCGGCCACGCCCATCACACCGGCCGCGCCCGCCGCGGCGCCCTGCACGGCGGGCAGGAATCCCGCGTCGTCCGCGATGCCCGCACGCACGTCCTCCAGCTTCCCGGCCGCGTACTTGCCGCGCTTGAACTGGGTGTTCGCCTTCCTGACCTTGTCGGGGACCGTGTGGTTCTGCGCGATGCCCTTCCTCAGCTCCTCCTCGACCGCGTCGAGATTCCCGGCCAGCTTCTCCTTCGCCTTCGTGGACTTGTACTTCTTCACCCCGTGCTTGGTCGCCTGTTTCAGGACGAACCCGGCGCCGGTGATCGGAAGCCCCGCGATGAACGACCCCGGTACCGCCACGCTGACGACGAGGCCGACGTACTTCATCATGCTGGTCAGCTGACTCACCGTCGTGCTGAGGACGATCAGCATGTCGGACTCGCTGGAGAAGTGCTGGGAGAAGTCCTTGACGATGTTCTTCTCGGCGATCTTGACCGCCCACTTGCGCACGGCTTCGCCGGCTTCGACGGTCAGGCCGACGATGACGTCGAACTTGTCGGTGCACTCCTTCGCGGCCACCTGGAGCTCGTGGAACGAGCCATCCGTCGCGGCCGCGAACACCCTGTCCACCTTGTGCAGGTAATCCGTCGCATAGACGCCGAAACCGGCGATCCGCTCGCGGATCTCGCCGTCCTGCTTCACCGCGAGCCGGTGCCCGGAGAAGGTCGGGTCGCCCTCGGTCGCCTTGGCCAGAGAGGACCACTGGTCCAGGGCTCGGGGAACGACGCGCTGCACCGTCATGAGCATTTTCGCGGCGACCTCGCGGTGCGCCTTCACGAATTCCTCGCGCCCGACCGCCTGGTAAATGATCTCCTGGCCGACGCTCGCCGGAGCCTCGGCGGCGAACCCGACGAGGTTCCGCACGATGGGCAGGAAGGACCTGAACCGGTCTTCCAGGGCCGCCTGGTTCGCCAGGAAGGCGCGGGCCTCGGACTGTTTGTCCGCGGGGAACGCGGCTATCGCCTTCTCCCCGCCCTTCGCCAGCTTCGCCACCATGCTCGGACTGTCCTTGGCGCAGCGCTCGATGAAGGCGTACTTGGCGACCTCCTCACCGCCACCGAGGTACGTGAGGTACTGCGAGAAAAGCCGCGAGAAGATCCGGTTCTGCGGAGCTTGCAGGTTCTTGAGCTTGCTGGGGACCTTCTTCACACCCTGCAACGCGACGAAGTCGAACTCGGGGTCCTTCAAGAAGGGGAAATCCGCGGCGGTGAAGCGCGTCATGGCCTGTGGTCTCCGGTCCTGCTCTGGCCGGCCTACTCACGTGATCCGCCGGCGAGTTGTCTGTCCGGCGCGGGCTGATGGCCCCTCACCGATCCGATGTGCCGCAGCACGATGGGCGGCCCGTGGACGAGTGTGCGCAACCGGCACCCGCCCGAAGGGGGATTTCCGGGCAGCGCGGAATTCCGGAGTCGGTGCACGATGGCGTGCCCCATCGATCACCTCGCCACCCCTCGACGCGCTGCCACCACGGGCTGCCGCCACCCGCGTACGACAGCGAAAAAGGTACGAGGTCAGCGGGAACCTTCGGCCGGGTGCCGGACACATACAGGTCATGGAAGTGAACGACGCCGGTCCCACCGTATCCGCCGGAGGGATATCCGACCGGGAGCTGTGGGCGCGGGCGGTCGACGGCGACCGGGAAGCGTTCGGCCGGATCTTCGACCGTCATGCCAAGACCGTCTACAACCACCTGTTCCGGCGGACGGCCGACTGGTCGGAGGCCGAGGATCTCACCTCGGCGGTGTTCCTTCATGCCTGGCGCCGGCGGTCGGAGATCGTGCTGGACCGCGATTCCGCCCTGCCGTGGCTGCTGGGCATCGCGGAACGCCTGCTGTCGAACACCAGGCGGCGGCTGCGACGGGCCGAGGCGTTGCTGCGGCGGCTCGTCTCACATGACGAGCCGGTGGGCGACCACGCGGACCGCGTCGCCGGCCAGGTCGACGACGAGCGCCGGATGTCGCAGCTCCACCGGGCGCTGACCCGGCTCCCGCGCCACGAACGCGAGGTCGTCGAGCTGTGCATGTGGTCAGGCCTGGATCAGCAGGCGGCCGCGGCGGCGCTGGGGGTGGCGGTGGGAACCGTGAAGTCCCGACTGCACCGCGCACGGCGCAGGTTGGGGGCCGACCTCGCCGACGGACCAGGCGCGTCGTCCAGTTCGAAGAATCCCGTCTCCGCGGAGGAGGTCGCACGATGAACGACACCCAAGGGATTTTGGCGCCTCCCCCCGATCGTGACCTGCCGGATCACCGGCGGACCCGAGAGGACCTACTGATGAAGATCTATCCCGAGGACAAGCAGAATTCGCTGGCGCGCAGGTGGGGGCTGCCGCTGAGTATCGCCGCCGGTGTAGCGGCGGTGAGCATCGCGGCTGTCACCGCCTTCGGCGGGGAGAGGGCCGCTGAGCCCGTCCAGGCCGGCAGCGGTGTAGGCCCGACGAGCGCCGCCGCGTCACCGAGCCCGAGCGGGGGTTCGGGCTCGTCGCCGTCCTCGGCCCCTTCGACCTCTGCTTCCCCCGCGTTCACCCTCACCAGCGCGACGACGACCCCGATCAAGGCGGGGTCCGTCGCCAGGATCCTGGCGACCTGCCTGGGATCGGATGCCGCGAGATTCCACCCGGTGATCGCCGTCCGTACCCCTGCCGCCGCCAAGGACTGGGACGGCGCGGTCATCGCCGTCGACCCGGCCGGGCAGTACGTGCAATGCCAGACCAAGGGCGAGCGGGGCAGCAGCCAGGACGTCCCACCGACGTTCATCAACAACCGCCTGTGGGGCACCGGCCACGTCGTGGAGTACTTCGACTCCATCGGCCAGCGGACCGGCCAAGGGCGGTACCTCTCACTCGGTGCCGGACATTACACACCCGGCGTCGCCAAGATCACCGTCAGCTACGGAGAGAACCCGAAGCAGTACCCGGCGCTCATGGCAGGCGGCGCGTTCTTCTACTCGGCGGCCTTCTCCACCGGGTCGCTCGCCCCCAAAACCGTCGCTGCGATGTCGACCCCGTACATCCATGCCTACAACGCGGCCGGCAAGGAGATCTACAACCAGAAAAAGGACCCGCAGTTCACCGGCACCTCCGAGTAACCCCGCCCTGCGACTTGCGCGCGATCCAGGGCGTGACGCCTTGCCCGCGTAACCATCGGCGCACGTGCTCGTCGTCGTACCCCTTGCCGCAGACGGATGGTCAGGTGCCGGCGCATGCGTCGATGACGGCGCACACGAGGCGGATGCCGCTCAGGCAGGTGGCGATGCCGCCATCACCGTGCATGGGGGGGGCGCGTCCTGCAACCACTGCCGCCACAGGCCGCCCTCCGGAGGAGGCGGCTCGTCCGGTCGCCGTGCAGGAAGGAGTCGGCGTACACCAGGGCGCCCATGGCCGTCGGCGTCCCGTGCGGTGCCGAAACTCGCCAGCGCCAGGCAGTAGGCCCCACCCGCGCAGCAGACCTCGCTCTCCAGCAGCAGCGCCCCCAGATGCTCGCGGAAGTGGTCACGGCGGGAGATGGCGGCGAGCCACGCCGCCGTGCGCCGCTCTCGCCAGCTGCCTTCGAAGGGGATGCTGAGCACGTTGTCGGAAACCGAGGCGCCTGGCTGCAGCCGGCACCTCGCCCCACCTCGCCTCACCTGCAGCGTGGAGCACGGACGCCGGCACATCAGCCAGACGACTGGACCCCGTGGCTGGTCAGGAACGCTGCCAGGTGTTCATCGCTCCACACGAGGCCCCTTGCGTCGAGGGATGTCTCGTTGTAGCTGGCGAGGGCTTCGTCCGGGTTGCCCTGCAGAATCGACTTTCGCATCATCAGACGCAGTATCGTGGGCTCCGTAACGGCGTCGATCACCAGGCCGTCGTGCCCGAGCCAATTCATCATGGTGAGATCCGCACGGGGAATCCAGTGCTTGTTCAAGTAATCTTCGAGGTTTGTGCCGGCGCTGAAGTTCCCGCCGCTCTCCACGTAGATACGAAGAAATGGGAGCCATTCCGCGTAGGTCGGATCCGCATCTTTTGCGAACTTTAGGTACGGGTCATCCTCCCCCCTCCCCATCAGTATGCGAGCGATATCCGATGAGACCCCCTCGTAGAAGTTCTCACCTGCCGCTCGCTCTGCCCTGTATATCGGCACGATACTGGTGACGATGGAACTCATCAGCCAATCGCACAACAGATCCTCGTAGATCGACCGGAAATTTTCCCTGAGCTGAGTCAGTCGGTGCAGCAATAGTTCGGCGTTGTCGAACTGGTCGGTGTGCTGCCACAGATCCCGCAGATACCACCAGTACTTCACTTCATCGGCGGCCAGCATGAAAAATGCCTGCTGATCCTCGGGCAGTGCATCGAATTCCCTTCCGAATTCTCCGTCGTACTGCCGCCCCGCCCTCCGCTCCTTCTCGAGCAGGTCGCACAGCCTGTTGGTGTCCAGGAAGGTCTGCGAGGTGCGTATGTCGTCAACCGTAGCCCCGCCGCCGTAGTCGACCTGAGCCCTCTCATCCGAAGTCCGGCACGCGACGATGTCGATGTCCGACGTGCTGTCATATACATCGAGTACACCTTCGCATTCATGACGTCCCTGCATGCAGTTGGCGTTGTCCGGGGAGTTGCACAGCTGTATCCCGTCGGGCAGCCATTCCACTTCGCCACACAGGTCGAAGCTATCTGCATGGTCTCTGATCAGCTTCCTGACCTGCTTGGACTGACTGCTGTCGAACCGGCTGAACTCCATGTTCCTCACCGTCGGGCCGGTTGCGACAGTCTGTATGTCCTGACCCTCGGCAGCCCTGACAGCCATCCTGACACCCCTGGCCATGTGCAGACTCTTCCCAGGGGAACAGTAGAACCTGACCGTCATCCCGGCAGGGAGCACGACATCACTGCCGACGGCCTCGCCGTGTCCCAGTACATAACGCCTTGGCATTCTGTCGACCAACCTTTCCCGAAGGGCATGTCGACCTTATTGTGACGCGGAATTAACCGCGAAAATAGGCTGATGGGGCAGCTGTCGGGGCAATCCCCCGTGACGTCACGGGAATGGTGACGCCCCTCGACCCGCGCGAGATGACGCGGGCACAGCCGCGCGAGGGCGGGGTCCGCGAGTGAGATGTGGTCGGCCGCGATGATCCCGGCCGGGGGAGGAGGCCGGCGTCTTCGGCGGCGGTGATCGTCAGCCGTCCGACGGCGGTGATCAGATGATCGGCGAGGCGGCTGAGCACAGGGGTTCTCCGGTTCGCGGCTGCCGGCCGCCTCGCGTCCCGGTCCCGCATGCCCGCGCTTCCGCCCGCACGCGGGCCCTGGAGGCGGAGAGGGCAGGATTCGAACCTGCGTGGGCCCCGAAGGGCCCGACCTCGAGACGGACTCGGCGGTCCCCGATCAACCACTCCGGGCACCTCTCCCTGCTCCCGGCCCCGGTGGTCCCCGGTGCCGTTCACAGGAAGAAGACTGGCAGGAACCGCTGACGCGCCGCTGACACGGACGCGCCGCCGCGCGGGCGGCGCGTCAGCGTCGTACGGACGCGCCGCCCTCGCCCTCGGCTATGCCGCGCGCAGGTCGATGACCGTGCGCAGCTTCCCGCTGGTCGCGGTGCGCTCGAACGCCTCCCTCGGCACCGTCTCCACGGTGAGGGCCAGCAGGCCCTCCGTCTCGGCGGAGGCCAGCTCCGGCACCTCCGCCGCCAGAGCGCGGTGCGCGGCCCGGGGGTCGTCGGCGTACTGCTCGTCCAGGCGGATCGTCAGCTCCTCCCGGTCGGCGCCGGAGCGGACCACGAGCTGCACCTCGCCGTGGTAGGCGAGCCGCTCCTGCGCCGCGGCGACGACGCGCCGGTAGTTGAGGAAGTACGTGCCGACGCGCACGACGTCGCCGTAGCGGCCGAGCAGTTCCAGCCGGGGTACATGGCTGCCGCAGGCGCACGGGCCCTCGATGGCGCGCCCCAGGTCGCCGATCTCGTAGCGTTCCAGCCGCTGGCCCGCGCGTGCCCGGGTCGTGAACACCAGCCGTCCGGGCTCGCCGGGTACCACCGGCCGGTCGCCCTCCGGGTCGAGGATCTCAAGGGTGTGCAGGTCGGTCAGCACGTGGTGGACCGAGCCGTCGGAGGAGGCGCACTGGTAGCCCAGCGGCCCGAGGTCGGTGCTGCCGTACGCGGCGGACCGGATCACCTCGACGCCGAACTCCTCCATGAGGACGCGGCGTTGCTCACCGGTGAAGTGCTCACCCCCGTAGAACACCGTGCGGATGCCGCCGTACGCGCGCAGCCGGTCGGCCTCGGCGTGGAACAGCTGCCACAGGTAGGACGGCATGCCGAACACGGTGTCCGCCCGGTGGGCGACCAGTGCCTCGGCGACCGTGGCGTGGTCGGGTCCGGCGGCCATCGGCAGCTGGGTCGCGTTCAGCCGCTCCAGGATGGAGAAAAAGCTGATGAAACTCCCGTACATCCCGCCGCAGTAGAACAGGTTGGCCGCGCGGTCCCGCGCCGGGTCGAAGCCGGCGGCGAGCAGCCCGTCGGCCGCGGCCCGCATCTGGTTGTCGTAGTCGTCGACGGTGAACACCGACAGCGCGGGCGCGCCCGTGGAACCGCCACTGCGGAAGTACAGGTGGGCGTGGCGCGCGTCCAGTTCGGCCAGCGCGCGCTGCACGCCCTCCTTGCCGAGCAGCGGCGCGTCCGGGACCGGGGGCAGGACCGGGGCGGACACCAGGTCGTCCAGGCACGCCACCGGCCCGAACTCCGCGTCCGCCGCCCGCACGCTCACCCGGCGGCTGTAGCGCTGGAGCGCGTACACGCCGTCGTGCGGCTCGCCTTCGTAGCCGTCCAGCATGGAGCCGACCGGGGTGATCCGGGTGACGCCGGCGGCGAACAGGGCGCGGGACAGCGCGGCCACGTCCGTCCGGCCGCCGCCGACGGCCGCGGTCTGGAGGTAGCGGCGCATGGGCCGCAGGGTCCCGGTGATCCGGTGCCGGGGCAGCGGCTTGACCCAGACGCTGCGGTGCAGCGGAGAGGCCGCGAGCGCGGAGCGGGTGTCCGCCAGCACCCGCCAGGAGCCGTCCTCACCCGTGAACACCCGAGTGAGACCCAAGTGCTCTTCGAGCCGGGCGAGTTGCTGCACGGTGGTGATCTCCGCCAGCTCGGCCGGGCCGGGGCGGGGCGCGGGGCGCGCGCCGGAGACCTTCGCGAGCCGCTCGGCGAACCGGCCGGCGAACGCGAAGACCTCCTCGGTGTCCTCGGTGTCGAGATAGACCACCTGCGGGCTGGAGCAGGCCTGCTGCTCGATGCGGCAGACGTCCTCGGCCAGCGCGTCCAGCAGGCCGTCCTCGGCCGCCGCCGCCCGGGTCAGGTAGGCGAAGGAGATCCGGTGCCCCCAGGCGACGACGCGGCAGCCGGGCGGCGCCAGTTCACGCACCGCGCCCTCCGCCTCCTCACCGCCCCAGACCGCGATGGCGTCGGCCTGCCCGCACAGGGTCTCCAGCCAGTCGCGGCGCGAGGAGGGGAAGCGCAGGGCGATCACTCGCTCGGCGATCAGTCCGCTCGGGTCGGCCGCCGCGAGCGCGGCCAGCAGGTCGAGGGCGAGCGCCGTGTCCGAGCCGCTCGTCTTCAGGACGTTGACGTTCCCGGCGAGCAGACCCTCCACGACGCTCAGCGGGGCGACCGCGGCCGCGTTGCCGGGTGCGATGTGCACCAGGAGCCCCACCGGCGCCCAGGACTCGAACACCGTTTCGCGGCCGTCCGGCCGGGTCAGGCGCTCCGGACGCAGACCGCCCAGTTCCCGGCGCAGCTTGCGTTCCAGTGCCTGCCGGGTGAGCGCGCCCGCCAGTTCGGCCAGGGTGGATCCGGCTTCCGCGGCGGGCAGGTGGGCCGCCAGCCGGGCGTGGAGGGCGGAGCCGGGGCCGGCCAGGTCCGCGCCGACCGCCGCGCAGGCGCCGAGCACGACGTCGGTGGGCAGCGGGCGCTCCAGGACGCGGGCGGCCGTCTCCGGCAGATTGGCCATCCGCCGTCCTGCCTCGGCGTCGTCGACGAACTCGCCCTGCCAGAGGTGGAGTACGGGTGCGGAAGCGGTCACGACATTCCCTTCATCATTTCGGCGGCGGCGACCGCGCAACTGCGGTTGCGGCTCACCCCGGCGCGGCCGAGCACGGTGAACCAGTCGGTGGACAGCGGGCAGGGGCACTCCTCGCCCGGGTGCAGCGAGGCGAGGTCGCCCATGACGACGCTCTGCGCCGGTACGGAGGTGATGTACGGGCTGACCAGGTGCAGGAAGCCGGGTTCGCCGTACGGCAGCGGGCGCAGCGTCCCCGGGTCGCGGACCGCGGCGCGCGACCACACGGGAACGTGCAGCCGGTGGTGCGCGCACTCGACGTACGGCACGCAGTGCTCGACGGAGCCGAAGGTGTCGCGGACGGACTCGGCCGGGATGCCGAGGCGTTCGGTGACCGCGGCGCGGAACTCGTCCTTGCCGATCTGCCGGTCGGTGTGGCCCTTCCAGCCGCCGCCGAGCACCACCAGCGACCCTTCGGGCAGCCGCAGCGGGGCCATGCCCATGGCCTTCATCCGCTCCAGGGTGAAGTACAGGAAAGCCGGGAAGCCGAGGATGCGGACCGGCGCGTCCTCGTCGGCGTAGCGCTGAAGCGCGGCGATACAGCCGTGCACGTCGAACTCGTGGCCGGAGCCGGTGTGCCGCAGCGCGTGGGTGGTGTGCCGGGCCGGGGCGAAGTCGCACAGGTAGTTGTCGGTGAACGACGTGCCCAGTTTCAGCGACGGCGCGGGCTCGTAGCTGTACAGCAGGTAGTTGACCGGCCGGTCGGGGATGATCCAGCCGTAGTGGTCGAAGATCCGGGCCACCATGCGCTGGGCCGAGCGGATCGTCCACCGGTCGAAGAACATCTGGGACTTCTGCCCGGTGGTGCCCGAGGAGGTCAGGTGCAGGAACACCTCGTCGCGGGGGACGGAGAGCACCTCGTGGCGCTTGAAGAACGCGGCCGGCACCAGCGGGGTGCGCACTCCGTCGCCGACGGTCGGCGCCGGGATCTCGGGCTGCTCCTGGAGCAGGGCGGCGAAGAACGGGGACCGTGCGGCGTGCCAGGCGTTGGTCTCGGCCATGGCGGCGGCGAACAGCCCGTCGGCCTCGGCGCCGGTCGCGTACGGGTCCGCCAGGTCGCACAGGCGCTGCACCTGGCCGAGTGCCGCCGGGTCGGGGACCTCGACGGGAGCGAGATGGGGGTTCATCGGGACACCTCGTGAAGGGGCAGATAGGTGGAGGCCCAGGCGCTCAGATAGGCGCCGAGGTAGGGCTGGAGCAGCGGGCTCACGGCCGTCGTACGGAAGTCGATCTGCCGGCTGGTGCGGGAGAGCACCACGTAGTCGTGCAGCCGGTCGCCGACGCGCCGCATCGCCGGGTAGACCGCGCTCGGTACGAACCCGGAGGCCAGGAAGATCTCCAGGGCCTCGGTGTCGGCCAGCGGCAGCAGGGTCTCGGCGTAGTCGGCACCGGCGCGGGTGACCGTGGTCATCAGCGCCTCCAGGGCGCCGGTCAGCGCCGCGGGGCGCGGGTGGACCGCCACGAGCGCGCAGCTGCCCGCCACCGGGTCGAGGTCGGCGTACGCCTCGAAGCCGCCGTCGGCCGCGACCAGCAGCGCGTTGGGGGTGTGCAGGGGGAAGAAGCGGTCGGCGGCGCGGGGGAACCGTTCGAGGAAGCGGCGGCGGACGAAGGCCGGGGCGGAGATCAGCTCGATCGGCTCGGCCCCGAAGGCCCGGCGGGGCACGCTGTCGAGGGCGACGGGCCGTGCCGTGCCGGCGCAGTCGATGCCGATGCCCGCGGACGCGGCGGCCAGCAGTCCCGTGAGGCGCTCGGGCACGCGGTCCACGGGGGCCCGCCGTTCCAGCACGCCGTCGGCGTAGCGGGCGAAGAGCGCGAGGCTTTCGCAGCCGTCGACCTCGACGGCGTTGGGCAGCAGGCCGAGGGGCCGGAAGCCGTTGCGTACGACGACGTGCTGCGGGCCCTCGGTGACGACGCGGACGGTGGCGTAGAGCGAGTCGGGCACACCGGTGGCCAGGGCAGCCTCGCACACCGCGCCGGTCAGCCGGGAGGCCAGTCCGCCGCCGCGGTGCGCGGGGTGCACGGCGAGCCCGAGGAGCTTGCCGACGCGGCTGCCCGCGTCCGTCTGCACGACGGCGGAGCCGACGAGGTCCCCACGGGGCGTACGGGCGGTGAGCCAGTGGGCGGAGCCGTCCGTGATCATCCGGCGCATCACGGCCGGGTCGCTGCCGAGCGGCACCGGGTAGCCGTGCCCGTACACGTCGAAGTACAACTGCCGCAGTTCGGCGATGTCCTGGACCGCCGCCGGGGCGAGGAGGACGGTCATGACGTCTCCCCCGCCGGGATGGGGTGCGCGGCCGTCGCCGCGACGCCGGCGCAGGTGCGCGGCGCGTCGGGCCGCGCGCGTCCGCCGAGCCACCACAGCGCGAGCGCGACCGGGACCAGTCCGGCGCCCTGGACGAGGCAGAGCGCTCGCGCGCCCAGGTGGTCGCCGAGCGTGCCGAAGACGAGGGAGGACAGCGGGAAGGTGGCTCCGAGGAGGGCCTGCATGACCGCGAAGAAGCCGGGTTTGTCGGCCGCGGGCACCAGGCGCTGGAACAGGGCCACGAAGCGGACGCCGATCACGCCGACGCACCACCCGGCGACGGCCAGCGCGCCGATCGCCGTCGCGTGCCCGGCCCACAGGCCCGGCAGCCCGAGCGCCACGGCCATCACGGCCAGGCAGGCGCTGCCGACGGCGACCGGCCGGCCGGGTACGCGCGCCCCGGTGAAGGAGCCGACGAGGGTGCCCGCGCCGAGCGCGGCCTCCAGGGTGGCGACGGTCGACCCGGTGGAGTGCAGCACCCCGCGGGTGTACAGCGGCATGACGACGTAGACGGCGGTGGTGAACAGGTTCGCGGCGGCGAAGCAGAGCAGCACACGGCGGATGACCGGGAGCCCGGCCAGGATCCGGCGTAGCGTCCGGCGCGCGGGTGGCCTGCCGTGTTCTCCCTCTCCCGCTATGGAGCCGTCCGGCGCGTCCTGTTGGTCCTGTGGATCCTGCGGCGCGTCGGACGTGCCGGTCGCCTGGCGGAAACGGGCCGAGGCGACCAGCAGGGCGGCGAGCAGATAGGCGGTGCCGCAGACGGCCACGACCGCCGGGAGACCGCCCGCGTCGACCAGGAGCGGCCCGAGCAGTCCGCCACCGAGTCCGGCCAGCGACTGGGTGGACAGTTCGAAGCCGGTGGCGGCCTCGATGTCGGTGTCCTCGACCAGTTCGGGCACCGATGTCGTCAGGCACGGGTCGAACACCGCCTGGCAGGCGGCCAGGGCCAGGCCCACCGCGTACACCGCGGCCATGGGCAGCTCACTGGCGTACGCCCAGAGTGCCACCGGTACGGCGACGGAGCCCGCCACGGCCGCGGCGACGGCCAGCACCGTGCGGTGCGCGTGGCGCGCGACGACACGGGCGACCACGGGGGCGAGCGCGACCGCGGGGAGGGTGCTCACCATCAGGAAGAGGCCCGACTCCAGACCGCGCCGCTCGCCCCCGGCGAAGCCGACGAGCCACCAGACCGCGCCCACCTGGAACATCCGGCCCGCTGCCTGGGTGAGGAGCTGAGCGGTCCACACCCGGCCGAAGGAGGGATTGCGCAGCACCAGCGGCAGGCGCCGGCCGCGCGGGGCGGCCGCGCTCATGAGTGCGGCCGTTCGTCGACGACCCGTACCAGTTTCCCGGAACGGGAGTTGACGGCGAGATCCTGGTGCCGTGCCCACTCGACGGTGAGCGGGTTCACGTGTCCGGCGTCCGCCGCGCCGGTGTAGGCCGGCCGCTGGGCGAGGACGGCCGCGGCCACGGCGGCGCCCAACGCGCCGTGCCGGTCGGCGGGTTCGCCGGTGGCGAGGCGCAGTACGAGGCCGTCGCGGCCGTCCTGGCGGCGTATCACGAGCTGGAGCCCGGTGATCTCGCCCGCCGTGTCGACGCCGCGTACGACGTCGTGCACGTCCTCGGTGTAGAGGGAGACGGGGCCGACCCGTACGCCCTCCTCGGCGCGGCCGAGAATGCGGAAGACGCCCGCGTCCCGGTCCACCCACTCCGCGCGGTCGCCCGCCGGATAGCGCAGTACCGGCATCAGCCGGCGGCGCAGATCCGTGACGACCAGGCGTCCCGCGACGCCGGTGTCCTCGACGGGCACGTCCTCGTCGTCGAGGATCTCCACGGCCGTGTGCGGGACGAACGCGCGGTGCACCCGCGGGTCGCCGCCGGGCACGGCCTCGCCGAGGAGGCCCGCGTCGACGCTCGCATAGCCCAGTGAGCGGGCCTCGGCGTTCGGGAACGCCTTGCCGAGCAGCGGGAGTTGGTCGCCGAAGAGGCACTCCCCGCCGAAGAAGAGGAGCTCGACGTCGGGCAGGGCCCGGCCGGCCGCGGTGAGGCGTTCGGCGAGCGCGCAGAGGGTGGTCGGGGTGCCGGCGACGACCTCGACGCGGAACTCCTCCAAGGTGGCCGCGGTGGATTCCCAGGGTGTCGCGCCGCCCAGGGGAAGCCGTACGTTGGCCACCGGGGAGCGGTGCAGTGAATCCAGGATGAAGGTGAAACTCGCGTACAGGTCTCCGGCGTAGAACAGATCGGCCACTCGATGGCCCGGCCGAAGACCGGCGTTGACAAGTCCGGCACCAAAAGCGGAGGTGAATTCCCGCCATTCCGCGCGTGTGTAGCAGGAGAACTTCGGGGATCCTGTGGTTCCGCCGCTGCGAAAGACGACCGCTTCCTCCAGCGGAGCTGTCAGCAGTGTGTTCTCGCGGGGTGAGTTGGCCCGCCAGAATTCCGCCTGGGGCACGACCGGTAGGTCCGTGAGCTGGGTGACCTGGTCGGGAAGGTGCGAGTAAAGCTGTTGGTAGAACGGTGAGTTGAGGCGCGCGAAGCGTACCAGCTCCGCCAATGATTGAACGGGCATCAATTCCTGCTCGAAGAGGAGTACCCGTCGGCGACCCTGGGCACGACGGGGGTACGGAGGATTCGGTCCACCCCGGAGGTCGGGCCGGAGGACCGTTTCATCAACCGCTGCCACTCAGCGTATCTCACCATTCGGAACGGGTTTGCATCAACGGGCCTTTCAGGCAATGGGCTTGGCCCGGAGGCGACGAATTCACGCCTCCTCCGGTTCCCGGCGGAGCGGAGACGGTGGTCACATGTCGCCCCGATTCCATAAGGAATGGTTGGCCGTACCAAAAGGACCCTTTGTGCGCGGGCCGGAGACCGGCGGACGGCACGGGGAGAGGACGCAGGGACGCCGGATGGCGAACCGGAGTACGGCATGTACCCTTTGCGAACATTTGAACGGGCCGCCCGAGGGCGGTGGCTGGGGCGTGCGGGACCGGGTCGCGGGATTCCGATCGCTCGCACACAAGTGCCCACTTGGGGCCGTGCGGCCCGCGGCCTGCAGTGACCGGTGGTCCGCCGCTGCTGCGCGGGGTGTCCGCCGGGGTCCGCGGTTCGGTTCGGTGCCGAGGGAGGCCGTTCATGGCCAGCGAGTTCCAGGAGCGCAAGCTCAGGGGGATGTTTGCCGCGTTCGACGCCGACGGGGACGGCTGTCTGCGCGAGGAGGACTTCAGGGCGCTGGTCGCCCGCTGGAGCCGGCTGCCCGCGGTGGGTCCGGGGACGGAACTGCGCGTGCGGGTCGAGACCCTGCTGATGGGGTGGTGGTCGGCACTGCGCGAGGCCGGGGGCGCCCGGGGAAGCGGGACGGTCGACCTGCCCGAACTGCTCACGGTGGTCGACAGGCTGCCCGCGATGGCGGCGGAGGTCACCGCCACGGCGAACACGGTCTTCGACGCCGTGGACACCGACGGGGACAGCCGCATCAGCCCGGAGGAGCACCGGCAACTCGTGGAGACCTGGAACGGGCGGCCTGTCGACCTGACCGGCGTCTTCGAACTGCTCGACGCAAACGGCGACGGCCATCTCGACCGTGGGGAGTTCGCGATGCTGTGGCGCCAGTTCTGGACGAGCGACGACCCCACGGAACCGGGAAACTGGCTATGCGGCAGGTTCGCCGCCTGAGCGGAGCAACGGATTCGGGAAACGGGCGGTTCCGCGGCCGCCGCCCGCGGGACCCGGCCTTCACGTGGCGCCCGGCTTCACCCTCCTGCTGTCCGGGGCGTACCCCAGCGGGTCGGGGACCCGGCCCGCGTCGGGGAACGTCGCCTCGGCTCGCCCCCCACGACCAAGTCCTCCGGGGCCTCGAAGCACGGCGAACCCAGAACCCCACGCCTCGCGTGACGAAGGGCATAGAGGCCCCCGCACAGTCGGGTGCGGCCCGCCACCGTGGGGTGGCGGGCCGCATGCGGTCGGTGTTCGCTTGTGGTGCGGGTCAGGCGCCGGGCTTCACGGGGCCGATCTGGGTGCCGAAGTCGACGGAGAGCTTGCCGTCGGCTTCCTGGTTGCCGGGGATGACGCCGCCGCCGGGGGTGCGGAGGGTGAAGACGGTCCGGTTGGCGGGCGCGCCCTCGGCGGTGTCGGGGACCTGGATGTCGAAGTGGACGGGGTGGCCGGGGCCGAAGGTCACCTTGGTGTTCTGCGAGCCGTAGGGCTTGGTGGTGATGCCCTTGAGGGAGCCGTTGTCGTAGAACTTCACGTTGCGGGGGGAGCCGGCGAGCTGGCAGGCGCTGGTCTTGGGAGCGGCGGTCAGCGTGACCCGGTAGTGGCGGTGCCCGGAGCTGGCGGTGTCCGGCGTGATCTTCGTCTTGAGGTTGGCGGGGCGGCACGAGGACGGCGCGCCGGAGCCGGCCGGGTGCGCGGTGGTGGATGCCTGCGCGACACCCGTACCGGCGATCCCCGCCAGTGTGACGCCGGCAACTGCCATCACGAACTTGGTGGACTTGGTCATGGTCGACTCTCCGTGTCTAGCGGTCGTACGTGGGGCCCCCGCCCCGAACTCCTGACACCACGAAGCCTGTTGATCTTCTTCGCTGTGGGCGTCACGGAGATGTAACGCCTTCGCCACGGCGACCGTGAGCGTCACGATCCCGTCGGCGGACGCCGTGGTGGAGAGCGCGACGTCGACGGCTCCGGCCCGGCTGGTGCCGAAGCGGACCTCGATCGACTGCGGGGAGCGGAAAGCGACCGCGTAGACCACGTCCGGGTGGCTCAGTGGCTTCTGCCGTCCGGCCGAACGGGCTCGATCGCGACCGGCGCGACCGGCTTCGGCTATTCGTCCTCGATGGGGCGCAGAGCGCCGGGGTCCCCGAAAACGATCATGGTGTCCCCGGCCCTTACGGCGGTCTCCGGATCGGGGTTGGGCTCCAGGGCGCCGTCGGCGCGGCGGATCAGCAGGGGCAGCGCTCCCCCGCACGCCTGGCGCAGGGGCCGTCCCACGAGGCGGGAGCCGACGTCGAAGCGGATCTCCTCGATCCGAAAGTCGGAGCTGCCGGCCCGGGTGAACTCCAGGAAGTCCACCACGTGCGGGCGGACCGCCAGCAATGCCATACGCCGGCCGCTGGTGATGTAGGGAGAGACCACGCTGCTCGCGCCGGCGTGGGCGAGGCGTTCGGCCGACGCAGCCTCCGAGGCCCGCGAGACGATGGCGAGCGAGGGATTGAGGGAGTGGGCGATCAGGGTGATGTAGACGCTCTCGGCGTCCGAGTCGACCGCGCAGACCAGACCGCGGGCGTGGTCGATGCCCGCGCGGCGCAGCACCTGCTCGGAGGCGGCGTTGCCGATCAGGTAGGGCGCGCGCTCACGCTGCAGCCGCTCTTCCAGGGCGGCGTCGCTCTCGATCACGACGAAGGGGACGCCCTCGGCCGCGAACTCGCGGGTCACGGCCTGGCCGACCCGCCCGTAGGCGCAGACGATGAAATGGTCGCGCAGCGCGTCGATGCGGTGCTGCATCCGCCGCTTCCTTCCCGCAGGCCCGAACCGTCCCTCCACCAGTGCCGTCCCGATCAGCCCCAGGACCGCGACGAAGACCGCGACCCCCACCACCGCCAGCGCGGCGGTGAAGAGCTTGCCGGCCTCGCTGAGCCGGTCGGCACCGGAGAACCCCTCCGTGGTCAGCGTCATCACCGTCAGATAGACGGCGTCCGGCAGGGAGAACCCCAGCCGCGCGTACCCGCCGACACCGCAGGCGAGCAGCGCCAGCAGGGCGGACGCGGCCAGGAGCACCCGCCGCCCCGTACCGCGTGGCGGCCACACAAGACCTCCTGCCCTCGCCTCGCCTTGTCTTCAGTGTCCTCACCAGGCGTCGGGGAGCAACACGGAAGCGGCGCCGGGGGGCTGTCAGTGCAGGATGCTGACGGCCCGCGCGATCACCAGGAGCGAGGTCAGCAGGGCGGAGACGCTCTGGATGCTCATCATGGCCTTGGCCCGGGTCGACAGCGGCATGGTGTCGGTCGGGCTGAAGGCCGTGGAGTTGGTGGTGGACACGTACAGGTAGTCCATCAGCGTGGGGACCCAGTCCGAGGTGGCGCTGGCACCGTCGGCGACTTCCTGGACGGCGTCGTCGTTCTCGTCCTGGGAGAAACGGAAGTCCGCCAGCGGCAGGGCGGAGCGGGGCACCTGGGTGCGGCTGACCGGGCCGCCCCGGTCCAGCTCCCAGTAGGCCAGCCCGAAGACGATGATGTTGGTGAGCCACACCTGCAGCGCGGCCACCAGCAGGGACCGGCCGTCCTTCACCCCGGCGTAGAGCAGTTCATGGATCAGGATGGCCAGCGCGACCAGGTTGCTGACCGCGATGACCCCGACGAGTGTCAGTGACAGCACGCGGAAAGCCTTGGTCTGCCGGGTCAACCGTTTGGGGTTGATCGCGATGAGCGGGATGAGCAGCAGGCATTCCAGGGCGGGCAGCACGTACCGAGGGGCGATGAGCAGCCGCTGCGGCAGCAGCAGGTACAGGCAGATCGCGGCGAGCGTCGCGACCACCGCCGGCAGCCGCGCTTCCCCCCTGCGCTCATGACGAGGATGCCTGGTACTCGCATCCGCACGCGTACGCCTCATATCCGCCTGGCCTTCCGGTCGTTGCCACGGACAGTGCACGTCGCCCTGGCACTGCCTTCCGGCGCCGGCCGCCGGGCACCTTTCAGCATCTACCCCGCTGCCCGCTGCCCGTGCCTGCAGCTTTGCGGGCTGTTCCGCCGCCGCGGCCGACCCCACACGTCGACGCCGCCCCTCCCTGCCGGGTACAGGGGAGGGGCGGCGTCGATGAGCAGCGGCCCGGGTCAGACCGGGGCGGCCTGCTTCGCCAGCGCGGCGAGCGGGGAGCGCCGGCCCTTCTGCACCCCGCGCAGCTGCTCCCAGTCGGTCTTGGGGTGGGCGGGGACGATCGCGTCTGCGGATGCCGTGGTGTAGAGGGCGACGCCGACGGCGTGGGCGTGTCAGCGTGCGGGTTGCTGTTGGTTGTCCAAGGGCAGGGGCATGCCGCCGATTAGGCGGGTGGATCCACAGAACTGACGATCATGGAACCCGTGCGCGATGGCCGATTCTGCTGGGGAGATGCCACGGGAGTGAGACGGATTGCTCCGGCCAAGCCCTGAGACATGCAGAGAACCGCAGCCACCGGGCATGTGGCTAGCGCCGGAGCCGTTGGGCGCCGCGGGCCAGGAAGAAGCAGGTCGGTTGGACCGGTGGCGGTTGTCCTGCCGTCGGCGAGGCGGTCGTCCGCCAGGTCGGGCTGCGAGTCGCCGTGTGCGAGGGAAGCCGGGCTATTGCGGCTGTTCCGCTGTCGGGGCAGGCTGGTGGGATGGGGGGCCAGTTGGGGCGAAAGGCGGCGTGGGCGCTGCTGTGGCCGGTGTGGTGCGTCCTGGCGGCGGCCGTCCCGTTGGGGATCTCGCTATTGTCGCTGAGACTCGAGCAGGACGCGTGGCGTGAGAACGAGCACGGTCTGGTCCTCGTGCTCATGCTCGCGGATCTGTTCTTCTACATCGGCGTGGTCGCGGTGTACGCGTTCGTCAGAGACCGCTGGGTGGACGACCGGACCAGCACAGTGCGATGGGTGCTCTTCTGGGTCGGCGCTGTTGTCGTCATCGCTTGTTCCGTCATGGCGGGCGGTTTCGGCGACCGGGATGTCGAACAGCAAATCCTGCACGACCGCGGCGTGACGTTCACGGGCGTAGTCACCGGCATCCGGACCTACACCAGCGACAGCGGTGCCCCCAGGCAAGACGGGGTCTACGTCCGACTGAACGACGGCAGGTCGTTCTCCGTCGATGGCGAACCGCGCGTCGGCAGCACCGTGGAGGTCACCGCCGATCCTCTGGGAAAGGTCCATCCCCGGCTCGGTCAGCGGCCGGCCGCACCTACGCGACGGCTCCTGAAAGTATTTCTCGTGGTGCTGGCCGGCGGCCATGTCATGGAAGCGAGCATCGTGTGCGGGCCGCTCACCGGGCCGGTCCGTTCCCAGGACAGCTGCGACGCCGAGCCGGTCAGTCACTCGGGGGAGTGAGCTCGCCGGAGTCGTCCGTCGGCGCGGACAGCACACTCAAACCTCACGGCCTTGGTGTCGATCACGGGTGCTGCAGCAACGCACGTGATCACGACGAGGGGAAGAAAAGGGAACTGCGCAACCAACGACGGCGGCTCCAAGACGCCGGACGCCGCCGCTTCGTCGCCGGGCAGTCGCGCCGGCCCCGGCCCTGGCAGAACCCCATCGGCAACGCGGCCGCGCGCCGCGATGCGCGCGCCCTGTCCCGGGTGCGACACTCCACTGCCTGGCTGTGATGACGATGCTGGGCATCGTCACCGAGTGGAACCGCGCGGCCCGCCCTCGCGCGCGACGGCGGGCGTCGTCCCCGCGCCCGCGGGGGTAGCTCGCCGGACCCGGACGACGGCGTGATCCGGGACCGGTCGTCCCTGCGCCCACGGGGGTAGCTCGGCAGTGCACCCGTGGAGCGCGCTCCTTGGTCGGTCGTGTCCGCGCCCGCGGGGGTAGCTCCTCCCGAGCATCGCCGACCTCGTTCGCGAACAGGTCGTCCCCGCCCCCGCGGGGGTAGCTCGCTGCCGCAGCCGCTGGGCGCGCTCCAAGATCGTCGTCCTCGCGCCCACGGGATAACTCCCCTCTCGGGGGACGGAGGGCGGCACGGCGGGCGTCGTCGCGCGCCCGCGGGGGCGCTCCGTCCGCGATGCCGCCCCGACGCGGTAGCGCCCGTCCTCCCCGCCGACGTGGATTTGCATCTCGAGTCAGCCCAGCACCGCCAGCGCGTTACGCAGGTAACTCCGGGAGAGCCTGCTCCACGGCCTGGTGCGCGGCGACGGCGGGGGACGCCGGAGCTCCAGGAGCTCACCCCGCGTGTGCCGTTTGGTGAGCCTGCGTACACCTGTGCGCCCGGCGATGAGCGGTAGGTGGCCGCCCAGGCGGGGGAGCTTGTGGCCATCTGCTGCTCGACCGTGAGGGGTGGTCATGGAATTCGTCCGCCGCGCGGGGCCACCGGTGCTGCTGTCCTGCCTGCTGCTGACGGGCTGTTCATCCGGTTCGCAGTCAGGGTCGGCTACTTCGGGGAAAGGACGGTACTCCTGCGGCGGGGCCGTCCGGCACGACGGTCTCGCCTGGAGCGGTGGGGATTCCGGTGGGGGCGGGGCCGCAGAAGACGTACACGGTGCAGCGGCAGCCGGCCGCGGGCAGCTGCCGCTACCGGTACGAGAAGGGCGAGCCCCTCGAAGACTCCTCGTGCACGCCCGGCGCTATCTCGCCGTCGGTGACGCAGGCGACGCTGGCGTCGACGATCTGCCGCGAGGGCGGCTACACCAAGGGGATCCGGCCCCCGGAGAGTGTGACCGGTCCGGAGAAGCGCGCGAACGCTGGCTCCTACGGCTACACCGGCCGCCTCGGCGACGCGGAGTACGACCACCTGGTCTCCCTCGAACTCGGCGGTGACCCGAACGACCGCCGAAACCTCTGGGTCGGGCCGCCGGACCCCGGCCACAAAACCGGGTCCGGGGTCCACAACAAAAAGGATCCGGTGGAGTCGCAGTTGCACACCGCGGTCTGCTCCGGGAAGGTGAGCCTCCAGGCCGCGCAGCAGGCCATCGTCACCGACTGGACGACTGTGTTGTCCAAGCTGGGCCTGCCCCCGTCCTAGCGGGCTTGACCGTAGGCTGGCCGATGCGGGAGCCCGGTGAGCGACGCGCTGCACATCGTCCTGGACGACACCGCGCTGGCCGCGGCCTGCCGCGGTAACGTCCTGGCCTCGCGGTTGATCCACCGCGCGCATGCGGAGTCCGGGTGGTACCTCTATGCCCCCGCGTGTGCGCTGGTCGAAGCCGATCTTTGCCCGGCCGGGTACGGCCGAGCACCTCGCCGCGCTGCCCGGCACCACCGTCCTGGACCTGGACCTGCCCTCTGTCCTGGTGGTGGCCCAGCAGGACACCTGGGCTGCGGCGCACTGCCAGTATGTTGCGCAGCCCACCCCCGACCGTCCGGTCGGGGCGGTGATCACCACGACCGCCCCGACCGCTGGAAAGGCGAGCCGGTCCGCGTCCTGGACCTCATCCCCTGCCCACCTCAGGTGAATGCCCAGGTCGGGCGCCTTGATGCTCCTATTGCCTTCAAGCGGCTTGGAGCCAGTTGCGGTAGGCGTGAGCGAGGTCGTCGTCTCGGCGGATCTCGCGTTCGAGGGTGGAGATGGTGGCGGGCCAGACTCCGAGGTGCTGGGCCGCCGCGGTGAGGGTGAGGTTCCTGGATTGCCGCAGGGGCCGTAGGCCGGCGATGCCGGGGACGGTGACCGTGGTGGTCAGACAGCGGAACATCTCACGGGCGATGGCCCGTTTCAAGAGCCGGATGATCTCCTTCTTCGTCCGTGGTGGCACGAGGTGAACACCCACGCGTTCCAGTCCGCGTTCATCGACGCCGACCGGGCCTGGAAGAACTGGCTCGACTCCCTGCGCGGGGCCCGGGCCGGCCGCCGGGTGGGCTACCCGCGGTTCGAGAAGAAGGGCCGCGCGCGCGAAGCGTTCCACCTCCACCACGACGTCAAACGGCCAACCATCCGGCTGGACAGCTACCGGCGCCTGCTCCTGCCCCGGATCGGTTCCGTGCGGCTGCACGAGTCCGCCAAACGCATGGGCCGCCTGATCGGACGCGGCGACGCCGTGGTGCAGTCAGTGACCGTCTCCCGAGCCGGCCACCGCTGGTATGCCTCCGTCCTCGGTCGACCAGTCCGAGCCACGCGTGCGAAGGCGGCCATCCGCTCGTCGGGCTCGACACCGAGCACCGTGCAGCCGGCCGCCTGGAATTGCCGGGCTTCGATGCCGGTCCCGGCTCCGACGTCGAGGACGTGCCGACCGGGGCTTGCCGCGACGATCCTGTCCACCAGGGCCTGGGGATACGGCGGTCGGGCGCGGTCGTAGCGTTCGGCATCGACGCCGAACGACTCGGCCGTCTGCCGGTGGCGGTGGGGCTCGGGGCCGGATGTGTCCGGCTGTCCCTGCGATAAAGTGGGCATGCGCCCACACTAATGGGCGGTTGCCCACTTGTTAGGGCGGGGGCGGCCGGAAAGGGAGACAATGCCGTCAGGGGTGCACATCCACAACGTGCGCGGCCAGTTGTTCGAAGCCGCCGAGCGCGTCCTGCTTCGGGACGGGCCCGACGCGTTGACCAGCCGGGCGGTCACGGAGGAGGCGACCTGTGCCAAGGGCGTGCTGCACCGGCACTTCACCGACTTCGACGCTTTCCTGGCGGAGCTGGTCCTCGACCGCGTCCGCGGCATCGAGGACCGAACCACGACTCTGCGTGCCGCCGCCGGCACCGGGAGCGTGGTGGACAACCTCGCCGACGCGCTGGAGGACCTGTTCGGGCCGGTCACGGTGGCCATCGTCGCGCTCATCACCTTCCGCGACGGCCTCCGCGCCCGGCTGCGCGAGGCCGGTCTGACCGGCATCCCGCTGGCCATGCAAGGCACCGCCATGATCGCCGCCTATCTCACCGCCGAGCGGGAGTTGGGGCGCCTGGCCGGTGACGCCGACATCGACACACTCGCCCCCACCCTCGTCGGGGCCGGGCACCTGCTGTTCGCCGACCGGACAAGTGCCCCGCCGCAGACCGCCGCCGTCCGCAAGATGGTGACCACCGTCATCGCCGGCGCCTTGCGACCACCCCAGTCGTGACCTAAGCACCCAGGTCACACGTCGCCCCGCCCGTCTCTGCCCCGGATCTGGGGTTTCGCTGGAATCGGCCGGCTGGGGTTCTCGGGCGAGGGTGATGTAGAGCGCCGTGATGGTGGTCAGGGGGATCCAGGAGTCGTGGTTGTCGAGGAAGTAGCGCCATGTCTCTGTGGCGGTCAGGCCCTGTTTGTTAGTGGGTCTTGATCCTGCGGTAGTTGTCCTCCGTCATGAAGGCCCGTGCCGGGGGGTGCGGGGAAGCGCGGGCTGAGGATCCTCTTGAGGCCCCAGAGCGGGAGTCGTGGGCGAGCAGCACGAGGACCAGGAGCACGGCGGCCGAACCGGCCCGGCCGCCGCTGACCGTGGCCCGCGCCCGGAAGATGACGGCCGGGCTGCGCGAGGCGATGGACGACGTCCGGCGCTCCGTGGCGGTGCTCGCCGCCCAGGTCCGCGACGCGCACGCCGCTCGCGTCTGGGTGCCGCTCGGGCACCCGAGCTGGAAGTCGTACTGCGCCGCGGAGTTCGGCATCAGCCGCGCCCAGGCGTACCGGCTCCTGGACGTCGCCCGCTCCCTCGCCGCGATCCACGACGCCGTCGCGGCACACGCCGATGCGTCTCGCACGCGAGACAGCGACCCATCGTGAGGGACTGGACCACCGCGCTGCCCAAGCTGGGCCTTCCTCCGTCTTCCAGTGGTCGCTTCGGGGACGCGTCGGTGTCTTCCGACGCGTGAGTCGGCACCGTTGCGTGGTGTTCACACGGCTCGCCGGACGCTGTTCTGTACATCTACTGTGGCCTGTCTACATTCGCGGCAGATGCCCTCCGGACGCGCTGGACCAACCATAGGCCTCCCGCAATCCTGGCATTCAGGCCGCCGCTGCCCCGGCCTGTCATGAGTGGCAGCACTCGGTTGTGCGGCGTCTCCGGCGTGGTGATCGCGCCGGTGTTCGGAACACCGGTGACACAACTGTCCGGTGTCGATGATGACCCCGTCTTCGCATCGCGGGTCAGGGCATTCACGGCCGCACCTGCCGATGGGACATTGGTGGGATGCGATGAGCCGTACCGCGACACCGACGGGATGAGCTAAGCCTGCTCCGCCAGTGGATATGTCGGAGATCGAGGCGAATCCCCAGGCGTACCAGCGGCGATGGGCTCGCGCGATCAGTTCTTCGACAGTGCGGTGTTGGTGCTCGCGCAGGATGGTGTCCCGTAGTGCTGCAGGGCGCCACCGGGGGAGCAGAACACGCAATTCCTCGGGAAGTCCGACTTCGACGGCTTGAACGGCTTGTGCTTGGGCCCGGGTCATTCGCGGAGCGGCAGAGGTGCGTGGGCGCCCGGCGGTGGTGTTGGGGGCGTTCCTACTACTTGCTGTCGGAGGCCTTCGGCCGGGGGCGACGCTTCGCGCCGCAGGCGCGGTCCCTTGGTGTTGTTCTTCTTGGTCTGCTTCAACCCCCTGGCGTGGGGGTGCGTAGGCCTTTGTGGTGGGGGTACGTACCCCCACCACGGGGGGTACGGCCTGGCCTGCTGTTTTGGCGGGCTTTCCTGCTCGCTCCGTACCCCCCGCGATGGGGGTACGGGAGTGCAGGCCGAAAAAGGACACGGCTGGCGGCAGAGGCGTGCGGTTCTTCCTTGCCAGTGCTCGGGCGCGGGCGGTTTGTTCGCAGTGTTCCTTGAGCGTCTGGCGGGTGGCGGTGAGCCAGGAGTCGAAGTCCGCTTCGCGCGCGTCGCGTTCTTCCGGGGATTCGTCGGGCTTGGCTCGATTAAGGGTGTACCAGTCGGCCATGGACCGCGGTCCGCGGTAGCCGACGGGTGGAGTCTGGTGGACGATGTAGCGGTTGCGGCGCACGAGGCCGGTGGTGGAGCGGATGACTTCCACGGCGCCGATCACTTCCAGCTGCAGCATGTACTTGGAGACGTTCTCGGGTTTCTTCAATCCCAGGATGCGGGCGAGTGTGAGCAGGCCCGGCCAGACCTCGTTGTCGTCCCGCGAGGCATTGAGATGGGCGGACAGCGCCCAGTACAGGGTTCGGGCGTCGGAGTCTGCTCCGGAGAGCAGGACCCAGTCGCCGACCTGGGTGAAGGGTGCGCGCCGACCGAGAGAGACCTCCAGTGTGTGGTCGAGGGCTGTCGGATCGTCGGGTACGTGTGTGCTCACTGCGCTGCACCTACTGAGTGGGGGGCGCGCCCAGGGCGTCTCCGGCCCGCGTCGGCAGGGGAGGGGACTGCCGGTTTCGGCTGGTCATGCCGAGTGAGCACGGTGTGATCGCTGCCGGCTTCGGTTGTGTCCCGCGGGACGGCTCTCTGGTGCCGCGCCATGGCTCCCCCATTAACGTCAGTTCATGACTCCGGTGGATAATAGACACGAGATCCACCGCGTTTCCAGCAAACTCCCGCGACTGAGCCGGTAGTTGAGGGCAGCCATTCAGTACACTCGTGGCCTGGGTACCCATGAACTAGCGAGGAGTCGGGGGATGAGCAGTGCGACCGAGCAGGGTGCTGGTGGTGAGGTCACCCGCACCCTCGCGGAAAAGCTCGATCACTTGTTCCGAACCGCGACGCCGAAGGATCGGAAGGCGCCCTCCCACGAGGACGTCGCCGCTGCCATCAACATCGCTGCGGGGGAACGGGCGATCAGCGCCACATACATCTGGCAGCTGCGTACCGGCCGGAAGACCAACCCGACCATGAAGCACCTCGAAGCTCTGGCCCGATACTTCGGTGTCAGCCCTGCCTACTTCCTCGACAACGAGCAGGCACAGCGCATTGACGAGCAGCTCGCCTTGCTACAGGCGCTGAAGGAGAGCGATGTGCGCAACATCGCACTTCGGGCACACGGCCTCTCTGATTCCAGCCGTCAGGCCCTGGCCGGAGTTGTGAGTCACCTGCGGAAGCTGGAGGGCCTCGGAGAGGATTCCGACTCACAGTACGGCGAGGCCTGACCGTCGTATCCGCCCACCTGCAGCGCGACCGCGCAGAGGCGCAGACCGGCCGTCCCGGTCCATCGGCACGTCCGCGGGCGACCGGACTCTGGCTGCATATATCCCCTCTCCCGGGGGGCTTTGCAAACCCCCGCCAACCCTTCGCTAGGGTTTCGTCACAGACGGTTTGTGAACGAGTCGCGCCCTGTCCCGACCAGGCTTCGCGCGGATCCAGCCCATGGCCGCCATCCAGCGCGGATGAGCCCCTGTGGCACGTGCCGTCGTCGGCACGAAGAAAGTTCGACCTTGATGTAGGGGGAACGGTTGAAGGTGCGACAGCTTCGTCGCCGCTGCAAACGGGAGCTTCGAGCACTGGACATGCAGCCGCCGCTCCAGGTGGATGCCCTGTGTCACGCATTAGGCGAGCGCCGCGGCCGGCCGATTCATCTGGTGCCCTATTCCCTGCCGGTACCGGGACCGTTCGGGGTCTGGATCGCCACGGGCGCCAGCGACTTCATCGTCTACCAGCGTGAGACGACGAAAGCCCACCAGGACCACATCATCTTGCACGAGGTGGGCCACATCCTGGCCGACCACGACAGCGACGAGGGCGACGATGAGCTGTTGGGCCAGATGATGCCCGACATCGCCCCCGAAGCGATCCGCCGAGCGCTGCGTCGCACGTCGTACGACCAGGAGCACGAGCGAGAGGCGGAACTCGTCGCCACCATCATCCTGGAGTGGGCCTCAGTCGTGGACCGGGTCGCGCCACCACAGCCAACGGACGCGTCGGTCCGACGAGTCCAAACGGCGCTGGGGGACAGGCAGGGATGGCTGTGATCGTCTCGCTGCTCATGCTGGCTTTAAGCCTGACGTTCGCCGCAGCGCTGGGATGGAAAATATTCCAGCTGGTCAAGGCCCCCCGCGACGCGGCCTTGCGCGCGGTCACGCTGTGCCTGATCAGTGCTGCCTGCTCCTTCGTGCTGGCCAGACAGCCCTTCGCCGGCTGGATCGCTTCTGCGGGAGGGCCGGGCGCTCCTCGGTTGGTGCAGAACCTGTTCGTCCTCAGCATGGTGTACTGGCTGATGTGCTTCTACCTGTACTCGGCCGCCACTGATGCCGCCGAGGGCAGCACACGCGCACGCCGGGAGGCACTCCTTCTAGCTCTCGCCGCGATCGGCCTTCTCACGGCGACCGCCACCGCGGGCGTTGACGACCACGGCGCGAACTTCCGGGGCTCCGACCTGCGCGATCCGGCTCTTGTGAGCTTCTACCTCGTCGCGGATCTATATCTCGTCTACGCCCTTGCCATGGCCCTGCGCTGGACCTGCGCCTATGCCCGGGCCTCCCAGAGACCGTTGTCAACCGGCCTGTGGCTCACAGCAGTTGGTATCGGTGCCATGGCTGCGTCATGCACGATCCGCACCGTACTGACCGTGGTCCGTTGGCAAGGGGGCACCGCCCCCCAGCCCGTCACCTGGGCCTCAAGCGTCATGATCGCGTTGGCGGTGCCGCTGTTCCTCATCGGAGTCAGCTACCCCGGAGCCGCTACCCGGATTGCGGCGGTGCGGATACGCCGCCAGCACCGCCGCCTGTATCGCCGGCTGGGGCCGCTGTGGCAGTTGCTCAACGAGGCGTATCCCGAGCACACCCTCGGCCGGATGCCCGCCAGGCCATGGCGCGACCACCTGCTCCCGCTCGGCATTCACCGGCGCTTCTACCGCAGGGTCATCGAGTGCCGTGACGGCCTGGTACGGATCAGCCCCTACCTGGCACCGGCCGCGGGCCCGGTGGAGAACCATCCGGGAGGGGCCGACGAGCTGGCCGACCAGCTGTGCGCTGCACTGCACAACGAGCAGCCCCAAGAGGCGCCCGCTCCGGCCGTTGCCGTCGCGATGCCGCTGACGCAGAGCCTGGAGGACGACGTGCGGCAGCTGGTTCAGCTGTCGGACGCGGTGAGACGACGATGCGTCGTCGCCAGGGCCCAACACACCGACTGAGGAAGCGAGACGTCGTGAACCAGGTACTCATCACCGCAGAACGCATACTGCTAGGTCCCGGCAGCGCACACATCGACGACGGCGCCGTCCTCGTCTCCGGCGACGTCATCGTGGCAGCAGGGGCACGCAACGACGTACTGGCTCATTCGGAACCGGACTGTCGAGTGATGAAGTTTCCCGGTGCCACCATCCTCCCCGGTCTGATCGACTGCCACGTCCATTTGGCCTTCGATGCAGGGCCGGATCCGGTCACTACGCTGACCGACAGCGACGATGCCACCCTTCTCCTGGGCATGGCCGGCCGAGCCCGGCAACTGCTCGACGCCGGCATCACCACCGCCCGCGACTTGGGCGACCGTGGCGGCCTGGCCGTCCGCCTCCGGGATGCGATCAGCGATGGTGCCATAGCCGGACCTCGGATTTTCGCCGCCACCGCGCCGCTGACGCCCCCCAAGGGGCACTGCTGGTTTCTCGGCGGTGAGGTCGAGGGTGAGAACGAGATCCGGCAGAAGGTGCGCCACAACGCCGAAGCAGGTGCGGACGTCATCAAAGTGATGGCGACGGGCGGAGGTCTCACCCGTGGAGGTCCCTCGATCTGGCAGCTGCAGTTCACCACCGAAGAACTCGCCGTTGTGGTGGAGGAAGCGCACCGGCTCGGTCTGCCGGTAGCCGCCCACGCGCACGGCGTTCAGGGCATCGCCGCGGCGATCACCGCAGGGGTCGACACGATCGAGCACTGCAGCTGGATGACCGAAGACGGCACCCCCCACCTGCGCGAGGACCTCATCGCGCAGCTGATTGCCAAGCAGATTCACGTCTGTCCTGCCCACCATCCGAACTGGCAGGCCTTCGCCGACCGCGTCGGTCCCGAAAAGACCGCCGCGCTGTTCGCGCCCACGCGCCGGATGGCGGAGAGCGGGGTGCAGCTCGTGGCGGGGACGGACGCCGGCATCCCACGAGCGTCTTTCGGCGGACTCGTTTCCAGCCTCGAGTTCTTCGAGTACTCGGGTGTTCCGAGGCATCGCATCATCGACATGGCCACCACCAGCGCCGCCTCCGCACTCAGGCTGGGCGACCAGACCGGACGCCTCACCGCGGGATATCGCGCTGACATCCTGGTCGTTGAGGGTAACCCTCTGACCGGCTTGGACGCCCTGCGTGCCGTGCGCCTCGTGCTGGCGGGTGGCCGATTTCATATCCCGCACTCCGCCGCTGCGGCATGGGCTCAGCGACCCGCCGCAGCGGAGCAGGCCTGATCCGGACGGGCTGCGAGAGACCGCGGAGCCACTGGCCCCGCCACCGAAGGTGCGGCCACAGGGCGGCGTAACACAGGGCCCCTGATGAGACGCTGTCCGCGGCCACCATCTACGCGCTGGTCAGCGGCTGTGCCAGGCGCCGGTTGCCGCAGTGTTTCGGTATCTCGAAGTCGGCCGCCCACCGCCGGATCCCGATCTGGTCGAGAGCCGGCGTCCGGGGGCGGTCGCACGAAGCCGTGCTGCACCGGCTCGACGACGTCGGCCTGGTCGGCGTCACACGCGTCGTCCCGGACACCGCACCGGCAGCAGCTCCCCGTACGGGGGCCGGGGAGCTGCTGCCGGTCTGGGGATGCTCTGGCGCAGAGGCCGATATCCGTCAGCCAGGCGCAATCGTTCGTGCCTGCGCCGGTGCGGCCTTCTCGGGCGTACAGAGCAGTGGTACGCAAACGCGGGGTTACCGGTTCGGTGTCATGCGGCCCCGTAGCGCATTGCGTTGACTTGTGTACGTCTGTCGGGGGACTCCAATGATGTGGCAGAACCTCGAAACGCTGAGCCCCCGCGCAGTCCGTAGTGCCTCGAGGTCTGGGAAGGGACCGCCCGCGGGTCCAATGCGGCACGCCCTGCCTTGAGTTGGAGGAATGCCTCGCCCAGCGCTGCCTTGAGTCTGTTGATCTCGTCAAGGAGCTGCTGCTCGCGCCGCGACTTGCCCGCTCCGGCCTCCAGGCCGCGCTGTCCTGCGGCGATGAACTGGCGCCGCCAGTTTCCGATGGACTGTTCTGTGACATTGGCTTCTTTGGCTGCCTGGGAGACTGTGGTCTGTCCAGACAGTACGGCGAGAACCAGTTGAACCTTTTCGTCCGGCGGCACGGCCGGTGGACGAGGCATGTGCCTACTCCCCCTCAGTAGCTTTCTCAACTGGGGCGCTGATGCGGTCGGTAAAGCCGTGTGTCGAGCACGACCGGAGGAGAGCACAGTCCGCCGCTGCGGTCTCCATGCGTTTGCCCCCGTGTGCTCGCCAGCAGCCAACCGACCTGGCCTGCATCAACAGCCTCTTTCATCGATCAGAACACATTCGCACGCTAGTTGCACACCCCATGGGTTCTGCAGCGTGCAAATCTTGCCATCGACCATGTAGTTGCCTACCTGGAAACTATGTGCAACCCTGGCAGCAACGCTTCTGCTGGAGGAGGAACGCGATGAACACGTACGACGACGCCCGTGCGGCGCTGGACGCGGCCGCTACCGCACGCAGTGCCGCCCGATCGCGTCCTGTCGCGGCATGGCACCCGCCCTTCGTCGGACTCGGCTTTGCCGTCGGGCTCTCCGCGCTCGGTCTCGCCGATGACTTGCGCCCCTGGCAGTGGGTGATCCGCTCGGCCGCTCTCCTCGTGGTCGTCGCGGCCGTCGCCGTGCCGTTTGCGGCCGCCCGCCGCAGCGGTGTCATGGCCTGGTCGGCAGGTGCGGGCAATGCCGACCGCTGGAAGAACGGTGCTTCGATGTCCCTGGTCGTGGTTGTCGCGCTGCTCGTCGACGCGGCAGTCGGCGGCCCCTGGTTCTTCGTCGTGCTGGGCTGTGGTCTCGGCGCGTCCGCCTGGATCCGCCTGGCCGGTGCACGCAAGGCGTGAGGACCGATGTCAGGAAAGCTGCATGAGCAGATCCACCACCCCACCCGCCTGGCCATCATCGCCTTCCTCTCCGGCTGCATAGAGGCCGAATTCAAGGCGGTCCAGGAATCCTGCGGTACGTCAGCCGCTACGCTGTCAAAGCTGGTCACGGCGCTGGAAAGTGCGGGGTACGTCCGGGTACGCAAGGGGTACTTCGGCAGGCGCCCGCGTACATGGCTCTCTCTGACGCCCGACGGCAGGAAGGCTCTAGAAGAGCACCTCGCCGCCCTGAACGCGCTGGTGAACACAAGTGTCGAACAGGGGCGACGGCACGACACGGCCGCTGCGCCCGACACCTAGAAGCGCCGGTAGGTGCCCGTCCTGTACACGGGCACCTACCGGTTCCCCGCCAACGGGCGGGAGCGTCACATAGGGGGATATGTGACAAGTTTTATTCCGTCAGTTCGCGCAGATCTCCCGCGAAGTGACCAAACGCGACATGACAGCTTTCAGCAGCCGCCGTGGATGGTCTGGGAGATGCTGTAGCCGATGGTCGCTCCGCAGGCCGCGGACGAGGTGTCGATCGACACCAGGATCGACGGCGTGGTGGCCGGGGCGTCGCCCTCGGCGGTGACGCCGAACTCCTCGGCGGAGGTGTAGGCGGTGTAGCCGGCGATGAGCTGGTCGGTGGTGTTCACGTGAACTCCTTCAGATCGGTCCGCCCGGTAACCAGGCGGAAACGGTGGCGGTGAGACAGATCAGCAGTGGCCGGACAGCGTGGTGCCGACGACCGAGGCGGTGAGGGAGACGCATTCGGTCGACGAGACCGTGGTCACGGTGACCGGCGTGGTGGCCGGGGCGTCGCCCTCGGCGGTGACGCCGAACTCCTCGGCGGAGGTGTAGGCGGTGTAGCCGGCGATGAGCTGGTCGGCGGTGTTCACGTGAACTCCTTCGAATCGGTTCGCCCGGGGACCGGGCGACGGAAAGCAATGCAGGGGCCGTCCGGAATCCGGCCGACGTCCTGGCGGAAGAAGTTGAACACGCGGTGCGGAACCGGGCGAGGCGGAAAGGAACCGGTGACTTGCCCCCGTTGACACCTTCACCTGGAGTTTTTCAGTGCAGAGAGAAAGAATTCGAGCGGTCGGATGGGTTCATTCCGTTTGCCTGTGCACGTGCAGCCAGACGCAAAACCTCGTTGAGGACGGCCAGCTCTTCGAGGGCTTCATCCAATGCCGACCGCAGTTGCTGCACCTGGGCGTGAGCCCGCTCCGAGCCCTGGGGTACCGCCCCGCTGCCGGACAACCGGCGGCTTCCGGCCTGGACATAACTCCGGATCCAGGACTCCACGTACGCCTCGGGAACACCCAACGCACGCGCGGCGGCACGTGCGCGTACCTTCCCCTGCAGCACCTGAAGCACCGTAACGGCCTTGACGTCCGACGTAATCGCGCTCGTCACGCCGGCGACAGGACCGGTATCGGCGGCGAGCCTAGATTGCGCGCCGGATCCACCGGATCGATAGAGGCGTCGAGGAAGGCACTGGCGACCATCTCTGCTGCTTCCGTCCGGTCCTCTTCCGGCAGGAGGGCGTGCTGGACGAGAGCCTCGGCAAGGATCGCAGTGCGGTGCTCACCGAAGCTCTGGCCCTTGTGGCCGGCCCGGCGGTCGGCCGGCTCCCAGGCCACACCGATACCGGGAGCCACCTCACGGGCGAAGGGAGAAGTCGACTCTCCCACACCGTCCAAGCCTGTCAGCCGCTCGGCCAGGGCAGGGACGGCGTACTGGGCACGAGGACCGAGGTAGACCACGAGTGCGTCCCGCCGGGGGTACAGATGCGGAGAAGAAGAAACCTTGGCCCGGTACGGCAGGCCAGCCTTTTCCAGATACGTCAGCACGGCGTGCCACGCGTCAGGAGCCGATTCCGGATGAGTGAGATGGACGTACAGGCGCAGCATGTCAGCGCTGCGCTCCCTGCCCAGGCTGCCGTCAGCCAGAAAGAAGCCGGGGGAGAGGCCGGGGCGGGCGGCGGCAAGAGTCACCGTCACAGGACCCGGTGGTACTTCGGGAAGCGGCGTGATCACGGCCTCGGGCGGCATCCGAACCCGGACACCGTCCAGTTCCACGACCGCCTCGTTGTGCTCCGGGCGATAGGCGTGCAGCAGGGCCTGCGTCCGGGTGTGCTCGTGCGGCATCACACTGGCCAATCGGTGATCCAGCTCCCGGTCACGGAAACTGCGAGGCCGGGAGGTCAGCGCCTCGTCGCGTCCCATATGCAGGGTCTGGTAGAGGCCGGCAGCGAGCTTCTTGGCCAGGGCGGGCGCACTGTCGCCTTCGAAGGTTTCCGTGCCGGCTACGGCCTTGAGCCCTCCGGGCTCGACGTGGATGTCGGCGAGGGATGCGGCAACCCGCGGGGCGAGGTGGAAGGTACTCATGCTGCGCCTTTGTCTTCAAGTCCGAGAGTGGCGGTGAAATCGCTGGGGGACAGCAGGATGGTGCGGCCGATGCCAGCGGCAGCCCGGTGAGCAGGGGAGAGCCGCACGGAGTGCACAGCGTGTGCGATCATCCGGTCGATCATGTGCCAGCCGGCGTAGGCGGCCGACCGGGTGGCGAGCTCCGGAACATGCCGGACAGAGGGTTTGACGGCGTGCAGGTAGCTGTCCCAGAAAGCGGACATCAGCGGGCGCAGTCGCGCGAGTTCAGCAACACCGTGGGCGAGGATCTCGTCGTGGGTGGCGGTGTGACCGAAGTCGGCGGCGTCGCTGATGGACTTCGGGATGCCGTGGATGGCCTTGAAAAGCCACTCCCCGATGAAGCCTCCGATGTCGCGGGCAGGGTCTCCGAGGCGGAATTCCTCGAAGTCGGTCATGTACAGCGTCGAGCCGTTCACGAGGAATTGGTCGAGCCGTACGTCGGCGTGGATGGGGCACAGGACGGCGGTCTGCTCGCTGCCGCGCAGGTTGTGGAGGGCCTCGATGACCTGCGCGTCGTTCTGGAGCAGTTGCCAGGTCTCGATTTCCGCGAAGCTGCGTTCGACGAAGTAGTCCAGGGACAGCCCCTGCAGTCCGCCCAGGGGCGGCAGCGGATGAGGGGAGGTGTCGATGGCCGCCTGGTCGGCGGGGAACTGGTGGATGACGGCGAGTGCCTGAGCCGCCTGCCGGCACAGCCCCTCGTCGAAGGCGTCGTCCGCGGCGAGTTCAGATCCGGTGGCGACATCGGGCAGCAGTTCGAAGGCCACTAGATGGTGCTCGGGGTCGGCGCCCAGCAGCGCCGGGGTACGCAGGCGAGGTGATCGACGCTTGGCGGCTAGTTCTTCGAAAACGGTGATGCGCTTGAAATTCTGCGCAGCGGTCGTGTCTTCGAGTTTTTTGACGAATACTTGCGCGCCCGTGGTCGTCGTTCCCGACCAGTTGTCGTTGCGACCGACAAGGGAGGTCAGGGTATCGGGGTCGTAAGCCCCGAGCCCCAGCCTGCCCAGGAGAGAATCCACTTCGGGAAACCTCTCCAGCGAGACCGGAATGTATTCAGCCTTCCCGCCCGCCTTATCCTTATCGCTTACGGATTGGGGTGTCATGAAGAGGAGTTTAAACAGGAGTAGATATGCGGGCAATCCTGAAAGTTACGGTTTATTTTTTCCTGGGTCTCCAGCGAAGGCGATGAACAGCCGCCTCGACCTCCTGACCTGCAGATTGTCTCTCTTGAGATGGCGTTCGAACGCGCCCGAGGGAAAAGAACCAGCTGCCCGGAGGGTCGCAGAACTCTACAGTGGTCCGCATGCCGAAAACGTCTCCGCAGCGCGCGACTCTACCCAACGGGCTCCGCGTGGTAGCTCAGTCCGTACCAGGTGTTCCCGCAATCGGAGTCGCCGTGCATTATGACGTCGGATTTCGATCCGAGCCCTATGGGCGGTCTGGTTTCGCCCACCTTTTTGAGCACATGATGTTCCAGGGAAGTCGGAACGTCGAAAGAGGAGAGCACTTTTCCCTGGTGCAAGGAGCCGGCGGAGTTGTTAACGGAAGCACGTATCCGGACTACACGGACTACCACCAAGTGGTGCCGGCCTCCGCTCTGGAACGCGTCCTCTTCCTTGAGGCCGACCGCATGGCTTCTCTGAACGTTACCGAGTCCAACCTCAAAACGCAGCGGGAGGTCGTCAAGGAAGAGATCAGGCTCAACGTCAACAACCGCCCCTACGGAGGGTTCCCGTGGACGGTGCTGCCTTCGGTGCTGTACGAGACGTGGGCGAACGCCCACAACGGCTACGGCGACTTCGGGGACCTGGACAAGGCGACGGCTGCCGAGTGCGCTGAGTTCTTCACCACCCACTACATGCCGGGCAATGCCGTCCTCACAGTCTGCGGAGACATCGATCCGCAGCACGCGATCGAGGCCGCCACCAGGCAGTTCGAAGCGGTGCCGAGCCAGCCGGTACCCGCGCCTGTGCCACTGAGCGAACCGCGGCGTCCCGGACCGCTACGCGGCACCGTTCGGGACATCTTCGCACCCCGCCCGGCGACCGCTCTTGGCTTTCGCCTGCCCGATCCCGGCAAGCACCTCGATGCGTACCTTGCGCACATGGTGCTTTCCACTCTGCTGACCGGCAGCGAACACGCCGCGCTCAAGCAGAAGCTGGCCGCCATGTCCGTCGACGTCAGCTCCGGCTGCGGTCTGTTCGGCCCCCTACAGGCACGCGACCCGGACACCTTCATCATCGTCGCCACCCATCCGTCGCAGGTCTCCTCACAGCAGATCGCGCAGAGCACCGATGCCGTCTTCGCCGGCATCGCGTCGAGCAAAGTGGACGAGCAGGACATCGCCAAGGCCGTGGCACTCACCCGCAGCCGCCTCCTCCAGAAGCAGGACTCCCTACTGGCCCGCACCCGGTCCCTGGGCACGCACGAACTGCTCTTCGGCCGCCCCGGCCTGGGCGAGACACTCCACAACCTCGTGGCCGACATCACCACACCACAGGTCATCGCTGCCGCAAAGCAGCTGAGCGAGCAGCAGCCCGCCGTGCTGTCTCTCCTGGCCGAAGGAGACAACCGGTGAACCGGACTCTGCCTCCACTGGGCGACCCGCCCAAGGTCACCCTGCCGCCCACCACCGACACGACGCTGACCAACGGGCTGCGCATCGTGGCATGCCGACTGCCCTCGATCCCCTTGATCCAAGCCCACCTGGCAGTGCCGGTCCACCTGGCAAACGAGCGCGAACTCGCTGCGCTGGAGGTGCTCACCGCCGCCCTGCCGCACCAGTCCCGGGCCGCCAAACGCCTGGAACACGTCGGGGGAAGCCTGAGCTCCTCCCGGCGCGGGGCATGGCTGGGCCTGAGCGCCTCCTGCCCGGCCTCCCAACTGCCGCTGCTAGGAGACACGCTGGCACAGACGCTCGCCAGTACCGAGCAGTCGCCGGCCAGCATCGACGAAGCGCGCAACAAGGTCTTCCGGCAGGCGCAGCTCGCCGCCGCCCAGCCAGGCCTGGTCTCCCAGCAGGCCCTACTACGGCAGTTGTACGGCACTGTCCCCTTGCCGCTGCTCCCACTGGCCTCGCCCGCCCACCTGCGCGAGATCGAGCACCGGAAGATCACCGCCGCCCAGCGTCAGATGGTGCGTCCACAGGAAGCAATGCTCGTCATCGTCGGCGACCTCGACCCCGAAACCGCCGTTCAAGTGCTCCACAAGCGGCTGAGCAACTGGAAGCCCTGCGCGCACGGCACGTTCACCGCGGCAACACGCTGCCCCGCCCCGGCCGCCCCGACGCTGCAGCAGAAACAGCAGGCCGGTTGGGTGCAGTCCCATCTGCGGCTAGCAGCGCCCGGAGTAGACCGCGAGCATCCCCAATTCCCAGCCCTGTCCGTTGCTTCGGTCGTCTTCGGCGGCTACTTCTCCTCACGGCTGGTATCCGTGCTGCGGGAACAACTCGGGCTCGCCTACCGCGTGGAGTCGGCATTCACCGACCACCTCGACCGCCTGCTCATCGGCGTGGAGGCGGACACGGCCACGGCCGCAACCGGCCCCGCTCTGCGGCAGCTCATCCGTGAGCTGGACCGCTTCGCGCACAAGGGACCGACCACGCAGGAGATCGACGCGGCTCTGCGCTACATGACAGGGGTCACCGTCCTGTCCCTGGCCTCCCAGAGCGGTCTGGCCTCCACCCTCCTGTCCCACCTCATGCTCGGCCAGCCCGTGGACTGGCTGGCCACCTTCACCCAGCGCCTGGCGGACGTCAGCGCAGCCGAGGTCAGGGAGACGGCCGGCATGTTCTATGACCCGGCCCGGTTCGGCGGCGTCGTCGTCGGCGACCTGAAGAACGTAGAGATGAGCGACACAGATGACGAAATTGGCTGAGAAGACACCGGCTGACACGGCCGTATCCGTCAGAGGCTTGCGCATGTCCTATGGTGCACGCGATGTTCTGCGGGGCATCGACCTGACAATCCGGCAAGGCGAGCTCTTCGCGCTGCTGGGCCCCAACGGAGCTGGCAAAACCACCACCGTGGAAATCCTGGAGGGCTACCGCAAGCGCTCCGCAGGCGAGGTGCGTGTACTGGGCACCGATCCCTCGGCGGTCGACCACGCATGGCGCCGCCGCGTAGGCGTGGTGATGCAGTCGTGGCGCGACCACGCCCGCTGGCGGGTTCGGGAACTCATGGTGCACTTCGCTGGCTACTACCCGCGCGCCTACGCGGCCGACGAACTGCTGGAACTGGTGGGTCTGCAGGAGCAGGCAAACCAGGAACTGGGCAGGCTCTCCGGCGGCCAGCGTCGCCGAGTGGACGTCGCTCTGGGCATCATCGGTCGCCCTGAGCTGCTCTTCCTCGACGAGCCGACGACCGGATTCGATCCCCAGGCCCGCCGCACCTTCCACGAGCTCATCCTGAGTTTGAAGGACGCCGGAATGACGATCCTGCTCACCACGCACGACCTGGAGGAAGCCGAACGGCTCGCCGACCGCACCGCGATCCTGATCGGCGGCGGCCTCGTCGCCTGCGGCACCCCGACGGAGCTGGCACAGAAGGTGCAAGCGTCCGCACAGGTGCGATGGACCGCCGAAGGCATCACCCACAACCAGGCCACACACGACCCCTCCCAACTCGTGTGGGAACTCCATGAGAAGTTCGGTGGCCCCATCCCCGGCCTCGAGGTGATCCGGCCGTCCTTGGAGGACACCTACCTCGGTCTCGTACGCGCCGAAGGAGCAGAAACGTGACGGAAGCAATCACCAACGGGATGCGCCGCGGCGCGATGGAGCTTCGGCACCTGGTGCGATCCTCCAAGGACCTCTCCAGCTACTTGTTCAACGTCGTTGTGTTCGTGCTCGTCGCCAACTGGCGCCACCAGCAGGCACAGCTCATCGTCGCCGGTGGCATTGCCTCACTCGCCGTTCTGACAGCGCTGACCTCGCTCCCGCAGGTACTGGCCAGCGATAAGACCGACGGAACCCTGCTGCGGGTCCGCGGCCTGCCCAACGGACTGCTCGCCTATGTCACCGGAAAAATCCTCTTCGTCACCTGCGTAGCCCTCGCCAGCTCCCTCCTCCTGCTCTTGCTAGGCGCGGGCATCAACAACAGCGGCCTGCCCGGCACCGTGACAGCTTGGCTCACGCTGCTCTGGATCCTCGTGGCAGGCTTCGCCGCGACGGCGCCGCTTGGCCTGCTCATCGGCGCCGTGCTGCCCAATGCACGCGAGGCCCTGGCCATGGTCATGTTCCCTGTCTACGGGCTGCTTGCCATCTCCGGCGTCTTCTTCCCCCTGTCACAGCTACCCGGCTGGCTCCAGGCCGTGGCCAAAGCCTTCCCCCTGAAGTGGATGGCGCAAGGTGTACGAGCGGCCCTCACCTCTGGCGGGGGCAGCGGCTGGCAACTGCCTGCGCTAGGCGTCTTCTTCGTCTGGGCGGTTTTGGGCAGCCCCCTGGCCGCGTGGCTGCTGCAGCGCACGACGCGCCGCGAGTCGGGAAGTGCCCTGGCCCGCCGCCGTGAACTCTCCACCGACCCCGTGAAGTAGAGGCACACATGACTTCTCCCCACGTGACCAGCGTGATGTTCCCCGTCCAAGCCTCGGACATCGGCGCGGCCGTCCCGTTCGCCCGGCTGGTGCAGCAGCGCGGAAGCGGCCGAATGTGGATGGGCCAGTCCCTGCGCCTGGAGACCCACCACGTGTTCGCCGCCCTCGCCGGAATGGGCCTGCGCATTCCCTTTGGTACCAGCGTCGTCCTCTCGCCGTTACAGCACCCCTATCAGGCAGCCGTGGCCGCCCGGTCCGTGGCCGCCCTCTCCGGCCACCCCTACGTGGCCGGCATAGGCCCCGGCAGCAGCGAATTCCAGAACACCGTCTCCCCGGCCACCAGCAGCCGGCCAGTCAGCACCGTGCGGGAGTACGTCAGCACCGTAAGAGCGCTGCTGGACGGGAAGCACCCGCATTCCATCGCCGGGACGTTCACCACTGACGGCGCGGGACTGACCGAGTTCTCCCACCCTGGCGTCGAGGTCGGGCTCGGCGTACTGCGACCCGCCATGGCCCGTGCCGCAGGACGGGCCGCGGATGTAGCGATCACCTGGCTCGCCCCGCCCGCCTACCTCAGGGACACCCTCATCGCGGAGATGTCCGCCAGCGCACAGGCCGCCGACCGGAAGCCACCGCGCGTCGCCTCAGTCGTGCACGTTGCGGTGGCGCGGCCCGGCCGCGACCTCGTCCAAGCCGCGTACACCGCAGTCGGCCCGCACCTGGCCAGCCAGCACTACACCGACATGCTGCGCCAAGGCGGGATCCCCGCCGACCCGGCCGAGCCGCTCCAGGGCGCCGAGCAACTGGTGAAGGCAGGCGTGTTCATATCTGGATCACCGAAGGAAATCGCGGCCCAGCTAGCCAACCTGCACAGCCACGGCGTGCACGAGGTCATCCTCAACGTGTGCGGAGTATGCCTCACCGAGGGCCCCGGAGCCGCCCTGCGCGATCTCACCGCCATCCTTACTGCTGTGGACGAGGCGGCCCATGTCTGAGACAACCGCAGCCGAGCAGGGCACACCACCGGTCTTCGGCGGCCACCGCCTCCTTTACATCGCCACGGGCAGCATCGGCACCATGTTCCTGCCCATGTGGCTGCACTGGCTGCGCGGGGCATACCCCCAGATGGAAGTCCGCTGTGCCCTCACCCGGTCGGCGCACCAGTTCGTCGGTTCCACCGCGGTAGCCGTGACCGGCGGCCGGCCCGCCATCCAGGATGTCTGGCCCGACAACCCCGAAAGCGCCACGCACGTGGAACTGTCCCGCTGGGCCGACACCGTCCTCGTCCACCCCGCGACCTTCCACTTCACCGCTCGCTTCGCCCTCGGCCTCGCCGACACCCCTCTGCTCCTGGCGTTGGAGTGCACGTCCGCGGCCATCGCCGTAGCACCGGCCCCACCGCCAGGCGCCGACACCTCTCCCGCCTACCGTCGCCACGTGCACCAACTTTCACAGCGATCGAACGTGGTCGTGGTCCCACCCAAGCCCGGCTTCAGCCTGACCACCGGCGAGCCCGGCCCCTCAGCGGCGACCCTGCCCGATGCGCTCCACGCCTTGGAGAACTTGCGCCGGTCGATGACCGCCCCTGAGCAGCCGAAGGAAACAGTGTGAAGGCCCCGGCCACGGCCGGCGCCCAGCGGGAGTTCGGCACCGGATACCTGAAAACCCGGATTAACAGACTCTCGCCGGGTCGCTACGCCTGGCAGCGTCGTCCCGGGCCCGACCGGACGGTCCCACTGCGCCAACCCACCACCGCCTTCCGGCGGCAAACCGCGGCCGCTGCACACGGCACCGTGCAATTCGTCACTCCTCTGCCCGACACCGCCCCCGACGGCTCCCTCACCTACCTGGTACCCGGCTCGATGACCGCTGCCGGCCTGCTGTCCCGCACCCCCACCCCGCGACAACACGAGCAATTACTGCGCACCATGAGTGACGCCGGGCACGCACTCCGATCGCTCCACCGCCATGCCCACCCCAACACTGCGCCGGGTCCGGCACCGGGCCCGGCCCGGCTGCTGGCCTGGCTGGATACCGGGTCGGGCCCACGGGCCGCCGCCGCCTTACACCAGCGGATGACCCAGCACCTAGGCACCACCCGCTGGCAACAGGCACGCAAGTGGTGCCAAGCCGCTGTGCAACACCCCGGTCCCGCCGCAGCCACCTTGCACGGCGCATTCGGTCTCGGGCAGATCGTCATGGCCGACGCCCCCGACGAGGGCGCTGCAATCCTGGTCGGCGAGGACACCTGCGGAGGACGCGGTGAACTCGATGCCGGATGGCTTCTCGGGGAACTGGCTGAACTCCAGATGATCACGACGGTCGCGAACAAGCCCCGACCCCTCCTGGGCGAGGCCCGCGACCACTTTCTCGCTGCCTACGGCCCGGTCGCGGACGGCACCGCCCTGACACGCGCTGCCGTGCTACGGACCCTCACCCACGTCCACGACTTTGCCGCCTTCGTCGGCTGGCACCCTGAACTCCTGCTCTACACCCGCTACATCGCGGACTTGATAGACGATCAAGGGGCCAGCACGCGTCACCCCTGGTAAGCACCGCACGCCATCCACCGCTTAAGGAGTAGACATGTCTTCCTTCTTCGACCGCCGCCGCAACCTGACCGTCATCCGCGACGTCGACGTCGCCTGCACCCAGCTTGAGCAGGCCCTGGTCGACGCCGACCCCTCGCTGGTGCCAGGGCTGCAGCACGCCCTGGACCTTCTCCGCAACCTTCCTTCCTCCGAGGAGGAAGTGACGACAGAGTGGGCCAAGGGCGTACTGGCCGCCGCGGGTGTCGACCCCAAGCACGAAGTGCGCGCCACCAAGGCACTGCGCGACGCCAAGCCCGAACTGTCACTGGCCGCCGCAGTGGAGATCGCCAAGAAGGCAGCTCGGTGACCATCTCTCACGCCGCCCCGCAGCAGATCCGCATTGGTGCGGACCTGCTGCGGCAAAACCGCATCCAACTCGGTTCCGCCCTGCTGTTAGAACTCCTAACGAAATGATCTTCGGGGTGATTGGATCACTGCGGGACTGGTGATCTGGGGGTGTGGGGTGGCTCGGCCGAAGCCCTGGGAAG
>NZ_JBWKES010000044.1:0-54449 GCF_056435325.1 Streptomyces sp. NPDC043952
CCGGAGATCTTCGACGTCCTGCGCAAGACGGAGCCGGGCCGCGGCGGCGAGATCCAGCTGACCGACGCGCTCCAGCAGCTCGCCGCCGACGAGAAACTCGGCGGCCCCGTGCACGGCGTCGTCTTCCGCGGCCGCCGCTACGACACCGGCGACCGCGGCGACTACCTGCGTGCCATTGTCAGACTCGCATGCGAACGTGAAGACCTGGGCCCGGAGTTCCGGACCTGGCTCCGCAGTTACGTAGCCGAGGAGATGCAGCAGAGTTGAGCAGCGCCGCGCCCCGCCCGACCGGCGAAGACGACCTGTGGTCGGTGGACCAGCACCTGGCGGACATCCTCGCCACGGTCCAGCCCCTGGAGCCCATCGAACTCCAACTGCTCGACGCCCAGGGCTGCGTCCTGGTCGAGGACGTCACGGTCCCGGTGTCGCTGCCGCCCTTCGACAACAGCTCGATGGACGGGTACGCGGTGCGGGTCGCCGATGTCGAGGGCGCCAGCGAGGAGTTCCCGGCCGCCCTGGAGGTCGTCGGGGACGTCGCGGCCGGCGCGGACGAGCCGGTGCGGGTCGGTCCGGGCCAGGCCGCCCGGATCATGACCGGCGCCCCGCTGCCGCCCGGCGCCGAGGCCGTCGTCCCCGTGGAGTGGACCGACGGCGGGCTCGGCGAGGGCCCGGCCGGCGGCATGCGGGCCCGCAGCCTCGCTCCCGAGGACGCCGAGGGCCAGGTGCGTGTGCACCGGCCCGTCGAGGTGCGCGCGCACGTCCGGGCCGAGGGCAGCGACGTGAAGGCGGGCGATCGCGCGCTGGAGGCCGGTACGATCCTCGGCCCGCCGCAGATCGCGCTGCTCGCCGCGATCGGCCGGGGCACGGTGAAGGTGCGCCCGCGCCCGCGCGTAGTCGTCGTCTCCACCGGCAGCGAACTCGTCCAGCCCGGCGAGCAGCTGGGCCGCGGCCGGATCTACGACTCCAACAGCTTCGCCCTCACCGCCGCCGCGCGGGACGCGGGCGCCATCGCCTACCGGGTGGGCGCCGTCGCCGACGACGCCGAGACCCTGCGCTCGACCATCGAGGACCAGCTGATTCGCGCCGATCTGCTGGTCACCACGGGCGGGGTGAGCGTCGGGGCGTACGACGTGGTCAAGGAGGCGCTGGCGGACATCGGGGACGAGGACGTGCCGGGCAGCGGCATCGAGTTCCGCAAGCTGGCCATGCAGCCGGGCAAGCCCCAGGGCTTCGGCTCCATCGGCCCCGACCACACGCCGCTGCTCGCGCTGCCGGGCAACCCCGTGTCGTCGTACGTCTCCTTCGAGCTGTTCGTCCGGCCCGCGATCCGCGCCCTGATGGGCCTCACCGATCTGCACCGGCCGGTGGTGCGGGCCACGCTCACCGCGGACAAGGCGCTGCGCTCCCCGAAGGGCCGTCGGCAGTTCCTGCGGGGCCGGTACGCGGACGGCGAGGTCACCCCGGTGGGCGGCGCGGGCTCCCACCTGGTGGCGGCGCTGGCGCACGCGGACGCGCTGATCGTGGTGCCCGAGGACATGGAGTCCGTCGAGCCCGGCACCGAGGTGGAGGTCGTACCGCTCGGCTGAGGCACCTCCTGGGCGGCTGCGCGAGACTGCTTGGCGGTACCGTGTCGCGCACAGCAGGCCCGCGCACCGCACGGCGCGGGCCCGGACCGGGAGCGCCGCACAGCATGACCGAACCGTCTCCGGGGCAGACCCCCAAGACCTCCGCCCAGGACCACCTCACGCACCTCGACGCGGCCGGCGCGGCCCGCATGGTCGACGTCTCCGGCAAGGACGTCACCGCGCGCACCGCACGCGCCGCCGGCCGCGTCCTGGTCTCGCCCCGCGTGGTCGAACTGCTCCGCGGCGAGGGGGTGCCCAAGGGAGACGCGCTGGCCACCGCGCGGATCGCGGGCATCATGGGCGCCAAGCGCACCCCGGACCTGATCCCGCTCTGCCACCCGTTGTCGGTGTCGGGTGTGAAACTGGATCTGTCGGTCGCGGACGACGCCGTGGAGATCACGGCCACCGTGAAGACCACGGACCGTACGGGCGTCGAGATGGAGGCCCTCACCGCGGTGACGGTCGCCGCGCTCACCGTGATCGACATGGTCAAGGCGGTCGACAAGGGAGCGGTCATCACGGACGTACGCGTGCTGGAGAAGACGGGCGGCAAGTCGGGCGACTGGAGCCGGGCATGAGCTACCGCGCCCTGGTGATCACCGCCTCCAACCGGGCCGCCGCGGGTGTCTACGAGGACCGGGGCGGCCCGCTGATCGCCGACGGCCTCACGCGCCTCGGCTTCGCCGTGGACGGCCCCCGAATCGTGCCCGACGGGGAGCCGGTCGAGGCCGCCCTGCGCGCGGGCGCCGCCGCCGGATACGACGTGATCGTCACCACCGGCGGCACCGGTCTGACCCCGACCGACCGCACCCCCGAGGCGACCCGTGCCGTCATCGACCACGAGGTGCCGGGCATCGCCGAGGCCATCCGGGCCTTCGGCCTGCGCAAGGTGCCGACCGCCGCGCTGTCCCGAGGCATCGCGGGGGTCGCCGGCCGGACCCTGATCGTCAACCTGCCGGGGTCCACGGGCGGGGTGAAGGACGGACTGGCCGTCCTGGAGCCCCTGCTGGCCCACGCCGTCGACCAGCTCCGCGGCGGCGACCACGCCAGACCCAGTGCGGGGGGTGCGAGCTGAACGGATCGACCTGGCCGGTCGTGCTGGTGGACGGCGATGTCGTCCTGCGGCCGATAAAGCTGCGCGACCAGCGGGAGTGGCGCGAGGTGAACCGGCGCAACCGGGACTGGCTGCGCCCCTGGGAGGCCACGATCCCGCCGCCCACCCCGAGCGGCCCGGTCGCGCACCGGCCGACGTACCGGCAGATGGTCCGGCATCTGCGCCGCGAGGCGCACGCGGGCCGGATGCTGCCGTTCGTCATCGAGTACCAGGGCCGCCTGGTCGGGCAGTTGACGGTCGCCGGGATCACCTGGGGGTCGATGTGCTCCGGGCACATCGGCTACTGGGTGGACGAGTCGGTGGCCGGACGCGGGGTGATGCCCACGGCCGTCGCGCTGGTGGTGGACCACTGTTTCCGCGCGGTCGGGCTGCACCGCATCGAGGTGTGCATCCGCCCCGAGAACCGGCCCAGCCGCCGGGTGGTGGAGAAGCTCGGCTTCCGCGAGGAGGGGCTGCGGCCGCGCTATCTGCACATCGACGGCGCCTGGCGGGACCACCTGGTCTTCGCGCTGACCGCCGAGGAGGTGCCGGACGGGCTGCTGGGCCGGTGGCGGCGGGCGCGGGCGGCGGCACAAGGACCGAGGAATTGAATATACGTTCGAAATTCTGATCGTATGGGCCGCAAAAAATGCTGGAAATATCAGCCAGATCGTGCGACACACCGGCTCAATTGGCCGATCCCTTCGGTCAAACCCCTCTACCGTGTGAGTCGTGAGCAGCAGCGGCCTCATCTATGCAGTCATTGTCGGGGCCTGGGCCGCCTACTTGGTGCCGATGTGGCTCCGTAGGCAGGACGAGCTGAACGAGGCCCGTCCGACGGAACGCTTCAGCACCGCCATCCGGCTGCTTTCCGGACGGGCGGGGATGGAGCGCCGGTACGCCAAGGACCTGCGGGCGCGCTCCGCCGAGGAGGGGGAGCCGGACGCCGTCGATCCGGACGCCGTCACCGATTCGGTGGACGTCCGGGCCTTCGCCGTGCCTCCGACCCGCCGTCAGGTCACGGCGGAGAGCGAGCCCGAGGCGTCCCGCGGCCCGGAAGTCGGCCGGGGCCACGCCCCCGCGATCCCCGCGCAGCAGCACGCACCGGCGGCCCGCCGCGCGCCCTCGGCGCAGGCGGCCGCAGCGCGTGCCCGGCGCACGAAGGTGCTCGCGCGCCGTCGGCGCACCACCGTACTGCTGTTCCTCGCCTTCACCGTCGGCGCGATCGTCGCCGCCGTCGGGGGCCTCGCCTTTCTGTGGGCGCCCGCCGGGCCCGCCGTGCTCCTCAGCGCGTACATCGCCTATCTGCGCGCCCAGGAACGCCGCCGCTTCGCCTACCAGATGGACCGCCGCCGCGCCGAGGCCGCCGCCCAGCGACTGCGTGAGCGCCAGCCGCGCCGGCGTCCGACCGCGGAGGCCGCCCGCGCCGCCGACGAACCGGAGGAGGCCACAGGGACCGACACGGACCCCGGCCTCCTGGCGCTCGCCGCCGACCGGCGCGCCCTGGTGGAGCAGACCGACCACGCCGAGTGGGTCGACCAGCAGCGCGAGCGGCAGCGGCGGCCCGGTCAGGGGGACAGCTGGGACCCGGTGCCGGTGCCCCTGCCCACGTACGTGACCGCGCCGGTCGCGCCGCGGGCCACCTCCGGCATCGACCTCGGCGGGCCGGACACCTGGAGTTCGGCGCGGTCCAGCTCGGTCGCCCCGGAGCAGGAGACGGGCCAGGCGCCCGCGGCCGGGGAGGGCGAGCCGGCGCCGTCGGCGGACCGGCCGGCCGACGGCCGCGGCGGCGCGCGGCGTGCCGCCTCCGCCCGCCGCTCCCGCGAGCGCGGCCGCACCCCGCTGTTCGACCAGTACGAGGACGGGGACCGTCCGCGCGCCGCCAACGAGTGACGGCCGCCACATCCGGGAAGCCGCCCCTGACCAGTTCGGGAACGGATTTCCAAGCACCCCGATCAGGGTGCTAGAGTTTCACTCGTTGCAAGGGCCTGTGGCGCAGTCCGGTAGCGCACCTCGTTCGCATCGAGGGGGCCAGGGGTTCAAATCCCCTCAGGTCCACGCAGCTCAAAGCCCCGGTCGGGAAACCGACCGGGGCTTTGACGTATGCCAGGACGGCATGGTGCGCGGTGGGTTCGCCCGCCCGGTGGCCGTGGCGGGGCCTTCGCGTCCGTCGCTCCGGCCCCGCCGCGGCCATGGCCCCGGCCCCCGTCACAGGTCCTTCGCGAAGCAGCGGCTCTCCTCGTGGAAGCGGTAGAAACCGAACTTGGGGCAGAGGGTGTAGCCGCTGGAGGTGTACAGGGCGATGGCCTCCGGCTGCTTGGTGCCCGTCTCCAGGACCATCCGCCGCCGCCCGGCCATGCGGGCGTCCTCCTCCAGGGCGGCCAGCATCCGGCGGGCCAGGCCCCGGCCGCGCATCTCCTCGATCACGTACATGCGCTTCAGCTCGGCGTCGCCGTCCGAGTAGCCCTCCTCGTTGTGCTCCTGACTGCGCCAGCCGCCGGTGGCCACCGGGCGGTCCGACTCGTCGTACGCGATCAGGTAGACGCCCCGAGGCGGGAGGAAGTCCTGCGGGGTGAGGAAGGTTTCGTCGCCGTCGTCGCCGTAACGGAGGGCGTATTCGGCCTGCACCGCGTCGTTGAGCTTGACGGCGTCGGGGTGGTCGAAACGTACGCGGCGAATGTTCATCTGGGCATCGCGCTTCCGTGCGGGAGGGACCCCTCGCTCGTGAGGGCTCCGTCCAGTGTGCCGGTATCGTGCTCCGGTGCTGACTGTGACCTCGGTGAACGTGAATGGGCTGCGGGCCGCCGCCAAGAAGGGCTTCGTGCCCTGGCTGACCGCCACGGAGGCGGACGTCGTGTGCCTTCAGGAGGTGCGCGCCGAGCCGCACCAGCTGCCCGAGGAGGTGCGCGAGCCCGCAGGCTGGCATGTCGTGCACGCCCCGGCGGCCGCCAAGGGGCGCGCGGGCGTCTCCCTGTACACCCGGCGCGAACCCGACCGGGTCCGGACCGGCTTCGGGTCCGCGGAGTTCGACGGCAGCGGGCGCTACGCCGAGGCCGACCTGCCCGGTGTGACCGTCGCCTCCCTCTACCTCCCCTCCGGCGAGGTCGGCACCGAGCGGCAGGACGAGAAGATCCGGTTCATGGCGGAGTTCCTCGACCACCTCGGGGCGCTGCGCGAACGCGCCGCCGCCGAGGGGCGCGAGGTGGTCGTCTGCGGCGACTGGAACATCGCCCACCGCGAGGCCGACCTCAAGAACTGGCGCGGCAACATGAAGAACTCCGGCTTCCTGCCCGAGGAGCGCGCCTGGCTCGACCGGGTCCTCGCCCCCGGAGAGGGCGGCTACGTCGACGTCGTACGGGCCCTGCACCCGGACGTCGACGGCCCCTACACGTGGTGGTCGTACCGGGGGCGGGCGTTCGACAACGACTCGGGATGGCGCATCGACTACCAGATGGCCACGCCGGGCCTCGCCGCGCGGGCGCTCAAGGCGCGCGTGGATCGGGCCGCTTCGCACGCCGAGCGCTGGTCCGACCACGCGCCGGTGACCGTGGTCTACGGCCCCTAGCGTCCCGGTGACCGTGGTCTACGGCGCCTAGCGTCCCTCTTCCGGATCGGGTTCCCGCCGCCCGGTCAGTTCCCCTTGTTCAGCTGCCGGTCCATGGCCAGGGACAGTTCCGCCTCCACCACGCTGCGGGCGAGGGGGCGCAGGCGGTGCAGGTCCTCTTCCGGGGCGTGGCGCAGGATCAGGTCGGAGAAGAGGGTGGCCAGGGCCTCGGCGTGCTCGCGGACGCGGGCGCCGGCCGTGAGGACCTCGGCGAGCGGGATGCCCTCGCGGACCAGGGCGGAGGAGACGTCCAGCAGGCGCCGGCTGATGTGCACGATCGTGTCGCCGTCGGTGCCCAGGTAGCCCAGCTCCATGGCGGCGGCCAGGTTCTCCGGGGTGACCTCGCCCTCGAAGCGGGCGGCCAGTTCCTCCGGGGTGAGGCGGATCGGCTCCTCCTCGGTGGGGGCGCCGACGCCGAGCAGGTCGGCGACGTCCCGGCCCTGGTCCAGGGCCTCGGCCAGCTCCGCGATGCCGGTCAGCGTGTGGCCGCGCTCCAGCAGGGCGCCGATCGTGCGCAGCCGGGCCAGGTGGTGGTCGTCGTACCAGGCGATACGGCCCTCGCGGCGGGGCGGCGGCAGCAGTTTGCGTTCGCGGTAGAAGCGCAGGGTGCGCACGGTGATGCCGGCCAGGCGCGCCAGCTCCTGTGTGCGGTACTCGCGCGGGCCCCCACGGGGTGCCTCCGGGTGCTCGGTGTCTGCTGCCACGCCCGAAGCCTATGGTGTACCGCCGGTAACTTTCCTTCCCGCGCCCCCTACCGCTCGGTACGGAGCTGCTCTACAGTCCCATCGTGCCAGTGTTCACTGGCAGCATTGACGGACGGCATTTCAAGGCGACGCGTGGAGGCTCCGGGATGGCCGAGCACGAGCATGTGAGGGTGGCGGTGATCGGGTCCGGCTTCGGCGGGCTCGGCGCCGCCGTGCGGCTGCGCCGCGAGGGGATCACCGACTTCGTCGTCCTGGAGCGCGCCGAGGACGTCGGCGGCACCTGGCGGGACAACAGCTACCCCGGCTGCGCCTGCGACGTGCCCTCGCACCTGTACTCCTTCTCCTTTGCGCCCAACCCCGAGTGGCCGCGCACCTTCTCCGGACAGCGGCACATCCGCGCCTACCTGGAGCACGTCACCGACGTCTTCGGACTGCGCCCGCAGATCCGCTTCGGCGCCGAGGTCAAGCTGCTCAGCTGGGACCGCGACCAGCTGCGCTGGCACATCGAGACCACGCGCGGGCCGCTGACCGCCGATGTCGTCGTCTCCGCCACCGGACCGCTGTCCGACCCCAAGGTGCCCGACATTCCGGGCCTGGACTCCTTCCCCGGCAAGGTGTTCCACTCCGCCCGCTGGGACCACGACTACGACCTGCGCGGCAAGCGCGTGGCCATGGTCGGCACCGGCGCCTCCGCCATCCAGATCGTGCCCGCCATCCAGTCGCAGGTCGGCCGGCTCACCCTCTTCCAGCGCACCCCGCCCTGGGTGATGCCCCGCGTGGACCGCGCGATCAGCCCCGCCGAGCGCTGGCTGCACCGCTCCCTGCCGCTCACCACCCAGCTGCGGCGCGGGCTGCTGTGGGGCATCCGGGAGCTCCAGGTGCAGGCGTTCACCAAGCGCCCCGACGAACTCGGCCTGGTCGAGCAGCTCGCCAGGCGCAACATGGCCCGCGCGGTCAAGGACCCGGCCCTGCGCGCCAAGCTCACCCCCGACTACCGCATCGGCTGCAAGCGCATCCTGCTGTCCAACACCTACTACCCGGCGCTGACCAGGCCCAATGTGGACGTCGTCGCGAGCGGGCTCAGCGAGGTGCGGGGCTCGACCCTGGTGGCCGCCGACGGCACCGAGGCCGAGGTCGACGCGATCGTCTTCGGTACGGGCTTCCACGTCACGGACATGCCGATCGCCGAGCGCGTGGTCGGCGCGCAGGGCATCACGCTCGCCGAGGCGTGGAAGGACGGCATGCAGGCGCTGCGCGGCGCCACCGCCGCCGGGTTCCCGAACTTCATGACGGTCATCGGGCCCAACACCGGCCTCGGCAACTCCTCCATGATCCTGATGATCGAGTCCCAGCTGAACTACATGGCCGACTACCTGCGCCAGCTCGACGTCCTCGGTGGCCGCACCGCGCTCGACGCCCGCCCCGGCGCCGTCGCGGCCTGGAACCACAAGGTCCAGGAGCGCATGCAGCGGACCGTGTGGAACACCGGCGGCTGCACCAGCTGGTACCTCGACGCAGGCGGGCGCAACACCACCGTGTGGCCCGGCACGACCACCGAGTTCCGGCGCGCGACCAGGCGGGTGGACCTGGGGGAGTACGAGGTGATCCGGGCGGTGGCCGGGGCCCGTACCGACGCGACGGTCGCGCGGGCCGACGAGGTCGCCGTATGAGCCGTCCCCGCGCCCCCCACATGACCTCCGGCGCCTACGCCCCGCCCGTCCCCGGCCGCGTACTCACCGTCCCCTCCACCGACGACGCCCGGCTGCACGTCGAGGTGCACGGACCCGAGGACGCGCCCGCCGTCGTCCTCTCGCACGGCTGGACCTGCTCGACCGCCTTCTGGGCCGCGCAGATCCGGGACCTGGCCGGGGACCACCGGGTGATCGTCTACGACCAGCGGGGGCACGGGCGCAGCCCCGCGAGCCCCGTCTGCACCACCCGCGCGCTCGCGGACGACCTGGAGGCGGTGCTCGCCGCGACCCTCGCCGACGGCGAACAGGCCCTGGTCGTCGGGCACTCCATGGGCGGCATGACGGTCATGGCGGCGGCCGGCAGGCCCCGGTTCCGCGCCCACGCGGCCGCCGTCCTGCTGGCCAGCACCGGCAGTTCGCGGCTGGTGGCCGAGGCACGGGTGCTGCCGCTGCGCGAAGGACCGCTGCGTACCCGGCTCAGCGCGGGCGTCCTCGGCTCGCGCGCCCCGCTCGGACCGGTCACCCCGCTCGCCAAGCGCATCCTCAAGTACGGCACGATGGGCGCCCGTTCGACACCGGAGATGGTGGAGGCGTGCGCGCGGATCGTGCACGGCTGCCCGACCGGCGCCCGGCACGCCTGGTCCCAGGTGCTCGCGACGCTCGATCTCGTCAGCGGCGTACGCCGGCTCGACATGCCCACCGCGGTCCTGCACGGCACGGCCGACCGTCTCGTGCCCCCGGTGCACGCCCACGCCCTGGTCGCCGAACTCCCGCGGTGCGCCGGGCTCACCGAGCTGCCCGGCGCCGGCCACATGACCCCGGTCGAGGAGCCCGAGAGGGTCACGGGCCGCATCCGGGACCTCGTCAGCACGTATGTCACGGGGGCCGGCGAACCCGCGCCCCAGCGGATCAAGGAGGGCGCATGAGCAGGGTCGGGCTCGAAGGACAGGTCGCGGTCGTCACCGGAGCGGCGCGCGGCGTCGGCGAGTTGCTCGCCCGCAAGCTCTCCGCGCGCGGCGCGAAAGTGGCGCTGGTCGGCCTGGAGGAGGAGGCCCTGAAGGAGGTCTCCGGGCGGCTGCACAGCGAGAGCGCCCACTGGTACGCCGACGTCACCGACCACGAGACGATGAGCCGGGTGGCGCGGGAGGTGAAGGCGCGGTTCGGGAAGGTGGACATCGTGGTCGCCAACGCCGGTGTGGCGACGGGCGGTCCGTTCATCGACTCCGATCCGGACGCCTGGCGGCGGGTGATCGAGGTCAACCTCATCGGCTCGGCGGTGACCGCCCGCGCGTTCCTGCCGGTGCTGGTGGAGAGCCGGGGCTATCTGCTCCAGATCGCCTCCCTCGCGGCGATCACCCCGGCGCCGATGATGACCGCGTACTGCGCCTCCAAGTCCGGTGTGGAGGCGTACGCGCACAGCCTGCGGGCCGAGGTCGGCTACCAGGGGGTGCGGGTCGGCGTCGGGTACCTGTCGTGGACCGACACCGACATGGTGCGCGGGGCCGATCAGGACGACGTCATGCGGGAGTTGCGGCAGCGGCTGCCGTGGCCGTCGAACAAGACGTATCCGCTGGGGCCCGCGGTGGACCGGATCGTCGCGGGGATCGAGCGGCGCTCCTCGCATGTGTACGCGCAGTGGTGGCTGCGGGGCATGCAGAGCGTGCGCGGGTATCTGCCGGGGATCATCGGGTCGGTGGGCCAGCGGGAGATGAAGCGGTTCGGGCCGCGGCTCGAAGGGATGCGGTCCGGGCTGGTCGGCGCGGGCGGCGCGGCGGACGAGGCGGCGCGGGTCACCCACCGTGACTGATCCACATGCGCAGGGTGGTGGGCCGTGTGAATCTGGTGCTGGCCCCGCCGAGGGGCCGATCCCCCGCTCTCACTCACCACAGGAGTGAACCCACATGGGTATGAAGGACCAGCAGCACCAGGGCCCCGGCCAGGGCCGGCAGCAGGGCAAGGGCAAGCTGGGCCAGGCGCGTGAGCGTGCCGGCCAGCGCGGTCAGCAGCAGGGCCAGCGGCCCGACCGGGGTCGTCAGGACATCGACGACACGGAGATGCGGGACCGGATGGACCACGACTACGACGCGTAGCCGCGGCGCTCGGCTTCGGCCGGGGATGCGGGGTGCCCTTCGCTTCGGAGGGCGCCCCGCGTTTGTTTTCCGGGGTGGTTCCGTCGCGTGTTCGGGTGCGGGCGCGTCGTGCCCGATCGCGCAGTTCCCCGCGCCCCCAGGAAACGCGCCCATCGTCAGGACGTTGCCCTCGGCGGCAGTTTCGGGCGGGAGCGGTCGGGGGTGTCGGAGTAGTCCGGGGGGACGGCGGCGGGGTGGGATTCGAGGAGTTTCAGGGCCAGTTGGATCGCGTCGTCCATCTGGGCGTGGCGGCCCTCGGCCCAGTCCAGGGGGGTGCGCAGGATCTCCAGGTCCGGGGCGACGCCGTGGTTCTCGACGGACCAGCCGTAGGCGTCGAACCAGGCGGCGTTCATGGGCACGGTGATGACGGTGCCGTCGCCGAGGCGGTGCCGGCCGGTCATGCCGACGACTCCGCCCCAGGTGCGCTGCCCCACCACCGGCCCCAGCCTGAGGAGTTTGAACGCGGCCGTGATCATGTCGCCGTCGGAGGAGGTCGCCTCGTCGGCCAGCGCCACCACCGGGCCGCGGGGCGCGTTCGAGGTGTACGACACCGGCTGGGCGTTGCGCGTCAGGTCCCAGCCCAGGATCGTACGGGTCAGCTTCTCGATGACCAGCTCGCTGATGTGGCCGCCCGCGTTGCCGCGCACGTCCACGATGAGCGCGGGCCGCGACACCTCCATGCGCAGATCCCGGTTGAACTGCGCCCAGCCGGAGCCGCCCATGTCGGGGATGTGCAGGTAGCCGCACTTGCCGCCGCTCAACTCCCGCACCACGTCCCGGCGTTTGGCCACCCAGTCCTGGTAGCGCAGCGGCCGGTCGTCGATCAGCGGGACGACGGCGACCCGGCGGGGCCCGCCGGTGCCCTCGGCGGGGGCGAAGGTCAGCTCCACCGTCGTACCGCCCGAGCCGGCGAGCAGCGGGTAGGGGCCCGTGGCGGGGTCGACCGGGCGGCCGTCGACATGGGTGAGGACGGCGCCCTCGCGGATGCCCGTGCCGGCCAGCGGTGAGCGGGCCTTGGAGTCCGAGGAGTCGCCGGGCAGGATCCGCCGGACCGTCCAGCCGGCCTCCCGGCGCACCAGGTTGGCGCCGAGCAGGCCCTGCCAGCGCTGGTAGTGGGGCGGGCCCTCGTTGCGGCGGGAGGCGGTGACGTAGGCGTGCGAGGTGCCGAGTTCGCCGAGGACCTCGCGCAGCAGATCCGCGAACTCGTCCGGGGAGGCGACCCGTTCGACCAGCGGGCGGTACTGGTCGAGCACCGCGTCCCAGTCGATGCCGCTCATGCCCGGATCCCAGAAGTAGGCGCGGATGAGCCGGCCCGCCTCGTCGTACGACTGGCGCCACTCGGCGGGCGGGTCCACCTCGTGCAGGATGCGGCGCAGGTCGATCCAGACGGTGCTGTCGGTGTCGCCCATCTCGGTGGCGGGCACCGCGCGCAGCTCGCCCTCGTCCACCACGACGAGCCGGGTGCCGTCGCCGCTCACCGCGAACCAGTCCAGGTGGCCGACGAGTTCGGACTTCTTCCCCTTGGCGATGTTGAAGTACTCCAGGGTGGGACGGCCGCTGGTGTCGGCCGGGTTGACGAAGGTCTCGCCGAGCGCGCCGGAGATCGGCCAGCGCAGCCAGACCAGGCCGCCGCCCGCGACCGGGTACAGCGAGGAGTACTTGGAGGCGATCACCGGGAACGGGGTGACCCGGCTGGCCAGGCCCTCCACCTCGACCGTCACCGCGCCCGCCTCGCCGCTCTCCTCGTCCTCCAGCGGGTCGAGGCCGCCGGCCGCCGGGCGCCCCTCGGGGTTCAGGGCGAACGGCGAGGGGGTCGCCGAGGACAGCGGCACCAGGTAGGGGCGGCTGCCGAGCGGGAAGGACAGGTCGCCGGTGTGCACGTCGTACACCGGGTCGAAGCCGCGCCAGGACAGGAAGGCGAGGTAGCGGCCGTCGCGGGTGAAGACGGGGGTCTCGTCCTCGAAGCGGCCGTCGGTGACGTCCACGATCAGCCGGTCCTTGATCCGGGCCAGCTTGATCTGGCGCAGGGAGCGGCCGATGCCGGGGTGGGACCAGGTGAGCCAGCTGCCGTCGGGGGAGAAGGCGAGGTCGCGCACGGGCCCGTTGACGGAGCGGATCAGCTCGGTGACCGCGCCCTCCTCGGCCTCGGCGCCGACCCCGGTGCCGGGCGCGTCCGGGACCCCGGCGCCGGGCTCCTCGGGCACGTCGATCAGCAGCAGGCGGCCGTCGTGGGAGGCGACGGCCAGGCGCTCGCCGTCCGGGTCCGCGACCATCTCCAGGACCCGGCCGAGGGCGCCACGGGCGAGCCGGCGGGGCGGGCGGTCACCGGTGGCGCGGGGCAGCTGGGCGATCTCCACCGCGTCCTCGCCCCCGGCGTCGGTCACATAGGCGACCTGCCCCATGGAGCCCAGCATCTCCGGCAGCCGGACCCGGACGCCGGGGGTGTCCGCGATGGTGCGGGCGGGGCCGTCGCGGTGGGTGAGCCAGTACAGGCTGCCGCGCACCACGACCGCGCTGGCCCGGCCGGTCTCGTCCACGGAGATGCCGTCCACGTTCTGCGCGGCCGGCACCTGGTAGCGGCGCCGGCCCGCGGCGGGCCCGGCGAGGCGGACGTCCAGCTTGCGCGGGGTGCCGTGCGCGGAGAAGTCGTCCACGATCCACAGGTCGCCCGCGCACTGGTAGACCACCCGGTCGCCGTCGCTGGACGCGTGCCGGGCGTAGAAGGCGTCGTGGTCGGTGTGGCGGCGCAGGTCGGTGCCGTCGTAGGCGCAGGAGTAGAGGTTGCCGACGCCCTCGTGGTCGGAGAGGAAGGCGATCCGCCCGGCGACGTACACGGGGCTGGCCAGATGGCCGCCGAGGTCGGGCAGCAGGCGCTCGCCGTGCAGCCACAGGCGGCCCATGGCGCCGCCCCGGTAGCGCTTCCAGGAGGCCGGTTCGTGCGGCGGGGTGCCGGTGAGCAGCAGCGTCTTGCGCTCGCCCCCGAGGTCGGCGACCTGGATCTCGGTGACCGGGCCCCAGGGCAGCCGGCCGCCCGGATCGCCGTCGGGGGTCACCTTGTAGGCCCAGGTGAAGTAGGAGAACGGCTGCTGGTGCGAGGCCACCGCCAGGATGTCGCCGTCCGGGGACCAGCCGCACACCCGCGTGTCGGTGCTGCCCCAGTACGTCAGCTGCCGTGCGGGGCCGCCGGAGACGTCCACGAGATGGATCTCGGGGACCAGGCTGCGCCAGTTCGTGTACGCGATCCGGGTGCCGTCGGGGGAGAAGCGGGGGTGCCCGGTCTTGGTGCGGTCCGCCGTGAGCCGCCAGGCGCGGCCGGGGGCGTCGAGGGGGGCCAGCCACAGGTCGTCCTCGGCCACGAAGCACAGCAGGTCGCCGCTGAGGTGGGGGAAGCGCAGATAGCTCACCCTCCCCATGCTTTTCCGCGCGATGGGGGCGGGCAACTTGTGCGGCCGTCTTCCGTCCCGCCCGTCCGTGCTTTATGCGTTCCAGACATCCGTGACGGACCCCACGTACGAAACGGTTTCGTTTCGCTCTGGGATGGGGGTATCTTCAGTGACGTACGAAGATGGACGTACGCAAGGAAGTTCCGGAGCGGAAGGGTGAGCGACATGACCGAGGCCGTCGCGGCTGCACGTCGTAGTCGGATCACCCCCGAGCGCGAGGCCGAGCTGTACGAGGCCGTGCTCGACCTGCTCCGGGAGGTCGGCTACGACGCCCTGACCATGGACGCCGTCGCCGCCCGCACCCGGTCCAGCAAGGCCACGCTCTACCGCCAGTGGGGCGGCAAGGCCGAGCTGGTGGTCAGGGCACTGCGGCACAACAAGCGCGGCCACATCGCGGACATCGACACCGGTTCGCTCCGCGGCGACCTGCACGCCCTCGTGGCGCTGGAGGACGACTGCACCATGGAGCAGAACTCCGCCCTGATGCGCGGGATCGCCATGGCGATGCACCACAACGAGGATCTGCGCGAGGCGTTCCGGGCGCAGATCGTCGAGGCGGAGATCGTCAACGGCCGGCAGATGCTCCAGCGGGCCATCGACCGGGGCGAGGTCCGCCCGGACTGCCCGGCGATCGACTTCATGGTGCACATGATGGTCGGCGGCTTCGCCACCAGGACGCTCCTGGAGGACCAGCCGCCCACCCAGGAATTCCTCACCTCGTACATCGACGCCGTGGTCCTCCCCGCCCTCGGCGTCTGACCCTCCTCGCACGACCTCCCCATCAAGCCCACCATCTGACGTCACCGCTCACGTCGTCGGGCTGATCACCCCTGCCCTGATGAATCCCACGACCTGACCGGGAGTACGCCTCCGTGGCCACATTCCTGTACCGCATCGGCCGGCTCGCCTTCCGGCGACGGCACTTCGTCGCCCTGATATGGGTGGCGCTGCTCACCCTCGCCGGGGTGGGCGCCGCCTCCGCGCCGCCCGCCGGCAACTCCTCCTTCTCGATCCCCGGCACCGAGGCCCAGAAGGCGTTCGACCTGCTGGAGCAGCGCTTCCCCGGCATGAGCGCCGACGGCGCCACCGCACGGGTCGTCTTCAAGGCGCCGGCCGGCGAGAAGATGACCGACAAGGCCAACAAGGCCACCGTCGACAAGACCGTGCGCGAGCTGGGCCACGGCTCCGAGGTCGCCTCCGTCGCCGACCCCTACACGGGGCACGCGGTCAGCCGGGACGGCTCCATCGCCTACGCCTCGGTGAAGTACAAGGTCTCCGGCATGGAGCTGAAGGACTCCTCGCGCGACGCGCTGAAGGAGGCCGCGCAGCAGGCGCGGGACGCCGGACTGACCGTCGAGGTCGGCGGCGACGCGCTCACCGCCATGCCCGAGGAGGGCGCCGGCGAGCTGATCGGCATCGGCATCGCCGCCGTCGTCCTCGTCATCACCTTCGGCTCCCTGCTCGCGGCCGGGCTGCCGCTGCTGACCGCGCTCATCGGCGTGGGCATCGGCGTCTCCTCCATCACCGCGCTCGCCACCGCCCTCGACCTGGGCTCCACCACCTCCACCCTGGCGATGATGATCGGACTCGCGGTCGGCATCGACTACGCCCTGTTCATCGTCTCCCGCTACCGCGCCGAACTCGCCGAGGGCCGCGAGCGCGAGGAGGCGGCGGGCCGCGCCGTCGGCACGGCGGGCTCCGCGGTGGTCTTCGCCGGCCTGACCGTCGTCATCGCGCTGGTCGGCCTCTCCGTCGTCAACATCCCGATGCTGACCAAGATGGGCATCGCGGCGGCGGGCACGGTCGCCATCGCCGTACTGATCGCGCTCACGATGATCCCCGCGCTGCTCGGCTACGCCGGCCGCAAGGTCAAGCCGGCCGGCGAGAAGAGCAAGCTGCTCGGCGGCGGCCGTCCGGCCAAGCAGCCGGGCCGCCCCAACATGGGCACCCGCTGGGCCAGTTTCGTCGTACGGCGCCCCGTCGCGGTCCTGCTGCTCGGCGTGATCGGCCTCGGCGCCGCCGCGGTCCCGGTCTCCTCCCTGGAACTGGGCCTGCCCGACGACGGCTCCCAGCCCACCTCCACCACCCAGCGCCGCGCCTACGACCTGCTGTCCGAGGGCTTCGGCGCCGGCTTCAACGGCCCGCTGATGGTCGTCGTCGACGCCAAGGGCAGCGCCCGCCCCACGACGGCCTTCACCGAGGTCGGCAAGGAGATCAAGGGCCTCAAGGACGTCGTCGCGGTCACCCCGGCCACGCCCAACAAGGCGGGCGACACGGCGATCATCACGGTCGTCCCGAAGTCCAAGCCGTCCTCGAAGTCCACCGAGGACCTGGTGCACGCGATCCGCGGCAAGGGCGCGGACATCACCGCGAAGACGGACGCCAAGCTGCTGGTGACCGGCTCGACGGCGATGAACATCGACGTCTCCCAGCGCCTGAACGACGCGCTGCTGCCCTACCTCGCGCTGGTCGTGGGCCTGGCCTTCCTGCTCCTGATCGTGGTCTTCCGCTCGGTCCTCGTCCCGCTGAAGGCGGCCCTCGGCTTCCTGCTCAGCGTGCTCGCGGCGCTCGGCGCGGTCGTCGCGGTCTTCCAGTGGGGCTGGCTGTCCGGCCTGATGAACGTCCAGCAGACCGGCCCGGTCATGTCGATGATGCCGATCTTCATGGTGGGCGTGGTGTTCGGGCTCGCGATGGACTACGAGGTCTTCCTCGTCACCCGGATGCGCGAGGCGTACGTCCACGGCGAGAAGCCGACCCAGGCCGTGGTGACGGGCTTCAAGCACGGCGCCCGTGTGGTCACCGCCGCCGCCGTCATCATGATCGCCGTCTTCTCCGGCTTCATCGGCTCCAGCGAGTCCATGGTCAAGATGATCGGCTTCGGCCTCGCCATCGCCGTCTTCTTCGACGCGTTCATCGTCCGCATGGCGATCGTCCCGGCCGTCCTCGCCCTGCTGGGCAAGCGCGCCTGGTGGCTCCCGAAGTGGCTGGACCGGGTCCTGCCCAACGTGGACGTCGAGGGCGAGGGCCTGCGCACGCCGTCCGCCGCGCACGGCACGGAGGACGAGCGGGAGCTGGTACGCGCCTGACGTACGGCTGCCGCCTGTGAACGGCCGGTGAGGGTGCCCGTGGGGACGGGGCTGCACTCTCACCGGCTTTTTCTTGTCCGGGGGTTGTCCCGTGCGGTCCTGGCTCTTCGCCGCGTTGTACGGGTATGCGTGCGCATCGAAGGAGGAGCCATGGTCGATGACGTGGACGAGTCGGGTTGGTCCGTAGAGCCCGGGGACGAGATCGAACCGTTGGTGCAGGCGGTTGGACGCCTGCTGAAGGTGTGCCGGGAGGCAGCGGGGATGCGGCCCGGCGAACTGGCGGAAGTACTCGGGTACGGCGAGGACTTGATCCGGAAGATCGAGCGAGGTCAGCGCATCCCCCGGCCGGAGTTCCTCGACAAGGCCGACCACGTGCTGCACGCGCAAGGCCATCTCCGGGCGTTCATGGAGGACATGAGGCGGGCCCGGTACCCGAAGAAGGTCCGGGAGCTGGTCGAGATGGAAGGCCGCGCGGTGGAGATGCTGTTGTACAGCACCCACAACCTCCACGGTCTGCTACAGACGCCGGAGTACATGAGGGCGTTGTACGAGGTGCGCCACCCGCCGCATCCGAAGGACGTCATCGAGCAGGAGGTCGCCGGGCGCGTGGACCGGCAAGCAGTGCTCAAGCGGGACCCGGCTCCGGTGATCAGTTTCGTCCAGGAACAGGTGACGTTGGAGCGGCCGATCGGGGGGAAGGCAGTGTTGCGCCGTCAACTTGAGCACCTTTTGGAATTAGCTCAGTTGAGGCACATCTCTCTCCAGGTCATGCCGACCGACCTGGAAGAGCATGCCGGCATGTCAGGAGATGGCCAGCTCCATGTGCTGAAGTTCGCGGACGGTTCGGGTGCCGGGCGGGCCACCGGCATGTTCAACGGTCGCCCGGTCGGGAACCCTAGAGACCTCCGCATCCTCGAATCGCGCTATGGCATGATCCGAGCGCAGGCTCTCACACCGAGAAGGTCGCTGGCCTTCATCGAGCAGATGTTGGGGAGACTATGAGCACTCCGGAACTCCACTGGTTCAAGAGCACCTACAGCGACGGCAACGAGTCCGGCGAATGCGTCGAGGTGGCCACCACCCCCGCCACGGTCCACGTCCGTGACTCGAAGACCCCCCACACTGCGCACCTGACCGTCGCCCCCTCCGCCTGGGTGGATTTCGTCGCCCAGGTCGGTGGGCATCGCTAGCACCATGAACACTCCGGAACTCCACTGGTTCAAGAGCACCTACAGCGACGGCAACGACCCCGGCGACTGCGTCGAGGTAGCTGTCACCCCCGCCATGGTGCACGTCCGCGACTCGAAGACTTCGGGCGTCGCATGGCTGACGGTCACCCCGGCCGCCTGGTCGGGTTTCCTGAAGTGCGCTGTCGCGACCTCGTGAGCGAGGGCGACCAACGCGGAACCGGTCGCTCCGCGTCCATCCCGGCGCTGCTCACGCACATGCCACGCTGGTGGACGTGCGTGAGCAGACTTCGTGACGCTCTGGTCAGGGCTACGAACCGACCTTGTTGATCCGCCAGGCGACCATGCCCGCCGCGCCGGGCTTCCCCTGTACGTCGACCTTGAGCGGGCCTTCGGCCGTCAAACGCTCGAAGACCACGGAGCCGTCGCAAGGAACCGCCTTCTTCCCGCCCGCGCCGGACGGCGTCACGACGAGCTCCGCGGCTCCCTTCCCGGCGCACACCACGGTCAGCTTGTAGGCCGTGCCGTGGGTCAGTCCGGGCTGCGTGTGCACCCCGTCCGAGACGCGCTCGACGCCTGACTCGACCATGGAACTGCCCTCGTCGCTCGCCGCGTCGAGCGCGGACTGCGCCTGCGCCGTGAGCTTTTTATCGGCCGGTGCTCCGCCGCTCTGGTGGGCAGCCGGAGACGAAGGGCTGTGGCTCGGAGCGGGGCCGTTGTGCGAGGTGCAGGCTGTGAGAACGAGTGCTGGAGCCAGGGCGCATCCGAGGAGCCACAGGGGTCGGGGCCTCATGACGCGGTCTCCCAGTACTTCCAGCCGGTCTCCGATGTAGGCAGTGTTGCCGTACCGCTGTCGACCAGAGTCGCGCCGTGGCATCCGTCCCCCTTGCGCCGGTACTTCGCCCAGGACACCTTATAGCCCCAAGATCCGTACTGTAGATGTCCGTACTTGTTCTTGGCGATGTTGTGCGTATAGGTATGTCCGGTGGTGATGCTGACGCTGCCGCCAATCTTGGCGCTGACGGAAGCCTTGGCCGCCACGACGACCGAACTCGCGGATACTTCGGTACTACCCGAAACTTCGGCCGAGATGGTCCCGGACTTGGTTACGCTGGCAGTCATGGATCCACCTGGGCCGTCTTTGTATTTGGTCCCATTCCACCACGATGCGATGTGGTAATTCGTCTTCGACGTGATATCGATCCATGTCTGCGGGCCGGCGCAGTATTGCGGTTGCACTACAGCTGTGGCCTCGTCGTCGTCCCAGCCGGTGCGGTCATTGATATCGGTGGTGGCGTCCGCGGAGATGGAGTCCGTAGTCGCTGCCTGCTCGGTGTCGCTGGCACCCCGGAATCGGCGGTTCCTGATCCGCGGTTGCTGTCCCGACTGCTGCGAAACAAAGCAACAACGCGGTGCTGGACGTGATGGCGGCTCGCCGCATGCCTATGCCCATGTTTCCCCCCCCCTGCTGTACGACCGCTGGTCCTGCGGTTCGATGCTTGGACACTATGTGATTAGCGGTGAGTACTCAAAGTAGTTGCCCAACTGTCTGAGCATGTTCTGAGGTAACGCACGACTGAAGAGTTCGGCGTGCTTGCATTTGAGCCTGTATGGCTGAATTACCTGCCTGCCGTCACCTGTCGTCGGCCGGACTTCCTGTCGTCGTACTGGGCGGATGTCGCACACAGGCCCGGTCGAGCCGGTTCCTGCATCGGCTGCCGTCGTGCGGGAAGGTGGAGACACACCGTGGCTTACTGCGATTTCAGGGAGTGTCAATGAGCGACAAGCCGATCGTCAGTGTCCTGGGCACCGGCATCATGGGCGCCGCCATGGCCCGCAATCTGTGCCGGGCGGGGCTGGAGGTGCGGGTCTGGAACCGCACCCGTGACAAGGCCGAGCCGCTGGCCGCCGACGGGGCGCGGATCGCCGGCACGCCCGCCGAGGCCGTCGAGGGCGCCGATGTCGTCCTGACGATGCTCTACGACGGCAACACCGTCCTGGAGGTCATGCGGGAGGCCGCGCCGGCGCTGCGCCGCGGGGCCGCCTGGGTGCAGTCCACCACCGCCGGGTCCGAGCTGATCGGCGACCTGGCCGGCTTCGCCCGCGAGCACGGACTCCTCTTCTACGACGCCCCCGTCCTCGGCACCAAGGAGCCCGCCGAGGCCGGGCAGCTCACCGTGCTGGCGGCCGGGCCCGAGGAGGGGCGCGCGGCGGTCACGCCGGTGTTCGACGCGGTGGGCGCCAAGACCCTGTGGACCGGCGCGGACGGCGCCGCGGGCAGCGCCAGCCGGCTGAAGCTGGTCGCCAACAGCTGGGTGCTCGCCGTCACCGCGGCCACCGGCGAGACGCTGGCCCTCGCCAAGGGCCTCGGCGTCGACCCGCGGAAGTTCTTCGAGCTGATCGGGGGCGGTCCGCTCGACATGGGCTACCTGCGGGCCAAGTCGCAGCTGCTGCTGGAGGACAGGCTGACCCCGGCGTCGTTCGCGGTGACCACCGCCGAGAAGGACGCCCGGCTGATCGTCGCCGCGGGCAAGGGCAGTGGCGTACGCCTCGACGTCGCCGAGGCCACCGCCGAACGCTTCGCCCGCGCCGCCGCCCGCGGCCACGGCCAGGAGGACATGGCCGCCGCGTACTTCGCCAGCTTCGACGGCGAGGACGGCTGAGCGGGCCCGGTCGCCGAGATGACGCGGGGCGTGGTCGGGAGCACGCTGGAGACAGCCGGAATGTGTGTTTCCCGGAGGTGGCCGACATGACGCAGACCATGCAGCAGACGCGGACCCCGACGCACATCGCCGTCGGGTGGCATGTCGAGCTGGAGTTCGAGGAGGACGGTCAGCACACGCGCGCCGCGGCCCTGGTGCGGTTGCCCGACGGCAGCGAGATCCGGGGGCACGGGCACGCCAGCCGCCACCGCGTCGACAACGACCAGCCCAGGGTCGGCGAGGAGATCGCCGGAGCCCGCGCCCTCAACCAGATCGCCATGGAGCTGCTGAACAAGGCGCACGCGGAGATCGACGCGGACTCGGGGCGCACGTCGCACCCGATCCACGTCTGATCCTCGAGTCACGGAAGGGCGCGCGCTGTTACGAGGCGGCGCGCGTCCTCGGCCGCTTCACGCCCCCAGCGCCACCTTCAGCGCCCGGACCAGCGCCTGCGCCCTCGGGTCCGCCGTCACGCTCTTGCGGAAGCCGTTGGTGACGTACCCGAACGCGATGCCCGACTCCGGGTCGGCGAAGGCGAGCGCGCCGCCGCGGCCCGGATGCCCGAAGGAACCGGGGGCGAGGAGCGGGGACGCGCTGCCGTGCAGCATCCAGCCGAGGCCGAAACGGGTGTTGACCACCAGCACCCGGTCCGGACCCACCGACCGCTCGGCGCGCGCCAGCTCCAGCGTCTCGGGCGTGAACAGCCGGACCCCGCCGTCCACTTCGCCGATCAGCGAGGCGTAGACACGGGCCAGCCCGTCGGCCGTCGCGATGCCGTTGGAGGCGGGCAGGGCGGCGGCGCGGTAGGCGGGGTCGTTCTCGTCCGGGAGCGGGGTGATCGCGGCGAAGGCGCGCCGGGTGAGCGAGTCCGGGTCGGCGTAGGCCGCGGACACCGCACGCTTGGGACGCAGCTTCAGCGCGCCCGCGGACTGCGGCGCCCCGATGTCCCCCACCCGTCCCACCCGGCCCTGTCCGGCCGCGGGCAGGCCGAGCCACAGGTCGGCCCCGACCGGCCCGGCGATCTCGTCGGCCAGCCACGCGCCGACCGGGCGCCCGGTGACCCGCCGGACCAGTTCACCGGTCAGCCAGCTGTACGTCTGCGCGTGGTAGCCGTGGTCCGTGCCCGGCTCCCACACCGGGGCCTGCGCGGCGACGGCCGCCGCGCCGAGGTCCGGGTCGGCGGCCTCGGCCGGGGTCAGCGGGCGGTCCAGGACGGGCACGCCCGCGCGGTGCGCCAGCAGATGGCGTACGAGGGTGCGCTCCTTGCCCGCCGCCTTGTACTCGGGCCAGTACGTGCCCACCGGCGCGTCCAGGTCCAGCTCCCCGCGCTGGTGCAGCAGCAGAAGCCCGGCGGCGACGACGCCCTTGGTGGCCGAGCGCACGATCTGGGCGGTGCCGGGCTCCCAGGGTGCCGTACCGTCCACGTCCCTGGTGCCCGCCCACAGGTCGACCACCCGCCTGCCCTCGCGGTACACGGCGACCGCCGCGCCGCGCTCCCCGAGCAGGGCGAAGTTCCCCGCGAACGCCTCCCTGACCGGCTCGAAGCCTTCGGCCACCGTGCCGTGCACGACCACGTCCGCGCCTTCCACGTCCCGCTTCCCTTCCACTCGCCGCCTGCGACAGTGGGTGCAACAGCGGGTGCGGGCCTGCGATTCCTCGGTGAGATCAGTTGCCCGTTTTCATGGTTTTCGTCACCCGCGGGTCGAAGCCGAACGGCAGCTCCAGGCGGTGCGCCCGCATCAGCTCCTCGTCGCCGAGCAGGTCCGCCGTCGGCCTGTCGGCCGCGATCACGCCGTCGCCGAGGATCAGCGAGCGCGGGCACAGCTCCAGGGCGTACGGCAGGTCGTGCGTGACCATCAGGACCGTGACGTCGAGCGAGCGCAGGATGTCGGCCAGCTCGCGCCGGGAGGCGGGGTCGAGGTTGGAGGACGGCTCGTCCAGGACCAGGATCTCCGGCTCCATCGCCAGCACGGTCGCCACCGCCACGCGCCGCCGCTGCCCGAAGGAGAGATGGTGCGGTGGCCGGTCCGCGAACTCCGCCATGCCGACCCGGTCCAGGGCGTCCCGTACCCGCGCCTCCAGCCCGGCGCCCCTGATCCCGGCCGCCGCCGGGCCGAACGCCACGTCCTCGCGCACCGTCGGCATGAACAACTGGTCGTCCGGGTCCTGGAAGACGATGCCGACCTTCTGCCGGATCGTCGCCATGTGCCGCTTGCCGACGGGCAGTCCGGCCACGGTGACCGTCCCGGCGCCGCCGCCGAGGATGCCGTTGAGGTGCAGCACCAGGGTGGTCTTGCCGGCGCCGTTCGGGCCGAGCAGCGCGACGCGTTCGCCGCGCCCGATGGTGAAGTCGACGCCGAACAGGGCCTGATGGCCGTCCGGGTAGGCGAAGGCGAGGCCGGAGACCTCCAGCGAAGCGGTACTCACAGGGTCCATCCCAACAGGCAGACGACGAGGGCCGAGCAGGGGAGCGCGAGGGCGAGGCGCCACTGCGCCGGGGACGCGGTGGCCTCCTCGATGACCGGCATCGAACCGGCGTAGCCCCGGCTCACCATGGCCAGATGCACGCGCTCCCCGCGCTCGTAGGAGCGGATGAACAGCGCGCCGGCGGACTTGGCGAGCACCCCCCAGTGCCGTACCCCCCGTGCCTCGAAGCCGCGGGAGGCGCGGGCGATCCGCATCCGGCGCATCTCGTCGGTGATGACGTCGCCGTAGCGGAGCATGAAGGAGGCGATCTGCACCAGCAGCGGCGGCAGCCTCAACCGCTCAAGGCCCAGCAGGAGTTGGCGCAGTTCGGTGGTGGCCGCGAGGAGCACGGAGGCGGCGACGCCGAGGGTGCCCTTGGCGAGCACGTTCCAGGCGCCCCACAGGCCGCCGACGCTCAGCGAGAGCCCGAGGACGTGCACCCGCTCGCCCTCCGCGACGAACGGCATCAGCGCCGCGAACGCCACGAAGGGCACCTCGATCAGCAGCCGCCGCAGCATGAACCCGGCCGGGACGCGGGCGAGACGGGCGACGGCCGCGAGCAGCACGGCGTACGCCGCGAACGCCCACACCGCCTCGCGCGGGGTGGAGACCACGACCAGCACGAAGAGGAAGGCGGCCGCGAGCTTGGTGTGCGGCGGGAGCGCGTGCACGGGCGAGGTGCCGTGCCGGTAGAGGCGGTGAGCGTGGCCCGCGCCCATCTCAGAGACCGTGGTCGGCGGGCGAGACGTCCGCGTCGCGGCGCCTGCGCACGGCCCAGAACACCGCGCTGCCCGCGGCCACCGTCACCCCGACCCCGATCACGCCCGCCAGCCCGCCGGACAGGCGCGCGTCGGAGACGTCCCTGACGCCGTAGTCGGCGAGCGGGGAACCGGCGGCGGCGTGCTCCTTCGCCTTGGTGTCGATCCCCTTGTCGTGCGCGACCTTCTCCAGGCCGTCGGGGTTCGCGGAGGCGTAGAAGCTGACGAAGCCGGCGAGGACGAGGGAGGCGACGAGGCCGGTCACCCACACCTTGCGCCGCGAGACGGGCGCCGCCGCGGGGGAGACGGGCACGGCGGGCGCGTCCACCAGCTCGCCGTCCACCCGCAGCCGGAGCCGCTGCCGCAGCCCACGTGCGCCGTGCACCAGGTCCGGGCGTACGGCGATCACCGCGCCGACCGTCAGCGCGGTGATGACCGCCTCGCCGACGCCGATCAGCACATGGACGCCGATCATCGCGGTGGCCACCTTGCCGATCGGCACGTCGGTGGTGCCGCCGACCGCGTAGATCAGGGTGAAGGCGCAGGCCGCGGCCGGCACCGAGACGAGCGCGGCGACGAAGGAGGCGACGGTCACCGAGCGGCGGCCGCGCGGCAGCACGGCGAGCAGGCCCCGGAAGAGGGCGTACGACACCACGGTGGTGACCAGCGCCATGTCCGTGATGTTCACGCCGAGCGCGGTCAGCCCGCCGTCCGCGAACAGCACGCCCTGCATCAGCAGCACCACGGACACGCAGAGCACGCCGGTGTACGGGCCGACGAGTATCGCGGCCAGCGCCCCGCCCAGCAGATGGCCGCTGGTGCCGGCCGCGACGGGGAAGTTCAGCATCTGCACGGCGAAGATGAACGCGGCGACGAGCCCGGCCAGCGGGGCCGCCTTCTCTCCGCCGAGTTCCCGTCGGGCGCCGCGCAGGCTCACCGCGAGGGCGCCGGCGGCGACCACGGCGGTGACGGCGGAGGTGGGGGCGTCGATGAATCCGTCAGGTACATGCACCGTTCGATTTTAGACGCCTGTTGCAAACACTTTGCAAGTACCAGGCACTTGCCTCCATTGCCTCCAGTTGTCCGCTGGCATTCAACCCAGTCGTTCGACGGCGAACGCAGCCGTTTCGGCTGGCTGTGGCTGTGAAACTAATCGCGTGCGGTGAAAGTGCTGGTGGGCAGCCCTGCCCGAAGGCGCTCGCGGTCACACACACTCCATGCTCTGGTCGTCCTACAGGTGGTCGAGGGGTTCGGCGGCGTACGTTCCGTCGCCGAGCGGGGCATCAGTCAGCTCGAAGCGTTGGGACAGGCTGCCGACCCGGCGGGTGACGACGCTGCCGGGGACCCGGGTGGTCTCGTAGTACAGCGGGGTGCCGTCGGCGCCGGTGGTGCCCAGCAGGCTGAAGCGGCGCAGCACGCGGGGAGGTGTCGGAGTGGTCCGGCGACGCCGGTAGAGCCAGCCGGCTGCGGCGGCGAGACCGGTGACGACCAGACCGACTGCAATCGGAATCAGGAACTTGTCGAAGAGCGCGGACACGACGGCATCACTCCTGCGAGGCGGTTAGGGCCCGCCGCTGCGACGGGCCGCGCCGACTATCCGGCAGGCGGGGGTTAGCCGCGCAACCCCCGTTCACCTTGCTCCTCAGTCGGGAAGTTGGGTGCGGTCGGCGGATCGTCGTACAGCGCCCTCAGTGCGTCAGCGTCGGCCGCCCAGCTTGGATGCACGGCGAACGCGGACGGTGCCTCCTCGTCCCAAGGGGGCCGGGATGTGGTGGCGTCGTAGTGGGCGAGGGCAGCGCGGAAGACGGGTAGATCCTCACTGGACATCTCGTAGGCCGATGCCTGCCGCCATCCGTCCTGCGGGCCACCAACCATGCCTGACGCCGCGCTTGAGGCGTAGGTCAGGGCCACGGTGGGGCCGCGCAGTCCGCGCGGGAATGCCTCGCGCAGTACGGCGGCCTCCAGATGGCCTTCCGCGGCACTCTATGTGTCCTCTATAGATCGCTGTAGGCAGCGTTGCGGACTGGGGTCTGGGTTGTCTATAGCGACGACGTAGCGGTCCATAGATCGCCAGCTCTTTGCGGGCGTGGGCATGCCGGATTCGGCAGGGCTCGGTCCGATGGCAAGACGACTGGGTTCGATGTCAACGGACACCAGTGCCTCCGTGCTCCGGAAGCGCTTCGGGGGAAATGTGCGACATTGGAGAGGAAGCGCATGAAAGCGGATAAAACGGCTTTCGCATAGGTCACTGAGTGTGAAAGGGCGTTCCCATGTCTGTGATCGAGCAGTACGCGCGCGCCCATGTCGTCACGGATGACGAGGATCCGGGGGCCGTCCCGGTGCGGCTGCGGTACGACCCCGACGACGATCCGCGCTCGGTCCGGATCGATCTGCCGGGCACCCACGAGTGGAGCTTCTCCCGCGCCCTGCTGGAGCGCGGGCTGCGGGCGCCGGCCGAGAGCGGCTCCGTACGGGTGTGGCCGTGCGGCCGGGTCCAGGCGGTCGTGGAGTTCCACTCCGACCAGGGCGTGGATGTGCTCCAGTTCGACTCCAAGGCGCTGATCCGCTTCCTGCGCCGGACCTACACGGCCGTGCCCGTGCACAACTGACCGGTCCGGTCAGCCGCCGCCCTTGCGGAGCAGGTCGGCCACGATCGGGCCCGCCGTGTCGCCGCCGTGGCCGCCGGCCTGCACCACGCCCGCGGCCACCAGGTCGCCACGGTAGGCGGTGAACCAGCCGTTCGGCTTCTTCTGCCCGTCGACCTCGGCCGAGCCGGTCTTCGCGCCGTAGTCCGGGCCGAGGCCGGCCATCGCCTCGGCGGCCGTGCCGTAGTCCGCCGTGAACTTCATGACCTCCTTGAGCTGGGCCTGCGTCTTCGCGGACATGGTGCGCGCGGCCGTCGCCAGGGTGCGGTGGTCCACCTCGGGGGAGACCAGGTACGGCTGGCGGAAGCGGCCCGACTGCACGGTGGCCGCGACGGAGGCCATGTTCAGCGGGTTCATCCGCACCCCGCCCTGCCCGATCAGCGAGGCGCCCATCTGCGCGCCGCTCTGCACCGGGACGGAGCCGTCGAAGGAGGGCACGCCGATGGCCCAGTCGTCCATGCCGAGGCCGTAGACCTGCTGGGCTTCCTTGGTCAGATCGCTGTCGGACAGCTTGGGCGCGAAATCGATGAAGGCGTTGTTGCAGGAGGCGCCGAAGGCGGTCTTGAAGGTGCCCTTCTTGATCTCGGAGTCGTCGTCGTTGTGGAACGTCCAGCCCGCGAGCTTGTACGTCTTGGGGCAGGGGTGCGAGGCGTCCGGGGTGATGAGCTTCTTCTCGAACAGCATGGTCGAGGTCACGATCTTCATCGTGGAGCCGGGCGCGAGGGAGCCCTGGAAGCCGACGTTGAAGCCGTGCTCGCTGTTGGCGACCGCGAGGATCTCGCCGGTGGAGGGCCGCAGGACGACCACGGAGGCGTGCTTGCGCTTGCCGACCTGCGCCTCCGCCTCCGCCTGGAGGGCCGGGCTCAGGGTGGTCTTCACCGTGCCCGGAGTGCCCTGGCTCAGCGTCACCAGCGTCTTGTCGGACAGCTTCGCCTTCCGCGACGCCGCGCCGCGCACCACGCGCAGCTCCACGCCCGCGGTGCCGCCCGCCTTCTTGCCGTACTTCTCGCGCAGCCCGTCCAGCACCGTCCCCAGCGACGGGTACTTGGCGGCCGTCAGCTCGCCGCCGTCGCGGTCCAGGGCCTTGATGGGCGGGGTGCCGGAGGCGCCGGTGACGAGCGTGTCGCCGTCGCGCAGATCCGGGTGGACGACGGAGGCGTGCCAGTCGACCAGGGGCCTGCCGTCGCTCGCCCGGCGTACGACGGTGAGCGAACTGCCGTACGCCAGCGGCCTCGAGACGCCCTTGTACGCCAGTGTCGCCTTGACGGAGAAGGGCACCTTGGCGCCCGTGGCGGTGCCCGGAGTGAGCGTGACGCCCGTGAGGTGGGCGTCCTTGGCGTAGCCGGTGAGCAGGGCGCCGGCCGCCGGGGCGTCGTCGGTCGCGGCCGCCGCGGCGGCGACCCGGCCGTGCTGCCAGTCGGTGAGGAAGGCGGTGGCGGCGGTGCGCACCTCGGCCGCGCTGAGCGGGCCGGTCCTGACCTTCCGGTGGTCGGCGGTGGCGCTCGTCTCGCCGGCCGCGGAACCGCCGTCGTACAGCGCGTAGGCGGTGAGTCCGGCGCCGCAGACGACCAGGGCGATCACCGCGCCTATCACGCCGGGAGGGGCCGTGCGCCGTTCGGCGACCCGTCTTCTCTTGCCCACAGCCTGTCTTCCTCCACCCTCGCGGGGGGTCCCCCGGCCCCTCGACTCCCCAACGACGGCATTCACCCTAAAGTCCCGGCCGGGGCGGGTGACGCGTCCGGTCATTCCGTAGCAGGGTTGCGACAATCGGACCGGGGGATTCAGCCCAAGAGGGCGCGGAATCGCTCGATGTTGCGGCGGCGCATGGTGAGGAAGGCGAGCCAGGAGCCGTCGGCGTAGTGCACCCGGAAACGGGCCATCAGCTGGAGCCGGGGCCGCCGTTCGATCCGTGCCACCCAGGTCCTGGGCACCTCCCACACCGGCGTGCCGTCCAGCGGCTTCACCAGCCCGACGCGCTGGTCGGTGACGCGCAGCAGCAGCGCCCCGGAGGTCCCCGGCAGCTGCGACGCGATGCTGCCGGCCTTCCCGCCCTGCGCGCCGACCTGGTTCATGAGACCGTTCGCGAGCACCCCGCCGAGGTTCACGCTGACACCCTTGGCGCTGGCCGCGGGCACGACGGAGGCGTACGCCAGGAGCTGTTCACCGGGCGCCAGCTGATGACGCGCGGCACGCTCACGCAGTTCGGACATGCCCATGATCATATGTGGCCGACCGGGAGTGGGTGCCTTGCCCGGAGGCTGTCTCAGGGGTTGTAGAGGCCGCCGTCCTCGCGGGTCGGTCGGCGAGACGACGTCGAGAGACCCCGTAGGAGTAAGTATCTGACTAGCGATCAGGTAATTCGATGATTCACCCGAGCGGGCGCATTTCGCCCGAATGGAGCATGGGTGCCACTAAGCCCGGACATGCCCAGAAAGGAAAATCCCCCCTGAAAGGAGCACAGGAATGGCTATCGACGCCTACGAGAATCTCCAGATCGTCCGTGGGACCGTCGCGGCCGACGGCACCCGGACGGCCGGCCACGGCTTCAAGGTGACGAAGGTCAGCACCGGCAAGTACATCATCACCTTCAACAACGACTTCCTGGAGTAGCCGTCGGTCGTTGCCACCATGGACGGCGAGGAGTGGTCCCTGCTGGACAACACGCACGTCAGTGGTGCCACCACTGAGCGGGTGACGGTCATCACGGGCAAGTCGGACGGTGTCGTCGGAGACCGTCCCTTCCACTTCATCGCCATGGGCTGATCCAGCCGAGCGCTTCCCCGGCCGTGGACGCCGGCCGGGGAAGCGCACCCATGGTCGCAGAAGAACCAGTCGGCACCAGTGGGTCCGCCGTGTGCCGTCCGGTCTCTTTGCCGCCGTCGGTCTCCAGCGCGGCCGGCAGCCGCAGGCAAGCCCCTATGCCAGGCACCCGCGTCGGCAACGCCCCGGCCGGGACCGGAGCGAGGTCCGTCCCCATCTCGAACGCCGGCGTCGGTAGGCCACCCGCCTGCGACCATGAACTGACCACGAGCACGCGGCCCGATGACCGCACCCTCGTGGCATCTGCCCAGCTAGACCCAGGTGTCCAGCCACATCCTCGCCCGCCAGCTGTCGATCGGGATCGCCGTGCCGGTGAACAGGGGCCAGAAGTAGATGAAGTTCCAGGTGATCAGCAGGACCAGGACGCCCGCCGAGGTGGCGCCGATGACGCGGCGGGTGTCGCCGGAGCCCGGTGGGCCGATGATCGCGCCGATCATCATGGCCACGGCCAGGCACAGGAACGGTACGAAGACGACCGCGTAGAAGAAGAAGATCGTCCGCTCCTGGTAGAGGAACCAGGGCAGATAGCCGGCCGCGATGCCGCAGGCGATCGCGCCGGCCCGCCAGTCGCGGCGGAACGCCCAGCGCCACAGGATGTACACGATCGCGAAGCAGGCCGCCCACCACAGCAGCGGCGTGCCGAGCGCCAGCACCTCGCGCGCGCACTTCTGGCCCGCGTCCGCCGGACAGCCGTCGGTGCCGGGGGAGGGCGACTCGTAGAAGTACGACACCGGGCGGCCCAGCACCAGCCAGCTCCACGGGTTGGACTGGTAGGTGTGCGGGGAGTCCAGGTGCAGATGGAACTCGTACACCTCGTGCTCGTAGTGCCACAGGCTGCGCAGCCAGTCCGGCAGGAAGGTCCAGGAGCCGCCCCGGCCGTCGGTGAGCGCCCAGTTGCGGAAGTAACCGCCGGTGCCGTCCGTGGGGGAGAGGATCCAGCCCAGCCAGGACAGCAGGTAGACGGCGATCGCCACCGGGACCGTCGCCAGGAAGGTGATCCCCGTGTCGTACTTCAGGACCGCGCGGTAGGGGCGGGACGCGCCGGCCACCTTGCGGGCGCCGACGTCCCACAGCACCGCCATCACACAGAACGCGACCAGGATGTACAGGCCGTTCCACTTGGTGCCGGTGGCCAGGCCCAGCATCAGCCCGGCCGCCCAGCGCCAGGGACGGGCGCCGAGCCGGGCGGAGTCCGCGACCCGCGCGTCCGGGCGGACCAGGCCGTCCGGCCCCACGGGCAGCGCGGCGGCCAGTCTCGCCCGTGACCTGTCCCGGTCGATCAGCAGACAGCCGAACGCGGCCACCACGAAGAACATCAGCACGCCGTCGAGCAGCGAGGTGCGGCTCATCACGAAGTGCAGCCCGTCCACCGCGAGCAGGGCGCCCGCCAGGCAGCCCAGGAACGTCGAACGGAACATCCGGCGCCCGATCCGGCAGATCATCAGCACGCTCAGCGTGCCCAGCAGCGCGGTCATGAACCGCCAGCCGAACGGGTTGAACCCGAACATCAGCTCGCCGAGCCCGATCACGTACTTCCCGACCGGCGGGTGCACCACGTACGCCGCGTCCGCCGGGATCGCCAGATGCCCGTGCGTCTGGAGGACCACGTCGTTGGCGTTCTTGTCCCAGTTGACCTCGAAGCCGCGGTGGACCAGCGCCCACGCGTCCTTCGCGTAGTACGTCTCGTCGAATATCACCGCCCGCGGGCTGCCCAGGTTCCAGAACCGCAGCACGCCCGCCACCAGCGTCACCAGCAGCGGCCCCACCCAGCCGGACCAGCGATCGATCCGGTCGGCCAGCACGGGCGGCACGCCGAGCGCCCGCCACAGCCGGGGGCCGGGGGCCGGGTACGGCGGCACCAGCCGGCCGCGCACGTCGCCCTCGGGCGCGTCCTTCGCCGGCGCGTACCCGAACCGGCGCAGCCGCTGCTGCCACGGCGGCCGCTTGTCGTGCGGCGCCTGGCCCTGCCTCAGATCCATGGAGGACGCGGTACTGGTCACCGCGCCATCGTAGGGAACGGTGCTGTGCGAGTCCCGTGCACGCGGCGGCGCGGGCCGCGAAGCGGTCGTTTTCCTCCGGCTCGGGGACCCCTGCGAGGATGGGGGCGTGACTGGAACCCTTGTCCTCGCAGGTACCCCCATCGGCGACATCGCGGACGCGCCGCCCCGGCTGGTGCGGGAGCTGGAGACCGCGGACGTCATCGCCGCCGAGGACACCCGGCGGCTGCGCCGGCTCACCCGGGCGCTCGGCGTCACACCGGGCGGCCGGGTGCTGTCGTACTTCGAGGGCAACGAATCCGCGCGCACGCCCGAACTGGTCGAGGAGCTGGCCGGCGGGGCGCGGGTGCTGCTGGTCACGGACGCCGGCATGCCCTCGGTGTCCGACCCCGGCTACCGGCTGGTCGCGGCGGCCGTCGAGCGGGACATCCGGGTCACCGCGGTGCCCGGCCCGTCCGCCGTGCTCACCGCGCTCGCCCTGTCCGGGCTGCCCGTGGACCGGTTCTGCTTCGAGGGCTTCCTGCCGCGCAAGGCGGGCGAACGGCTCTCCCGGCTGCGCGAGGTCGCGGCCGAGCGGCGCACGCTGGTCTACTTCGAGGCCCCGCACCGCCTCGACGACACCCTCGCCGCGATGGCCGAGGTCTTCGGCGCCGAGCGGCGGGCCGCGGTCTGCCGGGAGTTGACGAAGACGTACGAGGAGGTGCGCCGGGGCCCGCTCGCCGAGCTGGCGAGCTGGGCGGCGCAGGGGGTGCGCGGGGAGATCACGGTCGTGGTCGAGGGCGCGCCCGAGACCGGCCCGGAGGAGCTGGACGCGGCGCAACTGGTGCGCCGGGTGCGGGTGCGCGAGGAGGCCGGGGAGCGGCGCAAGGAGGCGATCGCGGCGGTGGCGGTGGAGGCGGGGTTGCCGAAGAGGGTGGTGTTCGACGCCGTTGTGGCAGCGAAGCGCTCCGCCGGGTGAGGACGCCGTTCCGGTAGCGCCGCGGGGGTGCGATGCGGCGCGGGGTGCGGGTGCGTCGTGGCCGGTCGCGCAGTTCCCCGCGCCCCTGCGGGGCGCCTGCCGCAACCCCTCTGAGCAGCGCTCATCTCCGATGAGCGACTGGGCCAATGGGCGGCAAAAGGCTGTCGCCGTTGGCAAAGCGCCGAGGCGGCCCGCGGGGGCTTTTCGGCAAGGAAGACTCAAATCGCCTCCAACACTCGACAGCCCTGCTGCATTCGCGCCGGCGAAGGCGTCCACTGGTCGAAGGGACCCCGCTCAGGGGTGCCGGTCCAGCGGAAACGAGGAGCTGGCATGAGTGAGATCGCAGGGCAGACCGGCCTCCGCGGTACGGCCACAGCCGTCGTTCACGAGTCGTATTCATTCGCCTGCATGCGCTGCGGGCACGGCTGGGAGCAGTCGTACGAGATAGAGCACCACACGGACGCCGACGGGCAGCAGTTCGTGCTGTACGTGGCCGACGGGCGCATAGTGCCGTCGCCGCTGCGCAGCCCCCGCTGCCAGAACTGCGATGGTCACGTGCTGCGCATCATGCGCGCCGGGCAGGTGTCGTCGGTACGGGAGGCGGGCGCGCGCCATCAGCACAGCGCGCCGCTGGCCGGGCCGGTGGAGGTGCCGCGGGTGCCGGCTGCCGAGGGGGCGGCCGGGGGCGGCGGGACGCAGCACCACTGGCACCTGGCGGACCTGCTGCACCCCTTCCACCGCAAGGCGGGCTGAGCCCGCGGGGGCGGCCCCGGCCGCCGGGGCCGTGCCCCTTTCGTAGGATCGGGGCATGCCTTCGAACGCCGGCCCGAGCGGCTCCCCGGACGACAAGAACGCGGCCCCGCCGCTGCCCGCACCCCTGCGGGTGCCCGTCGCCGACTCCCACACCCACCTCGACATGCAGTCCGGCACCGTCGAGGAGGGCCTGGCGAAGGCCGCGTCGGTCGGCGTCACCAGGGTCGTCCAGGTCGGCTGCGACATCGACGGCTCCCGGTGGGCGGCCGCGACCGCGCAGACGTACGAGAACGTGCACGCCGCCGTCGCGCTGCACCCGAACGAGGCGCCGCGCATCGTCCACGGCGACCCCGACGGATGGTCCCGCAAGGGGGCCAGGGAGCCGGGCGGGCAGGCCGCGCTGGACGAGGCGCTCGCCGAGATCGACCGGCTCGCCGCGCTGCCCCACGTCCGGGGCGTCGGCGAGACCGGCCTCGACTACTTCCGCACGGGCCCCGAGGGCAAGGAGGCCCAGGAGCGGTCCTTCCGCGCGCACATCGAGATCGCCAAACGGCACGGCAAGGCGCTCGTCATCCACGACCGCGAGGCCCACGCCGACGTGCTGCGCGTGCTCAAGGAGGAGGGCGCTCCCGAGCGCACCGTTTTCCACTGCTACTCCGGCGACGCCGAGATGGCCGGGATCTGCGCCCGCGAGGGCTACTTCATGTCCTTCGCCGGGAACGTCACCTTCAAGAACGCCCAGAATCTGCGCGACGCCCTCGCCGTCGCCCCGCTGGAACTGGTCCTCGTGGAGACCGACGCGCCCTTCCTCACCCCGGCGCCGTACCGCGGACGGCCCAACGCGCCGTACCTCGTTCCGGTCACCGTGCGCGCGATGGCCGCCGTACGCGGCATCGGTGAAGACGCGCTGGCGACGGCCCTGAACGCGAACACCGCGCGCGCCTTCGACTACCCGGCATGACCCCGCCGTCGTAACGCTCGGTATCCGCGCCGCTTTGGAGAGTGACGGAGGGTCCGCTAGGTTCTGCCCCCGATCCGGACCTTTCGGCCTCTCTGGAGCGTGTCGGCGTGAGCAGCAAACGGCGGTTGGAGACGGGCGCGTCGCCGGAGCGGCGCGGTGGCCGGCGTGCGCGCCGGCGCGGGGCGCGGGCGGCCGAGCGGCCGGACTCCGTGGTGCGCCGGCTGCTGCCGCAGGCGCTGGTGGTGGCCTTCCTGGCCGGCGGCACCACCGCCTTCGTCGCCCAGGACCGCGCGATCCGGCTCGACATCGACGGCCGGCCGCGGGCGCTGCACACCTTCGCCGACGACGTGGACGCGCTCCTCGCCGAGGAGGGCGTACGGGTGGGCGAGCACGACCTGGTCGCGCCCGCCCCCGGCACCCCGCTCGCCGCCGGCGACGCGATCGCGGTGCGCTACGGCCGTCCCGTGCGGCTCACCCTGGACGGCAGGCGGCATCAGGTGTGGACGACGGCGCACACCGTGGACGGCGCGCTGCGGGAGCTGGGGGTGCGCGCCGAGGGCGCGTATCTGTCGGCCTCGCGCTCCCAGAGCATCGGCCGCGCCGGGCTCGCGCTCGATGTGCGCACCGAGCGGGCGGTCACCGTCATGGCCGACGGCCGGGCCCGCACCATCCGCACCAACGCGGCGACGGTCGGGGAGGCGGTCGAGGAGGCCGGGGTCGCCCTGGGCCCCGAGGACACGCTCTCCGCCCCGGCCGGCAGCTTCCCGCGCGACGGGCAGACCGTCACGGTGCTGCGGGTGACCGGGGGGCGGGAGGTCCGCGAGGAGGAGATCCCCTTCCAGGTCGAGCGGCGGTACGACCCCTCGCTGATCAAGGGCACCGAGGTCGTCGCCCGCCCCGGCCGCCCCGGACTGCGGCGGATCACCTACCTGCTGCGCACGGTCAACGGGGTGCGTCAGGCGCCGCGCCGGGAGGGCTCGGAGGTGGTGCGGCGGCCACGGCGGCAGGTGGTGAAGGTCGGCACGAAGGCGCTGCCGCGCTCGGCCGCCGGGGTGGACGCGCTGAACTGGCACGGGCTCGCGGTGTGCGAGTCCGGGGGCGACCCGCACGCGGTGGACGCGTCGGGGACGTACGGGGGTCTGTACCAGTTCGACGCGCACACGTGGCACACGCTGGGCGGTACCGGGCTGCCGCAGGACGCGCCGGAGTCGGAACAGACGTACCGGGCGAAGAAGCTGTACGCGCGCCGGGGCGAGAGCCCTTGGCCGCATTGCGGGGAGCGACTGCACGGCTGAGAGGGGGGCGGGGACGGCTGACGTCTGAGGGGCGTGCGGGACTTACGGGAGTGGCTGAAGCCTGCGGGGCCGGCGGGATGTGCGGGGCGCCAAAGACTTGCGGGGGTCGGGGGTGTGCGGGGCGCCGGAGACTTGCGGGGCATGCGGGGCATGCGGGGTTTGCGGGCGACCGGGGCCTCCGGGGTGTGCGGGGGCGTCGGGAGCTGGGCGGGCGTCGGAGACTGTGCTGGACCCGCTGGGGTGCTCTGGTGCGGGGCCCGCTTGGCAAGGGCGCCTCTCACCGCCCCGTACCCTTGTCCCGTGAGTAGCCCCGCCCCCGATTCCCTCCTCGGCCCCGCCGACATCCGCGAGCTCGCGGCCGCGCTCGGTGTCCGCCCCACCAAGCAGCGCGGCCAGAACTTCGTGATCGACGCGAACACGGTCCGCCGGATCGTCCGCACCGCCGAGGTCCGCCCCGACGACACCGTCGTGGAGGTCGGCCCCGGACTGGGCTCGCTCACCCTCGCGCTGCTGGAGGTGGCCGACCGCGTCACCGCCGTGGAGATCGACGACGTGCTCGCCGCCGCCCTCCCCACCACCGTCGCCGCCCGCATGCCCGCCCGCGCCGACCGCTTCGCGCTGGTCCACTCCGACGCGATGCACGTCACCGAGCTGCCGGGCCCCGCCCCGACCGCGCTCGTCGCGAACCTGCCGTACAACGTCGCCGTCCCGGTCCTGCTGCACATGCTCGACACCTTCCCGAGCATCGAACGCACCCTGGTCATGGTGCAGTCCGAGGTCGCCGACCGGCTCGCCGCCGCGCCCGGCTCGAAGGTGTACGGCGTCCCGTCCGTGAAGGCCAACTGGTACGCCGAGGTCAAGCGGGCCGGCGCCATCGGCCGCAACGTCTTCTGGCCCGCGCCGAACGTCGACAGCGGGCTCGTCTCCCTGGTGCGCCGCACCGAGCCGATCGCGACGACGGCCACGAAGCGGCAGGTCTTCGCGGTGGTCGACGCGGCCTTCGCGCAGCGCCGCAAGACCCTGCGGGCCGCGCTCGCCGGCTGGGCCGGTTCCGCGGCCGCCGCCGAGGCCGCCCTGGTCGCCGCCGGGATCTCCCCGCAGGCCCGCGGCGAGTCGCTGACGGTCGAGGAGTTCGCCCGTATCGCCGAGCACGCCCAGACCAGCGTCTGACGCCGGCCGCCCGCACAGCCGTACAGCCGCACAGTCCAAGGAGCGCAGTGAGCGTCACGGTCCGTGTCCCCGCCAAGGTCAACGTCCAGCTCGCGGTGGGCGCCGCCCGCCCCGACGGGTTCCACGACCTCGCCAACGTCTTCCTCGCCGTCGGCCTGTACGACGAGGTCACGGTCGCCCCCGCCGACGAACTGCGCGTCACCTGCGCGGGCCCGGACGCCGCCCAGGTCCCGCTGGACCGCACCAACCTCGCCGCCCGCGCCGCCCTCGCGCTCGCCGCGCGCCGGGGCATCGAGCCGAAGGTGCACATCCACATCGACAAGGACATCCCCGTCGCCGGCGGCATGGCGGGCGGCAGCGCGGACGGCGCGGGCGCGCTGCTCGCGTGCGACGCGCTGTGGGGTACGGGCGCCTCGCGGGCCGAACTCCTCGCGATCTGCGCCGAGTTGGGCAGCGATGTGCCGTTCGGTCTGGTCGGCGGGGCGGCGCTGGGTGTCGGCCGTGGCGAGCGGCTGACCGGTCTCGACGTCGGCGGCACCTTCCACTGGGTGTTCGCGATGGCCGGGCGGGGGCTGTCCACGCCGGCGGTCTTCCGCGAGTTCGACCGGCTGGCCGAGGGCCGGGAGATCCCGGAGCCGGTGGCCGCGCGGGAACTGCTGGACGCGCTGGCCAAGGGCGACGCCGACGCGCTGGCCGCGGCCGTCGCCAACGACCTCCAGCCGGCCGCGCTCTCCCTCTTCCCGGAACTCGCGGCCACCCTGTCGGCGGGCCGCGCGGCGGGCGCCCTCGCCGCCCTGGTCTCCGGCTCGGGCCCGACGACCGCGTTCCTCACACGGGACGCCGCCACGGCCGAGAAGGTCGCGGAAGCCCTCTCCGCCTCCGGCACCTGCCGGACGGTACGGACGGCGGCGGGGCCGGTGGCGGGGGCGACGGTGCTCTAGCGCTCAGAGCGCGTCGATGGCGCTCAGGTCGATGTCGATGTCGTAGGGGACGGTGATCTTGACCTGGTCGTGATAGATGCCGGTCAGGGCGTACGTACCGGTTGCATTGCCGAGTTCGTAGACCTGGATGACGGGGTGGTTGTCCTGGCCCGCCATGTCGACCAGCCAGAAGTGGGGGATGCCGGCGGCCGCGTACTTGTGAGGCTTGTAGTCACGGTCACGAGCCTCGGAGTCCGGTGAGACCACTTCGATGGCGAGCAGGACATCGGAGGCTCGGTAGTACGTCTGCTCCGGGCTCTTGCGGGCCTCCGCGCGCACAACCGAGATGTCCGGCTCCGGGCCGTTGTGTCGATCGATGACGATGGTCATCTCACGGCGCACTTTCAGTTCTCGCGGAGCGGTGCGCCGCAACTCGCTGACCAGCAGGTCGATGACAACACTGTGAAAGTCCCGCTGGGCACTCACGAAAACCAGGCTCCCGTCGATCAACTCGGTGTGCGGCGGGAGATCCGGCAGGGTGAACAGGTCATCCACGGTGTAGCCGTCGTGCGGCGGCACCGGCCAGTGGACCCGGTGCTCTGCGGACTCGGCGGTCATGGTTCCTCCCATGGACGGGATCCTGCTGCCTGCACTCCACGGTAGCGGCCCGTTCCCGATCACGTCATCACAAAGAGTGACCATCCCCTCGCGCGCCGCCCCCCGCCCCCGAGGCCCTACGCTAGAAGGCTGACCCACGCGGCGGAGCCGCATGTCGATACCGCCCCGCGAGCAGGAGTGAAATGGCCGTCAACCTGGTCAATGTCGAGAACGTCAGCAAGGTGTACGGCACCCGTGCCCTGCTGGACGGCGTCTCGCTCGGTGTGTCGGAGGGGGACCGGATCGGGGTCGTCGGCCGCAACGGTGACGGGAAGACCACGCTGATCCGGATGCTCGCCAAGCTGGAGGACGCCGACACCGGCCGCGTCACCCACTCCGGCGGGCTGCGCCTCGGCGTGCTCACCCAGCACGACTCGCTCGACCCCGCCGCCACCGTCCGCCATGAGGTGATCGGCGACCTGGCCGACCACGAGTGGGCCGGGAACGCCAAGGTCAGGGACGTACTGACCGGACTGTTCGGCGGCCTGGACCTACCGGGCTTCCCCAAGGGCCTGGACACGGTCATCGGCCCGCTGTCCGGTGGCGAACGCCGCCGCATCGCGCTGGCCAAGCTGCTGATCGAGGAGCAGGACCTGCTCGTCCTGGACGAGCCCACCAACCACCTCGACGTCGAGGGCATCTCCTGGCTCGCCCGGCACCTCCAGAACCGCCGCTCGGCACTCGTCTGCGTGACCCACGACCGCTGGTTCCTCGACCAGGTCTGCACCCGCATGTGGGACGTGCAGCGCGGCGATGTGTACGAGTACGAGGGCGGCTACTCCGACTACGTCTTCGCGCGCGCCGAACGCGAACGCATCGCCGCCACCGAAGAGGCCAAGCGGCAGAACCTGATCCGCAAGGAGCTGGCCTGGCTGCGCCGCGGCGCGCCCGCCCGCACCTCCAAGCCCCGCTTCCGGGTGGAGGCCGCCAACGAGCTGATCGCCGACGTGCCGCCGCCCCGCGACAGCAGCGAGCTGATGAAGTTCGCCTCCTCCCGGCTCGGCAAGACGGTCTTCGACCTGGAGGACGTCACCGTCCAGGCCGGCCCCAAGGTGCTGCTCAAGCACGTCACCTGGCAGCTCGGCCCCGGCGACCGCATCGGCCTGGTCGGGGTGAACGGCGCCGGCAAGACCTCGCTGCTGCGCGCCATGGCCGAGGCCGCCCGCACCGGGGGCGAGGAGCAGCCGGTCGGCGGCCGGATCAACGTCGGCCGGACGGTCAAGCTGGCCTACCTCTCCCAGGAGGTCGCCGAACTCGACCCCACCTGGCGGGTCCTGGAGGCCGTGCAGCGGGTGCGCGAGCGCGTCGATCTCGGCAAGGGGCGCGAGATGACCGCCGGCCAGCTCTGCGAGACCTTCGGCTTCACCAAGGAGAAGCAGTGGACGCCGGTCGGCGACCTCTCCGGCGGTGAGCGCCGCCGCCTCCAGCTGCTGCGGCTGCTGATGGACGAGCCCAACGTCCTCTTCCTGGACGAGCCCACCAACGACCTCGACATCGAGACCCTCACCCAGCTCGAGGACGTCCTCGACGGCTGGCCCGGCTCGATGGTCGTCATCTCCCACGACCGGTTCTTCGTGGAGCGCACCACGGACCGGGTGTTCGCCCTGCTCGGCGACGGCGCGCTGCGGATGCTGCCGCGCGGCATCGACGAGTACCTGGAGCGGCGGCAGCGGATGGAGGAGGCGGTCGCCGAACGCACCGCCGCCGCGGCGCCCAAGCCGGCCACCCAGGAGCGCAGCGCCGCCGACCAGCGCGCCGCCAAGAAGGAACTCCAGAAGATCGAGCGGCAGTTGGACAAGGTCTCGGAGAAGGAGGCCAAGCTGCACGCCCGGATCGCGGACAACGCGACGGACTTCGCGAAGGTGGCCGAACTGGACGCCCAGCTGCGGGAACTCGCCGGTGAACGCGAGGAACTGGAGCTGCGCTGGCTGGAACTGGCGGAGGACGCGTAGCGGTTCGCCCGCCGTGAATCAGCCAGTGCGGCGGGCGGTCCGCCCCCGGCGCCCGACGGGCCGCGCGTGCGCCGCGTGAAGGGGGCGTGAAGGCGCGTAACGGAGGCATCACGGGCCGGTTCTCCCTTGGGAACAGGGCGGATCCGGCCCGTAGCGCTGTCCGTGCCGAGTGATAGAAAGAGCGGTCTGAGAACCGTCTGCACAACGACCTTGGGTCCGTAGAGAACCTCAGGGCGTGGCTAAAAATCAGTGAACGAGGGGGAGAGCGCTGATGACTCAGCCGCCCGACCAGTCGCCCAGCGGCGGCTTCGGAGCACCGCAGGATCCGAGAGATCCCAGAGACCCGAAGGGTCCGGAGGCATCGGCGGACCCGCGGGATCCGGGGAATCAGTCTCCGGGGAACGAGCCGCCGCGAAACGGCGGCTTCGGCGCCCCGCCGCCGGTCCCCTCCCAGCCGCCCGCACCCCCGGCCCCGCCCGCGCCCGGCTACGGCTACCCGCAGCAGCCCGGCCCCTACGGAACCCCTACGGCACCCGGAACCCCCGGCGCGCCCGGCCCCTACGCCACCCCCGCTGCCCCCGGCCCCTACGGCTACCCGCAGCAGCCCCCGCAGCCGGGCCCCTACGGGCAGCAGCCCCAGCCCGGTTACGGCTTCCCGCCGCAGCCGCCGTACCCCGGCGCCCCCGGCACCGCGCCCGGCGCCCCCTTCCCGCCCCACAGCGGCGGCGGCAACAAGAAGAAGACGGCGCTGATCGTGGGCGCCGCGGCGGCCGCGCTGCTCGTCATAGCCGGCACCGTCTACGCCGTCACCAGCGGCGGCGACGGCAAGAAGAAGCCCGTGGCCGAGCAGAGCGGCAGCGGCGCGCCGACCTCGTCCGGCGCCCCCTCGGCCTCCTCCTCGTCCACCGGCGGCGACGACCCCGAGGACCTCAACAAGGGCCGCGCGCCCGGCGAGGCGAAGGTCCTCTGGTACAAGTCCGCCCCGGACGCGCCGGGCGAGGGCGCCGACGCCCCCGGCATGTGGGTCGCCGGGAACACCGTGGTGAAGGCGGCGTACAAGCAGGTTTTCGCCTACGACACCGGCAACGGCTCCTCTCCCTGGGGTCCGGTCACCTTCCCGCAGAAGATCTGCGCGGTCACCCCGCAGAAGTCGGACGACGGCAAGGTCGTCGTGGCGTACATGAACGGCACCAGCGACAACGCCAAGTGCAACCAGCTCGTCCAGCTCGACCTCGCCACCGGCAAGAAGGGCTGGAGCGCCCAGGTCGCCGACGGCGGGCTGTTCGACAGCGCGCTCAACGTCGAACTCAGCGTGGCGGGCAGCACCTTGATGGTGGGCCGCGCCGAGTCGGGCACCGCCTACGACATCGACAGCGGCAAGAAGCTGTACGACAAGAAGCGCTACGGCAACGCCTGCTTCCCCGCCGGGTACGCGGGCGGCGCCGGCAAGCTCGTCCAGGTGGCGTCCTGCGGGGCCTCGACCAGCGGCGAGCACGACGAGCTCCAGGAACTCGACCCGGCCACCGGCAAGGTGCGGTGGACCCAGCCCCTGAAGAAGGGCTGGCAGGTCAGCCGGGTGTACTCGATGAATCCGCTCGTGGTCTATCTGACCAACGACGACAAGAAGGTGTGGAACATCTCCACCTTCACCGCGGACGGAAAATTCCGCTCGCAGGTCAAGGTGGACGAGAAGTTCTCCCCGAGCTGCGGCTGGGCGATCCTGGAGCGCGACCTCCAGGGCTGCCAGGGCGTCGCGGCCGACGCCGACACGCTCTACCTGCCCACGGACACCACGTCCACCGCCAACGAGATCGTCGCGATCAGCCTCTCCACCGGCACCGCGAAGTGGCGGGTCAAGTCCCCGGCAAACGAGCCGATGGCCCCGATGAAGGTCGAGGGCGGCAAGCTCATCGCGTATGTGCAGCCGTCGTACGACGCGGGCGGCCAGGTGGTCTCGATCCCGACCGGCGGCTCCACCCACACCACGACGAAGCTGCTCCAGAACCCGCAGGGCACCGCGGAGATCGAGGACACCTTCTACGACGGCGTCGTGGACTGGGCCGACGGTCGTTTCATCATCTCGTCCGGCCGGCTGAACGGCAGCGACGAGGCGAAGGAGAAGCTGATCATGGCCTTCGGCAACTGAGCCCGGCCCGCTTCCCGGCCCTCCTCCCCTTCCGTCCGCCGTCCGGTCTTCCGAGTGTCACCGAGGTACCCGAGTCATGACCCAGCCGCCCCCGCCCCCGCCGAACCAGCCCCCGCAGCAGGGGGGTTTCGGCCCGCCGCCCCCGTCGTCCCCGCCGCAGCCGGCCCCGCCCACCCCGCCGCCCTCGCTGGACAAGCAGCCCCCGCGGCAGGACCAGCCGGCCCCGCCGGCCGGCCCCCCGCAGCCGGCCCCCGGCTACGGCTATCCGCAGCAGCCGGCCCCCGGTTACGGCTACCCCCAGCAGGCGCCCCCGGCCCCGCCGGCCGGCTACGGCTACCCCGCCGCGCCCCCGAACCCGTACGGCACCCAGCCCCCCGCCCCCTACGGGGCGCCGCAGCAGAACCCGTACGCCATGCCCACCCAGCCCATGCAGCAGTCCGGGCAGCCGGGCTACGGCTATCCGGGCCAGCCCCCGACCATGCCGATGCAGCAGCGGGGCGGCGGTGGCGGGCGGGGCAACAGCGCGCTGTACATCGTCATCGCGGCGGTCGTCGTCATCGCGCTGATCGTCGTCGGCGGCATCTGGTACGCGGGCTCCGGTGACGGCGGCACCAAGCAGGACTCCGCCTCCTCCGGCGGCACCGGCGGCGGAGGCCAGGACAAGGGCTCCGGCGGTTCGACCGGCGGCAAGGAGAAGGTGCCGGCGAACCCGGCCGCCAAGGTCCTCTTCCAGGTCCCCTCGCCCTCCGTGCAGGACACGGTGAGCACCTCCGGCTCCTGGCTGACCGGCAAGGTGTACGCCAAGACCGGCGTGGACGAGATCGTCGGCTACGACCCCGCCAAGGGCACCAGGCTGTGGACGGTCAAGCTGCCCGGCCCGGTCTGCGCGGCCAGCCGGCACATGACCGCCGACGACAAGACCGCGATCACCTACCAGCCGACGAACAAGAAGTACGACGGCTGCTCCGACATCGCGGCGATCGACCTCGACGCGGGCAAAAAGCTGTGGACGAAGACCGTCAAGGTCGGTGACTACCCGATCAACTACCAGAACGTGACGGTCTCCCAGCACACCGTCGCGCTCGGCGACAGCAACGGCGGCGCGGCCTTCGACATCGACTCCGGCAAGCCGCTGTGGCAGCCGAAGCAGGGCGAGGACTGCTACGACGCGGGGTACGGCGGCGGCGCCAAGCTGGTCGCGGTGCGCAGCTGCGGCGAGTCGGACAACACCCGGCTGTCCATCCAGACCATCGACCCGCGGTCGGGCAAGGTCCTCTCCGAGTACAAGATGGATCCGGGCATCGAGTACGCCTCGGTCGTCTCCACCGACCCGCTGGTGGTGGCCGCCGACGTCGGCGACAGCGCGGGCGACGGCAGCGGCATCTCGGACTACTTCTCCATCGACAACAAGACCGGCAAGCTGCTCGCCCGGATCTCCGCGCCCGGCAAGACCTACGGCGGCCGCTGCGACGGCATCACCCGCATCGAGGACTGCCACGAGGTCGTCGTCGGTGGCGGCAAGCTGTTCGTGCCCACGGAGGAGCACGACGGCAGCGGCACCTCCTACAGCACCACCAACGAGGTCGTCGCCTTCGACCTGACCACCGGCAAGCCCACCGGCCAGCGCGCCGAGGCCGGGGACGGCTATCTGCTGTCGCCGCTGCGCATGGACGGCGCCAACCTCATCGCCTACAAGAAGCCGCCGTACGACAAGGGCGGACAGATCGTCAGCATCGACGGCTCCACCTTCAAGCAGACCAAGCTCCTGGAGAACCCGGCCACGGAGAGCTCCCGGCGCGCGGAGGACAGCATGCTGCCGGACTACGCGGAGATCCTGTTCGGAAACGGCCGGCTGTACATGTCCGACGTCTTCGTCGACAAGGTGGCCGCGGGCGACGACAAGTCGTACCTGGTGCTGGCCTTCGGCACGGACGGCTGACCGCCCCCACACAATCACCCGGACGGGTGACTTGGTCAGCGGTGCCCCGGATGTCATCGGTCCGGGGCACTTCTGCTGTCCAGGGGCGGCATGGCGTCGAACAAGCGTGTAGCTTCCGGGGGCATGCAAAGGGGCGGGGTGCCGGGGGGCCCTCTGTCCTTCGGGCCGGTGGACGTCCATAGTGGGGCATCCATGGGCGGGACTGGGGGGTTTCTCTATGGGAGTACGGCTCATGGTCGTGGACGACCATCGCCTGCTCGCGGAGGCGCTGGCATCGGCGCTGAAACTGCGCGGGCACCGGGTGCTCGCCTCGGCCGCGCCCGCCGCGGGCGCCGCCGATCTGGTGATCGCGCGGGCGCCGGAGGTGTGCCTGCTGGGCACGGCTGCCCCGGCCGAGCCGGGGGCCTTCGACCCGGTGGCGAAGATCAAGCGGGAGCGGCCGCAGGTGGCGGTGGTGGTGCTCGGTCCGGTGCCCTCGCCGCGCGGGATCGCCGCGGCGTTCGCCGCCGGGGCGTCGGGATACGTACGGCACGACGAGCGCATCGAGGGGGTCGAGCGCGCGCTCCTGAAGGCACGGGCGGGCGAGTCGGCGGTGGCCCCGGCGCTCCTCCAGGAGGCGTTCGGGGAACTGCTGAACCCCGCCGCCCAGCCCGACGACGAGGCCCAGCGCCTGCTGAGCGTGCTGACGCCGCGCGAGGTCGAGGTCCTCGTGCGGGTCGCCGACGGCGAGGACACCCGCGTGATCGCCTCCGGTATGCGGATAGCACCGAGCACGGCGCGGACGCATGTGCAGCGGGTGCTGATGAAACTGGGCGTCGGCTCCCGCCTGGAGGCGGCGGCACTGGCCGCGCGCACGGGCCTGCTGGACCGCGCGGCGGGGCCGGGAACATAGCTCCCGGCCCCGCCACAGCGCCCCGTCAGGGGGCGCGGGGAACTGCGCGATCAGCCACGACGCGGCCGCACTCGGCGGACGGACCCGCCCCCCGAGGCGCTAGTCCTCCTGCTGCGGAGCCGCAGGCATCGGACGCATCTTCAGCCACACCAGGAAGAAGACACCCAGCACCAGCATCCCGATCCCGGTCCACAGGTTGATGTTGACCCCCTGCGCCTTGTCGATAGCGGACCGCGAATCCGTGATCCCGGCGATGGTGACGATCACGCCGTAGAGCACGAAAAGCCCGCCGATGATCCGGCGCAGGTCGAAGATGCGGGACGCCGTCGCCGACTTGGTCTCCAGCTCGGTGACCTCGCGCGCGATATCGCCCTCGGTGTAGTGGTGTTCGGAGTTCTCGGACATGTTCCCTCGATCCTCCCGCGTCAGAACGAGAACGGGATGTAGCAGACGGCGGCCAGCACGACCGCACCCCAGCCCAGCAGCGCCGGCCTGCGGTACCACGCGTCGTCACCGGGCGCCGGCGGCTCGGACATCCCCGGCGACCGGGTGCCGTAGACCAGGCCCTGGAGTTCCTGCGCGGGCTTCGGCTTGGTGAACAGCGACACCAGGACCATCACCACCGCGCCGGCGACGAACCCGGCGATCGCCGACACGAAGTTGGCGCCCTGGTCGGAGGGGATGGAGATGATCCCCTTCTTGTAGAGGACGAAGTAGTTGACCATCGCGGTGACGGTGCCCGCGAGCAGCCCCCAGAAGCCGGACTTGACCGACGCCCGCTTCCAGAACATGCCGATGATGAAGACGACGAACATCGGCACGTTGAAGAAGGAGAACAGGGTCTGGAGGTAGGCCATGATGTTCGAGAACGACGACGCGAGGAACGCCGTGCCCACCGACGCGCAGACGCCGATCACGGTGATCCACCGGCCGAACCGGACGTAGTACGCGTCCTCCCGTCCGCGCACCACGTACTTCGCCCAGATGTCCGTGGTGAACACGGTGTTGAAGGACGACACGTTGGCCGCCATGCCGGCCATGAACGCGGCGAGCAGACCGGTGACCGCGATGCCGAGCACACCGTTGGGCAGCAGCTCCTGCATCAGGTACGGGATGGCGTCGTTGTACTGGAGCCCGGAGCCGCTGGTGCCGATGCCGGGCACCAGCGCGGCCGCGACCAGGCCCGGAATCATCACCAGGAAGACGATGAAGATCTTCGGGTACGCGGCGATCAGCGGCGTGCGCCGGCCCGCCGAGAGGTTCTTCGCGGACAGGGCCCGCTGCACCTCGGCGAAGTTGGTGGTCCAGTAGCCGAAGGAGAGCACGAAGCCGAGGCCGAGCACGATCGTCAGCCAGTTCGCGCCGAGCGGGTTGCTGCTGCCGATCCCGGTGCCGCCCCACGCGGTGGTGAAGTTGTGCCCGTGGGTCTCGGCGAGCTTGTGGGTCAGCCCGCCCCAGCCGCCGACCTTGCGCAGCCCGAGGATGGTGATCGGGATGAGCGCGGCCAGGATCACGAAGAACTGGAGCACCTCGTTGTAGATCGCCGAGGACAGGCCGCCCAGCGTGATGTACGCGAGCACGAAGGCGCCGGCGACCACGATGGCCACCCACTGCGGCCAGCCGAGCAGGGCCTCGACCACGATCGCGAGGGCGTAGAGGTTGACGCCGGCGATCAGGATCGCGGCGAAGGCGAACAGGATCGAACTGAGCAGATGGGCTGCCTTGTCGAAGCGCAGCAGCAGGAACTCGGGGACCGAGCGGACCTTGCTGCCGTAGTAGAACGGCATCATCACCAGGCCGAGGAAGACCATGGCGGGGATGGCGCCGATCCAGTACCAGTGCACGGTGTAGGCACCGTACTGGGCGCTGTTGGCGGCCATGCCGAGGATCTCGGTGGCCGCCAGGTTCGCCGAGATGAAGGCGAGGCCGGTGATCCAGGCGGGCAGCGAGCGTCCGGAGAGGAAGAAGTCGAGGCTGGTCTTGACCGACCGGCGGGCGGCGAAGCCGATGCCGAGCACGACGACGAAGTAGATCGCCAGGATCGTGTAGTCCAGCCAGTTGGTCGGGAGCCGTAGCTCGGCCGCCGCCAGATACGTATACGCGTATGTGGACGTTTGCATAAGAACTCGCTTCGTTGCGCGAACTGATCAGAGCGGAACCTACGCCTGTGTGTTTAGAAAATGAACAGTTGTGATGGTGATCTTTGTTCGATTGTGATGATCTGATTCTGTGTCGGGTTGTGGTCTGTTATGTTTGATTCTGTTGAGAGGAGTCCGGCGTGAAGAAGACCCCGACCCTGCTGGCCGACGGTCGCGAGCTGATCTACTACGACCTGCGGGACGACACCGTGCGCGACGCCGTCGACTGCCGCCCGCTGGACCGCACGGCCACCACCTCCGAGATCCGCCGCGATCCGCTGCTCGGCGACCGGGTCGCCGTCGCCTCCCACCGGCAGGGCCGCACCTACCACCCGCCGGCCGACCAGTGCCCGCTGTGCCCGACCGAGGGCGAGCGGCTCAGCGAGATCCCGGACTCCTCGTACGACGTCGTCGTCTTCGAGAACCGCTTCCCCTCGCTCGCCGGCGACTCCGGACGCTGCGAGGTCGTCTGCTTCACCTCCGACCACGACGCCTCCTTCGCCGATCTCACCCCCGAGCAGGGGCGCCTGGTGCTGGACGCGTGGACCGACCGCACGGCGGAGCTGTCGCAGCTGCCCTGTGTCGAGCAGGTGTTCTGCTTCGAGAACCGCGGCGCCGAGATCGGTGTGACCCTCGGTCACCCGCACGGACAGATCTACGCCTACCCCTTCATCACCCCGCGCACCACGCTGATGCTCCGCTCGCTCGCCGCGCACCGGGCGGCACATGGCGGGGAGAACCTGTTCGACGCCGTCCTGGAGAGGGAACGCGCCGGTGAGCGGGTCGTCCTGGAGGGTGAACACTGGGTGGCCTTCGTGCCGTACGCGGCGCACTGGCCGTACGAGGTCCACCTGTATCCCAAGCGCCGCGTCCCCGATCTGCTCGCGCTGGACGAGGCGGCGCGCACAGAATTCCCCCAGGTGTATCTGGAACTCTTGAGGCGCTTCGACCGGATCTTCGGGCCCGGCGAGCCGCCGACGCCGTACATCGCCGCCTGGCACCAGGCGCCGTTCGGGGCGCTCGCCGGTCTCGACGGGGTGACGCGGGAGGACTTCGCGCTCCATCTGGAGCTTTTCACCATCCGCCGCACTTCCGGCAAGCTGAAGTTTCTCGCGGGTTCCGAGTCCGGCATGAGCGTGTTCATCAACGACGTGCCGCCGGAACGCGCGGCCGAGCGACTGCGAGAGGTAGCGACTTCATGAAGTACCTGGTGACGGGTGGCGCGGGATACGTCGGCAGCGTGGTGGCCCAGCATCTGCTGGAGGCCGGACACGAGGTCACCGTCCTCGACAACCTCTCCACCGGCTTTAGGGAGGGCGTCCCGCCCGGCGCCGCCTTCGTCGAGGGCGACATCCGCGACGCCGCCAAGTGGCTCGACGCCTCCTACCACGGCGTGCTGCACTTCGCCGCGTTCTCCCAGGTCGGCGAGTCCGTGGTGAAGCCCGAGAAGTACTGGGACAACAACGTCGCCGGCACCCTCGCGCTGCTCGGCGCGATGCGCGAGGCGGGCGTGCGCACCCTCGTCTTCTCCTCCACCGCCGCCACCTACGGCGAGCCCGAGCAGGTCCCGATCACCGAGACCGCCCCGACCCGCCCGACCAGCCCCTACGGGGCGTCCAAGCTCGCCGTCGACCACATGATCACCAGCGAGGCGCACGCCCACGGCCTCGCGGCGGTCTCGCTGCGCTACTTCAACGTGGCGGGCGCGTACGGCGCGTACGGCGAGCGCCACGACCCCGAGTCGCACCTCATCCCGCTCGTCCTCCAGGTCGCCCGGGGCCGCCGCGAGGCCATCTCCGTCTACGGTGACGACTACCCGACCCCCGACGGCACCTGCGTGCGCGACTACATCCACGTGGCCGACCTCGCCGACGCGCACCTGCTGGCGCTGACGGCCGCGCGCCCCGGCGAGCACCTGATCTGCAACCTGGGCAACGGCAACGGCTTCTCCGTGCGCGAGGTCATCGAGACCGTCCGCGAGGTCACCGGGCACCCGATCCCCGAGGTCGCCGCCCCGCGCCGGGGCGGCGATCCGGCCGTCCTGGTCGCCGCCGCGGACACCGCCCGCGAGAAGCTGGGCTGGAACCCGACCCGCGCGGATCTCGCGGGCATCGTCGCGGACGCCTGGGAGTTCGCGCAGAACCTGGCCAAGGAGGACTAGTGGGGGCACAGCAGGTCGCCGAGCGCTTCGCCGAGCTGTACGGAGCGCGCCCGGAGGGAGTGTGGGCGGCGCCGGGACGGGTCAACCTGATCGGCGAGCACACCGACTACAACGACGGCTTCGTCATGCCGTTCGCGCTGCCCCACCAGGCACTCGCGGCGGTCTCCCGCCGCGCCGACGGCCTGCTGCGCCTGCACTCGGCGGACATGGCCCAGGGCGTCGTCGAGCTGCGCCTCGACGCGCTCGCGCCGGGCAGCGACCCGCGCTGGACGGCGTACCCGGCGGGCGTCGTCTGGGCCCTGCGCGAGGCGGGCCACGCGGTCACCGGCGCGGACATCCACCTCTCCTCGACCGTGCCCACCGGCGCCGGCCTGTCCTCCTCCGCCGCCCTGGAGGTCGTGATCGCCCTCGCCCTCGGCGAGCTGTACGGCCTCGGCCTCGCCCGCTGGCAGCTGGCCCGGCTGTGCCAGCGCGCCGAGAACGTCTACGTCGGCGCGCCGACCGGCATCATGGACCAGACCGCCGCCGCCTGCTGCGAGCCGGGCCACGCCCTCTTCCTCGACACCCGCGACCTGTCCCAGCGGCAGATCCCCTTCGACCTCGCGGCCGGGGGCCTGCGCCTCCTGGTGGTCGACACGCAGGTCAAGCACGCCCACAGCGGCGGCGAGTACGGCAAGCGCCGGGCCGGCTGCGAGAAGGGCGCGGCCCTGCTCGGCGTCGACGCCCTGCGCGACATCGCCTACGCCGACCTGGACGCGGCGCTGGACCGGCTGGGCGAGGAGGAGGAGATCCGCCGCCTGGTGCGCCATGTCGTCACCGAGGACGAGCGCGTCGAGCGCACGGTCGCCCTGCTGCGCGCCGGCACCCCCCGCGCGATCGGCCCGGTCCTCACCGAGGGCCACGCCTCGCTGCGCGACGACTTCCGCATCTCCTGCCCGGAACTGGACCTGGTCGTCGACACCGCCCTCGCGCACGGCGCCCTCGGCGCCCGCATGACCGGCGGCGGCTTCGGCGGCTCGGCCATCGTCCTCACGGAAACCGCCGAGGTCCCCACCCTGACCAAAGCCCTGGAAGAGGCCTTCACGACAGCGGGCTTCACGATCCCCCGGATCTTCGAGGCGGTGCCGTCGGCGGGGGCGCGGCGGGTGCTCTGACGCCCGCGGCGGGGAGTCGATCAGGGCGCGGGCCGAACCGATCGCGCATGCCCTCGGGTGCCGGCTGGTGTCCGCCGAGACCCGCCGGGCCGAGCGGGCGATCGAGCGGCTGCGGATGGGCGGCCCCCCGCCGGTGGAGCGGGAGCCGGACGCCCTCCGGAGCTGCCCCGGCCGACTTCCCGCTCGCCCACCGGCCGGCCGCTCCGCGTCGCAGGCGCCCGCCGGAGCCGCCCCCCTCGGCGTGATCCGCCGTCAGGCCAGCCGTTTCACCAGGGTGTACTCCGTGATTCCCGGCGGGTAGTCGGGGATCTCGCAGACCACGTCGTAGCCCTGGCGGCGGTAGAAGGCCGGGGCCTGGAAGTCCCAGGTCTCCAGGCGGGCGGCGGTGCAGCCGCGGTCGGTGGCGAGGTGTTCGGCGCGGGCCAGCAGGTGGGAGCCGAGGCCCGTGCCGCGGTGCGGGGCGTCCACCCAGAGGTAGGTGACGTGCAGCCAGGCGGTCCAGGTGTGACCCACCAGGCCGCCCGCGAGGGCCCCGGCCGGATCGAGGGCCCAGACGTGCAGCGGGACTTCGCGCTCGGCGGGGGTGCCGCGCAGGGCGGCCAGGACCGGCGAGGCCGCCGTGTTGGCGTCCAGCAGCCGGGTGCGCAGCAAGTCCTGTCGTGCCTTGTCGACTTCCGCCTCGATACGAAACATGCGGCACACCATAAACGCGCCGGACGGCCAGTTCTGTAAATCTCCTTCCGCTGCGTGCCGGTATCCGTACGCTGAGATACAGCGACCGGTGGGGGCCGGTGCCGTTCAGGGGGTTCTGTGGTTCGTATCCGAGTCCTGGTCGTGGACGACCACCGCATCTTCGCCGAGTCGCTCGCCGCCGCCCTGGCCGCCGAGCCCGATGTCGAGGTCGCCGCCGCCGGCAGCGGCCCGGCCGCGCTGCGCTGCCTGGAGCGGGCCGTCGCCGAGGGCCGCCGCTACGACGTCCTGCTGGTCGACGCCGACCTGGGCGGCAAGCCCACCGGCGGCCGCTCCCCGGTGCCCGTGCGGGACGCGGACGAAGAGGGGCTGGTCGACGGGCTCTCGCTGGTCGCGGGGGTGCGCGCCGCCCAGCCCGCCGTACGCACCGTGGTCCTCGCCGGGAAGGACGACCCGCGCCGCGCCGCCCTCGCGCTCGGCGCCGGCGCCAGCGGCTGGGTCGCCAAGGACTGCTCCCTGTCGCGGCTGCTCGCGGTGATCCGGGGCGTGCTGCGCGACGAGACGCATCTGCCTCCCGCCCTGCTGACCGGCGTGCTCAAGGAGCTGACCGCCGCCCGCAGGCACCGCAGCGAGAGCGAACGCCTGGTGGAGTCCCTCACCCCGAGGGAGCGGGAGGTGCTGCGCTGCATGGTCGCGGGCCTGGGCCGCAAGGCCGTCGCCGAACGGCTGTTCCTCTCCCCGCACACCGTCCGCACCCATATGCAGAACGTCCTCGGCAAACTCGGCGTCCACTCCACCCTGGCCGCCGTCGCCCTCGCCCGCCGGGCCGGGGTGGGCCCGGTGGACCTAGCCGGGGATGTTGTCGAACGGGGCGGTCAACTGGCGTAGCAGACCCGCCAGTTCCGCCCGCTGCGCGCGGGACAGCTCGCCGAGGATGGCCCGCTCCTGGGCCAGCAGCCCCGCGAGGGACTCATCCGCGCGGTCCCGGCCGGTGTCGGTCAGCCGCACCAGCACACCGCGGCGGTCACTGGGGTCGGGGAGCCGTTCGACCAGGCCCTTCTTCGCCAGCCGGTCGATCCGGTTGGTCATGGTGCCCGAGGTGACCAGGGTTTGGGTCAGCAGCTGTCCGGGGGAGAGCTGGTACGGCGTGCCCGCGCGCCGCAGCGCGGTCAGCACGTCGAACTCCCAGGGCTCCAGCTGGTGCTCCGCGAACGCGAGCCGGCGGGCGCGGTCCAGATGCCGGGCGAGCCGGCTCACCCGGCTGAGCACTTCCAGCGGCTCCACATCGAGGTCCGGACGCTCCCGGCGCCACGCTGCGACCAGCCGATCGACCTCGTCCTCCATGAGATCAGTGTAGTGGTTGTGTCGACATGAAGTCTCTTGGAATCGAGTATCTCCAACGCGAGTATCTTGACATCAAGAGAGTTGGGGCGGGAAGGTGGTGACCATGACGACACCGACCTGGGACCCCGGCCAGTACCTCCGGCACGCCGGCCACCGCGCCCGCCCCTTCGCCGACCTCCTCGCCCGCGTCCCCGCCCTGCCCGGCGCCCGGCCCCGCATCGCCGACCTCGGCTGCGGCCCCGGCAACGTCACCGCCACCCTCGCCGAGCGCTGGCCCACCGCGCACATCACCGGGTACGACAACTCGCCCGAGATGCTGGACACCGCCCACACCCGGCACGAGGGCCCCACGCCCGGCGGCGGCCGGCTGGACTTCGCCCACGCCGATGCCCGCACCTGGACGCCCGAGGAGCCGTACGACCTGATCGTCTCCAACGCCGCCTTCCAGTGGGTGCCCGGCCACCTCGACCGGTTCGCTGACTGGATCGGGGCCCTCGCCCCCGGCGGGACCTTCGCCTTCCAGGTGCCGGCCAACACCGACGCCCGGCAGCACGTCCTGCTGCGCGAACTGGCCGCCGACCCGCGCTGGCGAGACCGGCTCGCCGGGGTCCCGCGCCGCACCGACTCCGTGCACACCCCCGCCGCCTACCTGGACCGCCTCGCCCGCCTCGGCTGCGCCGCCGACGTCTGGGAGACCACGTACCTGCACGTCCTGGACGGCGAGGACCCGGTCCTCGACTGGATGAAGGGCACCGGCCTGCGGCCCGTCCTCACCGCGCTCGCCGACGACCCCGAGGCGCGGGACGCGTTCCTCGCCGCCTACCGCGACCTGCTGCGCGCGGCCTACCCGCGGGAGCCCTACGGCACCGTCCTGCCCTTCTGCCGCCTGTTCGCCGTCGCCGTGAAGGAGGACTGACGATGCTCGTGGCCGTCGACCATGTGCAGCTCGCGGCGCCGCCCGGCTCGGAGGACGCGCTGCGCGCGTACTACGCCGGTGTCCTCGGCATGACCGAGGTCCCCAAACCGCCGGTGCTCGCGGCCCGCGGCGGCTGCTGGTTCGAGGCCGGCCCCGTCCGCCTCCACCTCGGCATCGAAGACGACTTCCGCCCCGCCGGGAAGGCCCATCCGGGCCTCGAAGTACGGGACATCGAGGCCTACGCCGCCCGCCTCGCCGCCCACGGCGCGCCCGTGACCTGGGACGACAACCTCCCCGGCCAGCTGCGTTTCTACTCGCGGGACCCGGTCGGCAACCGCCTGGAATTCCTCCAGCCGCGCTAGGATCTGTCGTCAAATGTCACGCCCACATCAGGAGTGCTGCGAGGGTGACGGCTGCTTGGTAGGACTGGGTGGTCTTGTCGTAGCGGGTGGC
>NZ_JBWKES010000045.1:0-53910 GCF_056435325.1 Streptomyces sp. NPDC043952
CCCGCGGAGCGGGTCCCCTTCGGGCTGCGCCCGAAGTAAGCGAACCCCCGCGCTGCGCGCGGGGGTTGCGCTCCCGCTCCGCGGGTGCGCTGGCGGTGCGCTGCGCGCACCGCCCAACCTGCCTACTTCGCAGGCAGGTTGATGCTCCGTCCGCTGCGCTCCCGGAGCGGTCGAGGGCTCCGCCCTCGGCCCCGGCCTTCCGCTCCGCTCCAGTCCGGGGTCGGCGGGTCCGCTGCGCTCCCCCGCTCAACAAACGCGCCTGGAGGGGGTGAGCCGGTCGCTGGGTCAGGCTGGCTGGGAAGGTGGAGGGCGACTGGCGGATGACGGCCGGAATGGTTGCCGCCTGAAGGCCCTTCTTGGCTTTGCTTCAAAGCGAGATATGGATTGAAACTGGATTCGGGCCCCCTCGGCGGTACGTGCCGCACCCCCAGCGGCCGGCCACTGCAACAACTGCGCAGTACCCGATGAACCTGCGCAGTGTTCCGCGATGGCGGGGAGGCTCGGGCCCCGCATGCGGGCTGATGTGCGGTCATACCAAGGCCGTGGCCGCTCCGTTGGTGCATCGGAAGCTTTTCACCCAGTACGTCGAACTGCACAACCCAAGGACACGAACATGACCACTGCTCAGATTCACCGACCGACGACACCCGGCTGTCGGGGGCAGGGCCGTCAGAAAAAACATCCCCTCACTCCGAATACTACGCATAGAAGCTTGAATTACCCATAGTTACTGGTTACCCTGGGAGCGATAAAAGAGGAGGACACAATGAAGCTGACTGTCTTTCAGTTCGAAGGAGCCCCCGAGGAACTGGACGCCTCCGAGCTCCTGCGGAAGCTGACAGGCCAGAGCCTCGGCACCGTTTCGGTGGCGGTGAACGCCGACCGGGGCATCGCGCCGTCGATCCACATTCCCGGCGTGGCCGAGGAGGGCCAGGAGACGGTACGCAAGCTGCTGGGCCGCAGCCCGGCCCCTGAGCTGTTTGTCCGGTTCCTCGAGGAGACGACCCGCTGGGACAACGTGGTCGTCCACGGCATCAAGCGCAAGAGCGCCCAGCCCGGAGCACCCCTGGACTACAGCCGCTACCTGCGCCTGCGCAAACAGGGATCGCAGTTCGGGGGCTTCGCCTACGTGTACCCCGAGTTCAGCAGCATCAACCTCCGCCTCAACCACACCGACGAACAGCTCCAGAGCCTGGGCATCACCACCGCCCGCACACTCCACACCGGGCACCGGGAATACCGCGTCAGCATCGACCTCACCGACGGCGAACCCAGCCTGACCGACGCACTGAAGCTCGCCGAACTCGCCTACAACGCCACCTGACCCAGCCACCCCCGAACACCGCACGGCACGAACAGGAAAGCCCGGCGCGAAACTCCGCCCCCACCAGCGAGAAGCCGTGGACGCGGTGCCGCGCGCCCTCGAACTGCCCGCAAGATCCGTCATGCCCCTGCGAGGACTACACACCCAGGTCATCATGGCCACCGGATCGGGCAAGAACCTCGTGACCGCCCGCAACGCCCAAGAACTCCGGGCAGAACGCGTACTCCGGCCTGGCAACGGTGTTTGAACGGGGCAGTGGGACGCGTCACACGGGGGTGGGGCCTGGAACGCGCCGGAGGGAGCGGACACCCCCTCGCCCCCGCGCTCCGACCCGACGGTCTTGACCTCAGGCCCCCCGTCGACGCAGCGTTCACGAAAACGATGGCGTACCGGCGTGGACGTAGACATCGCCCTTGGCGATGTCGTCGACCTCCTCGGCCGGTACCGCGGAGAAGCCGGCCAACCTCAGGATCCCGATCAACGCCCTCCGCATGAGGAGAACGACCTCGGCATGATGTCTCCATTCCGGCGCCGCCGGGTCCTGCCGTTCTGTCACCGCCTCTATCCCGGCCTCTGCCAGATCCGGTGCGCTCCAGCGAACATAGAGGCCACCGGCGTGATCACCCTGGCTGTCGTCAACTTCCACCCGAGCACCGGGCTGTTTCGTCACTTCCGGAAACATGACGTACGCGGGAATACCGGCACGGTGCAGTTCCCGGCAGACTCGGTCTGCGAGTTCATTCCCGGCGGCGACGTTTTCCCCTGAGGTGAATGAATGACCGTGCGCCTCAGCACCGGCTCGATTCTCGGGATCTCTGTACATCAACGGGGCATCTCCTGCTTCCCTCGCCGGCCGTCATTGCCTTGCGTGTCCACACGCGCAAGAGAAGCGCCGGAAGTGTTTACGACGCCCCCCTTTCTGCGTCGCTCAGACTGGGTCAATTGACTGGAACGGACCGGACTTTCCGCGCTCGAACGTGTCGAGCAAGTACTCCAGCATCGAACAACGATGCTCTGAAGGGAAGTCGGGTCTCCGTTGCATCGTGCAGTCAGCCGCGAGCGCGGCGGCCGAAAGGCGTGGTTGCCGTGGACCCGGCGGACCGCGTCCTCCAGGCACTTCATCGTCCGCCGCTCGCCCTCGCACTCCTGTTACACCTTGCGCCCCGCCCGGCTACTCGGGCTGGGGGCGTAACGCATGGACCCGGTGCGGTTCTCACCACCGGTACGCGGACTCTCGGCGGGGGCGGAAAGGTGCGGAATCGGACCTTCAAGGCCGGAAGGCCGTCACCCGGTACGAGGGCTCCGAGTTCGGCTGGCAGTACTTCACCGGCCGCCACAACATCAAGAGGTGCGGGACGATCGCGGCCATCGTCAACGAACACCCCGAGAGCGATGACCAGCACGGGCGGCTGCTGTACGGCCGGGTAGAGTTCGAGACCGGCGTGCCCGGCCCAGAATGGTGAACACCCGGGCGAACCTGCCTGCGATGCGGTCCATCAGGCCCTCGAACGCTTCCTGCCAGTGGTCAGCGTCTACGAGTGCCAGCAGGATGAAAAGGCTCGTCGAAGGAGACGCCGTGCTGGGATTGCTGGGCTTCTACGACGAACTGGACTACCCCTGCGGCCAGTCGAACGGATCGATTCGCGATACCGTCCAGCCCGTCGGCGAGCCGGATGAGATGGGCCTACAACGTCGACCGGCCGGCAGCCGCCGGCGCTGCCCGCTGCTGAACACGATGTCAGGGTGCGGGCCGAGGCGAAAGGGCGGATACCCATGGAGGAACAGACACCAGCCGAGCGGGCACTGAGCCGTTCGTACGTCACCGCTGACGGACTCCGGTTCGAGGTCATCAGAATGACCGTCGAGCACCATCCTGACCGCAGCGCGACGTTGAGGTACTGGCTGACTGTGCGCCGCCAGGACCACCCGGATGAACGTTGGGTCGTCACCCTCCCCTGGGAGGACAAGTCCTGGGCGGATGTGCTCGCCTCACCCGCGCCTCCTCCCGACCGGCTGCTGCAGCTCGTGCACCTCGTCCACGCCCATCTGGAAGAGTGGTGGGACACGAAGGGACACAACCGGCAGTCGGCAAAGATGGGACGGCGACTTACCTGACCCGTCCCGCCCACGCAGCACCGCTCCTTCCTCCAGCGAAGTCGCATGCCCGGCGCTCTGCGGCTCGAAGCCCCCACGGGCGGCCCATGTCATGGCCCGCCCGTGGGGCCACGACGCGTGGCCCGCATACCCGGCGCGGCGCGATCAGCCGAGGTAGGTCAGCTACAGCACGGTGATCGTCTTGGACACACGACCCAGGAACAGGACGGCGTAGGCATGGTCGGTGACGAGCAGACGAGAAGGCCGCCGGCTGATCGGCATCCGTGCCAGAGGCGCCGAACCGGCGCATGTCTGACTGCCCATCCGCTTGGCCAGTCGATCCCTACCGAGCCACCGTGGATTCCCGGTCGGCTCCCAGATCAATGCGCATAGCATCACGAAGTCGAGTGAGCGCAGCCTCATACTCAGCGCGGCCGCCCGAGCCGCCCAGCAGGCCCGGCAAGAGGCCGTAGAGCTGCGCGCCAATGCCCGCGACCGCGAACGGCCGCCGAGTAACTCCAGGCCGAGCAGCAGCCGCGCCAGCAGATCAGCACGCAGACCCCCATGCAGTTCGCGGCAGGGGGGCGGCCCGGCGACGCCGCGCTGCAGCAGGAGCGGCGGCACAGCGCCCTGCACGCCCGTCAGGCCCCGGAACAGGCACAGCGCTATCGAACTACCCCCGCGCATGCGGGGACGACCTGGTCAGGGTGTGGCGCAGGGTCGCCCCGGCGGAGCTACCCCCGCAGGCGCGGGGACGACTGGCTGGGCATCGACTACGGCATGACGAACCCTGAGCTATCCCCGCGGGCGCGGGGACGACCTGCCCGACGAGAAGGCTACGACCTGCGCCAGCTTCCTACGACGAGCGGTCGCCTGGTTCGCCGAATGCGGCGTGACCGTCGAGCGGGTCCTGACCGACAACGCCTGGGCCTACACCAAGAACACCCGGCGCGACACCTGCCGCGAGCTGGGCAACAGTCCCCGCTGGACCAGGCCCTGGCGCCCGCAGACCAACGGCAAGGTCGAACGCTTCCACCGCACCCTGCTCTACGAATGGGCCTACCAGAGGGCCCTACACCTCAGAAGCCGAGAGACAGGCCGCGTTTCCCGACTGGCTCGACTGGTACAACTACCACCGACCCCACACCGGCATCAGCGGCCAACCACCCGCCAGCCGCGTCACCAACCTCTCCGAACAGCACACCTAGGGTGTGTCGTGAAAGTGGGGAGGGGGCTCGCTGCGTCCACGAAATTGTTTGACGGCTACGGACGTTGATCACATCATGACTCAAGGACCAGCGCCTCGCCCACTCTCCGACGAAGCCCTCTCCAACCTGCTTGGCAACCAGCAGTTCGGCACGCTCGCCACCGTCAAGCGCAGTGGCCATCCTCACCTGACCACCATGCTGTACAGCTGGGACTCCGAGGCCCGCATCGTGCGGTTCTCAACGACGGTCGACCGCATCAAGGTCGGGCACCTGCGGCGCGACCCGCGTGCCTCACTGCATGTGCAGGGCGGCGACGTGTGGTCGTTCGCCGTGGCCGAAGGCGAGGCCGAAGTCTCGGAGATCACGACGGTTCCTGGTGATGCGGTTGGTCGGGAACTGCTCGGAATGATCCCACAGGCCGCAAAGCCGGAGAATGAAGACGCGTTTCTGGAGCAGTTGGTTGCCGAGCACCGAGTGGTCATTCGGTTGAAGGTGGACCGGCTGTATGGAACAGCACTCGACATCAACGGCTAGGACGATCAGGTCCGTGCTGGTCGTAGCCACTCGTTGATGGCTACGACCAGCACGGTCGCGTGATAGCAGACGGCGAGCGGCGTCCGACAGTTCATGGCGACGTAACACGACACCGTGATCCACCAGCGGTGATCATTTGAAGTCACCCCCTAGGGCTGCCAGACCTCGTCGACCGACGACCAGCGCTGGTCGTCGTAGGAGACGAGGCCCGCCCGCTGGAGGGCGGTGAGGGCCTCGGTGATCTGGGCCGGGGCGGTATCGAGGCGGGCGGCGAGGCCCTCGGCGGTGTCGGGGTTCAGGACGAGCGCGCTGTGGACGGTGCGGCGGGTGGCGTCGGCCAGCGCCGCGAGGATCGGCTGCCGCGGTGCTGCGCCGAGCCGGGGCACCCCGACCGAGGGTGTCTCCCCGAGTGCCTGGAGCTCCTCGGTGAACGGAACGCCCCGGTCGCGCTCCCACGCGGCGTGCTTGCGCAGCAGCAGCAGGCCCGTCTGCCGGTGCTTGTGCGGCTCGCTCAGGGTGAGGACGTCGAACTCGCCCTGCGGCACCGCCACTTGGCGACGCAGATCCTGCACCAGGGGTGTGGGGACGACCCGGCACGCCGTCCGTCCGTCCCGGGTCTCGGCCGTCGTGGCGAGATACGGCTCGTGCAGCACGACCGTGCCGCCCGGGGCCAGGCGGGGCCACAGCGCCGCGAGGAACCCAGCGTCGTCGGCCTGCGTCCCCGCGTCCAGCCACACCAGGTCCAGCGGCCCCCAGGCGTCGAGCTCCTGCTCGGTGAGGTCGAAGAAGTCCCGCTGGACGAAGGTGAGCAGGGAGTCGAGGCCCAGCGCGCGGGCCGCGTCGTTCACCTGGTGCGCGGACGTCCCGGCCACGGAGATGTCGTCGACGACGAGGAGCCGGGGCGCGTAGTCGCCGAGCGCGGAGCGCGGGTGCAGGACGGAGGCCCGCTCGTCGTCCGACACCGCACCGCCGATCAGCCGCCGGTCCGCGGCGGCCTCCTCCTGGGCGTCGCGCAGTCCGAGCAGCAGGTGCAGCGTCGAGGAACCGGCGCCCACCTCGACCACCGTGCGCGGCCGTGTCATCCTGGTCACCGCCCGCAGCACGGGTCCGGCGTTCTCCGTTCCCATTCCGGGCCGGGTGAGCCCCCGCACCGCCTCGTCGGCCGACACGTCCACGCGTATGTCCCCTCTCGTCCCTCGCATCGTCACCGGGCGCCCGTCAGGCGACGGCCCGCAGCATCCCCGCCGACAGCAACCGGTCGGCCACGTCGCGGAGTCGGTCGGGAACGTCGTCGCTGGCGACACCGGGCCCGGTACCCGCCAACTGCCACAGGGCGAGCGCCGCCGTGCCCACCCGGAGGAAGTTGCCCGTCGGGGTGTGCGCCAGGACGCCGTCCCCGGCGTCCGTCACCCAGGCCTCCCGCACCAGTGCCCGGGGCGCGTCGTTCGGCGCCGCCGGGGCGCCGGTCAGCAGGCCAAGGCGGAGCAGGCCCACGAGCAGGTGGTCGACGGCCGCGTCCGCCCCGCCCCACGCCGCGCGCAGCTCGGCGACGGAGGAGCCGTCACCCAGCAACTCGCCGACAGGCACGGGCAGTTCGGCGAAGGCGGCCGGTCGCGCGCAGGACAGTACGGCCACCGGTCCGCCCGCACCCAGGAACGGGACGGGAGTGCGGCTGAGCCGGGCCGTCCGCGCCGGTGCGAGGACGGTGTCCGGCGGCAGCACACGAGGCCAGACTCCGCGGTCCAGGACCCGGGGCTCGGGCGGCGGTGCAAGGCGGACCACCGGTTCGTCGGGGTGCGGGGTCCAGGCCAGTTCCCAGGCGAGCGGGAGCGAGGCTCCCGTCTGCGCGCAGAACCGGGGCACGACCGGGTCGAGCACGAGGGGGCGTTCACTCATGACGTCCTGCCTCCTTCCAGAACCGGCGCCGCGGCCACCGGCGCGGCTCCCACCGCCCGCAGCCCTCCGCACAGTCCGGCCAGGGTGGCGATCACCCCGCCGGCCAGGATGCCCCAGCGGGCCCAGTCGGCCGGGGCGAGTCCGGCCAGCGCGAAGCCGACCGCCACGGCGCTCTGCAGCGTCGCCCCGTACGCGGCGCCCACCCGGCCCCGTACCTCGGGCGGGCAGTGGGCCATCACATGGGTGCGCAGCGCCACGTTCTGCACGGCGTTGGCCATGCCGCCGCCCAGGAAGGCCGCCAGCATGACGGGGATGACGGGGAACGCGCCGGTCACCAGATAGCTGACGCCGATGGCGGTGGCCGCGGCGACGGCGACCCGGGCGGTGGGCCTGCGACCGAGCGGGCCGCGCAGCAGGCACGGGCCGAGGACGAGGCCCACGCTCCAGGTGGCGAGGAGCGTCCCGTAGACGGCGGTGCCGCCGGGGATGTCGTGGGCGAAGAACGGCAGCAGCACATTGGCCACCGAGGTCGCCGCGATCGTGATCACGACCGTGCCGAGGGTGATCCGGCGCCCCGCCCACAGCAGCGACAGGCCGACTTTCAGGCCGCCCTCGGGCCGCTCCGCCGCCTCCTGCGGCGCGGGTCCGCCGCTGCGCGGAGCCGCCGCCAGCCAGGCGCTGATCACCGGGATCGCCAGCAGCGCGAAGGCGAAGGTGGCCGCGTCGACACAGAGCGCGAGGCCGGTGCCGCCGTGTGCCGTCAACAGGCCCACGAGCAAGGGGCCGGCGATGTATCCGGCGTTGCGCACCGACTCCATGAGCCCGTTCATCCGCAGCTGTGCGTCGGCCTGCGGGTACAGCTGCGGCACGAGGGTCATCACACAGGTCTGGGCGACGGCCCCGAGCACACCGAGCAGCAGCATCGTGGCGATGAGCAGCAGTGCCCCGTCCGCGACGGCGGCCGCACCCGCCGCGATCACGCACTCCAGGGCCAGGGCGGTCGCGAGGACGCCGTCCAGCCGGAACCGGTCGCAGATCCGGCCGATGGGACCGCCCAGCGCGATGCCGGGCACCAGACCGGCCAGCATCTGTGCCGACACTACCGACGTCAGTCCCGTGCGGTCGGCCCCGCGCAGGGCGAGCGCCACCATCGCGACCTCGTCGCCCACGGTGCTCACCAGCAGGGCGGCGACCACCAGGAGCGCCGCGGGCCTGCTCGCTCGGATCGCGGTCACCGGCCCTGTGCCTCCTCGGCCTCGACGGCCCGCCACGCCGACAGCCTGAGCAGCACGGCGTGCAGCAGCGGTACGGCTTCGGGGTCCGCCGCGCGCTCCCAGTCGGCGAGATCGAGGGTGTCCCCGTCGGCAAGTGCGGTCACGGCCGCGGCGACCTGCGGATGCGCGGCGACCTTCAGGGTGTGCCCCTGGGCGGCGACGGCGTGCCGCCCGTCAGCGAGCAGCCGCTGGCGCACCTCGGCCTCCGGACGGGTGCGCACCCGGGCCCGGCGGGGCACCGGGACGAGCGGATCGGCGGGCCTGCCGACCCCGAGGCCGCCGGAGGTCACCGCGGTCATGTGCTGCTCCCAGACGACGTCTGCGATCTCGGCGCCGCTCAGCCCGTCGAGCGTGGCCAGTGCGGCGGCGGCCTGCGCCGGGATGCCGTCCGCGACGACCGGGGCCTCGCCCGCCGCACGAGCCCGGCCGAGCAGGGTGCCGACCGCGTCGACGACGAGCGCGGCCGGGTCGCTGCGGGTGAAGAAGGCGATGTTGACGTTGACGGCCACGGCGTCCGGGGCCTCGCCGACGTGCAGCTGCTCGGAGGGGAAGTACGTCAACGCGCCTGGCACACCGACCAGTTCGTCGGCGAGGCCGCGGGCCGCGGCGTAGTCGGCGGTGTGCTGGGGGACCCGGTCCGCCAGCTCCGGCGGCCAGGTCAGCAGGAGCTTGCGGCCGCGCAGGGTGAAGCCGAAGTTCCCGGCGTGGTCCACGTGCACCCCCACGTTGGTGGAGGTGTAGCGGCCGATGAAGGTGTCGATGTCGACGCGTCCGGCGACCCGGCTGCCCGTGTACCGGTGGACGTCGTCGGCCAACTTCTTGGCCCGGTCCCACAGCGCCGCGTCGACGGCGTGCAGTCCGGAGACGGCGACGCTCCACTCGTGCTCGCGCATCCGCGCGTCGACGCGGGCGAGGTAGGCGTCCAGGTCGTGGTCGTGGGGCAGCGGCAGGAACGGCCGGGTGTCGATGGGCTGGGTCCGGCCGTCGACCGTCACCACGACCCGGGGCAGGCCCGAGCCCTTGACCCGGTTGGCGGGGTCGGCGGCCAGCGTCAGGGCGCGGACCAACTGCTCCTCTGTGAGCCCGAGTTGGACCGGCGACGAGGGCAGCGTCAGCGGGGCGCGCTCCCAGTGGCGGGAGGCGAAGTCCTTCCAGAATCGGTCCAGTCTGGCGTCCGTCGCGGGGGCCGGGTGGGGCACAGCAACTCCTGTCGTCAGGCCGCGACGCGCGGCAGTTCGAGAAGCCCGGGTGCGAGCGCTGCGGAGGCGATCACCCGGTGTTCGGCGAGGTTCTGCAGGAGCAGCCGCCGCTGCCGCTCGGGCAGCCGGGACCGCTCCGCCAGCTCGGCGTCGGTCGCGCCGTCGGCGGCGAGCAGCCACAGCAGCCGTCCGGCGGCGCTCACCCTGACGGCCCGGCCGGTTTCCGGGGAGACGAGCAGACAGCTGCCATCGGTCCGGGAATCCCGTACGAGATGGGGCTGCGCGGCGTACCATACGCAGGCCAACTCCTCGGTGGAGAAGCGCTGTTCGACACTGAGCGCGCCGTGGGAGGTGAGCCGCGCCAGCGTCGCCGCGGCCGCGCGGGGCGAGGGGATGTCACGCCACAGGTCGGCCAGGGCGTGGTCTCGCCCGTCGAGCAGTGGCCGCCATTCTTCCGGTATGTCGAGCAGGGCGTCGCACGACGGCACGTGCAGCAGGACGCCGCGCCCGGTGACCGAGACCCGTCCGCGTACGCCGTCCGCGAGCCGCACCGTGGCGGCCCGCCCCACTTCGGGGCAAGGTGCGGCGGGCACGGCCACCTGCCGGGCCGGCAGCTCCGCCTCGGCGAGCGCCCACAGGAACGACCACTCCTCGGCGTCCCCGATCCACGTCCCCCGGTGGAAGGCGGCGCCGACGACCGGGCCGCCGGGCCCGCCGGAGGTCAGCCGGGCCGCGTCCTGCCGGCTGAGCCCCGCGCTCACCGTGTAGTCGAGGTCGAAGGCCAGATCCTCGCCCTCGTCCGGCGGGATCAGCTCGACGCCGAACAGGTCGGGTCGCTCGCCGACGGGCGACAACACGTCGAGGATGAACGGCCCGTTGGCGGCGGTCGAGTACGGCACGCCGAACTCCTCGACGGACCGTCGCAGCGCCTGAGCGGCGAACTCCTGGGTGCGCAGGGCCTCTTCTTCGGTCTCGCCGGGAAACCCGGTCATGCAGAAGAGGTGTACCGGGACCTTGTTGCCCAGCAGCGCCTGGAGCGACGGCTCGATGTCGTCGACCTTGGTGCCCTTGCGCATCAGGTCGAGCACGCGCTGGTTGTACGACTCCAGGCCGAGGTCAAGGCGACGGCAGCCGGAGCGGCGCAGCGCGGCGGCCAGTTCGTCGTCGAGCCCCTTGCTGAACCGGGTCTCGCCGTACCAGTACAGCTCGTGCCCGCCGTCGTTCAGCTCTCGGGAGACGCCCCGCAGCGACGTCAGCGTCATGATCTCGTCGACGAACATGAAGCTGTCGCTGCCGTGCTTGGCCGCGAGCGCCGCCATATCATGGACGACCTGCTCGGGGCGGCGGATGCGGAACTTGTTGCTGGCGAAGGGGATCGAGCAGAACGCGCAGTCCCAGGCACAGCTGCGCGACGCCTGCAGCGGCAGCACGGGGCCGGGGGCGAAGTAGCGGTCGAGGGGCAGTCCGTCGAAGTCCGGCGTAGGCAGGTCGGAGACGTCGACCATGGCGGCCGGGGTGCGCGACAGGCCGCCGCGCCCGTCCCGTTCCAGGAGCCCGGGCACCGGTCGGTCGTCGCGGCCGGTGATCCGGTCGCACAGCGCGGGCAGCGCATCCTCGCCCTCGTACGACACGAACGAGTCGACGTACGCGAAGAAGGGATGCTCCTCCTGCCAGCGGCTGACCATCCGCGTGGTCAGGTTGCCGCCCATCACCACGTGCACGTCGGGGCGGCGGAGCTTGATGTGCCGGGCGGTGGTGAGGGCCGCGATCAGCTGGGTGTCGGCGGAGACCGAGATACCGGCCACCGCCAGGTCGGGGTCGTCGAGGCCGGGGATCGGGCGCCGCTCCAGCGCCCACGCGTACACGTTGCGGTCCGGCGAACCGGCCGCCAACAGGATGTCGTCGGAGCGCCGGTGCGAGAAGCACGAGAAGTTTCCCCGGAGGTCGAACCTCAGGCCGGGGAAGGAGGCGGAGACACAGGCGAGCCCGTTGCGGACGACGGTGGCGGCGTCGGTGAAAGCGGCCGGATCGGCCAGTACAGCACGGGACTTGAGCGCCGCGCGCGCGGCGTCCAGGCGCCGCACCGTGTCACCGAACACGGTGAGGATCTCTTCGTGCGCCCCGCGCTCGTGCGCGGCGAGGCCGTCCAGGCGGCGCTCCGCCTTCGGCAGCAGCTCCCCGAGGCCTTCGGAGGAGAGCAGCCAGTCCGTCTGCTCGATGCTCAGGTCGAGCGAAGTGACCTGCCAGCCGTGCCGCCGCATGACGGCGGCGAGCAGCGGTACCGCGAGGTGGGGCGCGTACACGTTCCAGATGGGCGGATTGACCAGGAGAATTCGAGGCTGCCGCATATGAGCCCTCGTGAAGTCCGATGCCGGATGGGGTGGGGAGTCGAGCGAGCGTGGCCGTCAGTGCGCGGACAGGTCCCGCGGTGTCAGCTGTCGGTGCCGTCCTGCAGCAGGGCGTACTTGCTGTTGGTGCGCTTCGGGGTGACCGGCTGGGCGGCGGTAGCCTCGTCCGTCTCCGCGAGGGCGGCGAGCTTGTCGGCGTCGAGCTCCTGAGCGGATTCCTCGTGGTTGATGTTCATGCGTACTCCGATCTCCTGACTCGATGGCACGTTGACTTGATGGGGTGGTGCGCTGTGCGATGCACGGCCGCGGCGCACGCCCGACTCCCCGGGCGTCCGGCACGTCACACAGACAACCAACATCGCCTGGAACATCCCTCGGACGACGCTCGAGATCCTTTCGGGGAACCCTCCGGGCCACCGATTCACCCTGCGCACCGAGGGCGGCCCGATCCGGCGGCAGCAACCCGGTCCATGGCCGGGTCGATGGGCCGACGTCGAGCAGCGCTCCATGTGGTGGACGACCGACGAGCCGGGCGTAGTCGCGGTGCGGCAGCGGTGGCGGGTTTGGCGGCTCTCACCTTGGTGCGACTGGTCTCCGACGGCGTGTGCGAGCGGGTGAGTGAATGCCCGCGCCCGCCCAAGGAGTGGATTCCGCACGATGAGGTCGCGGACCGGACCGCGTCCTCGTCGTTCCCCTCCGGGCACACCAGGGCAGCAGTGGCCTTCGCTGGCGCTGTCACCCCCACCTGGCCGCTGGCCGGGGCCGTGTGCGCGGTGCCGGCTGCCCTGGAGGCCGCCGAGCGGGTGAGCGGGTGAGCGGGCTGGGCCGCGCCCTGCCCGACGGTTACCTGCACGAGGCGCGCTGAACGCCGAGGACATCGACCGCCAGATCGACCTGATCGAGCAGGGCGCCGTCGGCCGGTCCACCGCCCCGGCGCGCGAAGCCTCCCTACGCCCTGGGCGGGCACGGCACGAAAGATCACGGCCGCCCTGGACAAGCACCGACGCCGTTGGGGGATCACCCGCTACGTCGTCCGCGAGCCGCACCTGGACGCGGTGGACCGCCTGCGCGCCCACTTCCCAGCAGGCGTGGGCCCGTGGGGACTGCCCAGGCCCTTACAGCTGGATCTCGATCTGTTCGATATCGGTGAATTCCACGCCCAGGCCGTGGGCGCGGGTGTTGTTGGCGCGGAAGTACATCTGGGCGAGGCCGTCGGCGGCGATCTGCTGGAGCTGGGATTCGGTGGCGCCCTGCTCGCGGGCGGTGAACAGTTGGGCGGCGAACTCGGGCGGCAGGGCCTGGAGGATGTCGCGGATGCGGGCGTCGTCGGTGGTGCCCGGCGCCGCGGTGAACCCGAACCGGGCGCGGGTGGAGACGACCAGGCCGTCGCTGGTGGCCGCCCTTCTGCGTGCCCTGGCGCGTACCTGGGGCTGCCAGCGCTTCTTGACCTCGCGCTCCATGCGGTCGCGCAGCTCGCGGCGGGGTCGTTTGAGCTGGCCGGCCACGTACCGTTCCACGGTGCGCTGGGAGATCCCGAGGAGCTGAGCGACGGCCCTGGTGCCCTTGAGCTGCTTGACGAGGTACTTCATCTGCGCCTGGGCGCTCTGCGGGGGGCGGCGGGTGAATGCCGCCTCCAGCGCGCGGTCCAGGCCGTCTCCGATCGAGTCCACCATGGGTTACTCGCCTTCCCCGGCGGTCGGGTCGGTCTTGACGAGGTTGGCGATGTTGAAGACGCCGCCGTGCTCCTCGAATTGCTGCTCCGCCCACAGCACGGTCCGGGTGCCCTGGTGCTTGACCATGCCGGGTGAGACGCCGAGCCGGAACGAGCCCGGCGCGGGCTTGCCTTCGGGCGTGTGCGGCAGGAAGTCCAGCGGGGAGGGGCCGGGTGAGGGGTAGACGAGGGCGTCGGTGCTGATCGCGACGGGGTAGACGCCGGCCGCGGCGGCGGTCTTCATCATCTTGCGGTGCATGCTGATCCGGACGCTCGCCAGGACGGCCGCCCGGATGTCGGGACGCCAGGTGAGGCGTTCCAGGGCCGGCCACGGCTCGTAGTACGGCACCTGGCCGCGGTTGCGCTGCCGCAGTTTGCCGATCCCGCCCTTCGCCGTGGCCTTGATGGCCTTCAGTACGAGGAGCAGGGCCGGGTCGGCGTCCCCGGAGCGGGCCATGGCGTCCAGGAACTCGCTTCCGGCCATGTCGGTGGTGACGCCGAGGTCGGCCATCGTCGTGACGTAGGCGTCACGCAGCCGCTTGTACCAGGGGTCCAGGTAGCGCCCGGTCCGGGTGCGCACGTACGCCTCGATCGGTGCGACGTCGAAGCCCAGTTCCTGCGCGTAGGCGACGGTGGGGGTGGCGTACCAGGCCGGGCCGTCGGGGCGGTCGCCGGTCGGTGTGAACGGCGAGGGCAGCCGGTCGGCGTCGAGGGAGCGGCCGTTGACCTGGACGCGGGAGAGGTCGACGTGGGAGAGGTCGACCAGCCACGAGCCGGGCAGCGCCGGGTCGAACCGGGGGTTGCCGGTCACGTGGGTGGGGCCGTTCAGGCCGACGGTGAGGCCGTTCGCGGCGGCGGCGAAGGCCATGTTGACGTCGATGGCGACCAGGTACGGCTGCATGCACTCGTCGTCGGTCAGCTGCCGGCACCAGTTGTAAGGCTCCTCCATCAGCATCTCGGCCGGGGTGCGCTGGTGGTGCCGGGCGTACCTTCCCCTCAACTTCGGGTGTTCATCGGGGATTTCGCACTCCACCACGTCGTAGAGCCGGGTGAGTGCGTCGTCGTTCAGCGCCGGTTTGAACTCTCCGGTGGCCTCGTCCTTCTCCGCGCGGGTGGGGGGGCGCAGCGCCGTCATCAGCTCCAGGCCGGTGACCGCCGTGGTGCCGCGTGGTGTCATCACCCGGTCCGCGTACGTGCCCAGGAAGCGGGCCAGTTCCGCGGCGTGCATGGTGGGCAGCTGGGGGTCGTTCTTGTTGTCCCACTCGTCGATGGGCAGCGCGCCCCAGGCCGGGATGCACAGCTGCACGCAGCGGCGCCGGGAGCCCTCCGGTTCGCGGAAGACGCGCGCCCACGCGCCGAATCCGCGCCGGGTGAGTTGCTGCCCTGCCTTGGCGATCTGCTTGATCACTTTGTGGTCGGCCGGCAGCCGTCCGGCGCGCCGGTCTTCGGGCGACAGTTCGGCGGGCAGGCCGTAGCGCTCCAGCGCGGCGGAGGTGAGGACGAGGACCGGGTCGGCGTCCTTGCCGTGGCGGTGCAGCCGGGCCTGGCCGAGCTTGGCCTCGGTCAGTGTCCAGTCGACCAGCGCGGGCAGGGTCTTGGCGGGCACGTCCAGGACCAGGCCGCCGACGCAGTACGCCGCCACCTGGCCGTCCTCGTCGACGTCGACCACGGCCAGCGGGCCGTTCTCGAACCGGCTGTCGGTGGCTGCCGTGGTGGCGGGCCCCTTCGCCGCCCCCTTCGCCGCCCCCTTCGCCGCCTTCTTCACGCCGGGGTGCTGGGAGGAGGTGGCCGGCCTCACGGCGGGCGCCGGTCGTACGGCCGAGGTCGGGGCCGTCATCGCGGGCGCCGGGGCGGGAACGGACGCCGCGGCCGGGGTGGGAGCGGGCGCCGGGGCGGGGAACGACTCCGGCTCCGGGGCGGGTGCCTCGTCGGGGGCCGGGAAGCGCTCGGCCAGCTTCTCCAGCAGGCGGGCGTAGGCGGCGCGTTGTGGCGGGCGGGGTTCGTTCCTGCCGGATTCCCAGCTCGCGACCGTTTCCCGGCGGGTCTTCAGCGCGGACGCCACCTGGGCCTGGCTGAGCCCGGCGGCCTCTCGCAGGCGCTTGCGCTCGGCCGGGCTCGGGAGCGCATCCTGGGCGACTTGCTCAAGCAGCGCATCCACCGCGCTGAACAGTTGGTCCTCAGTGGCCACAGGGCTCACCTCCAAGGGACACCCTATCCAAAGCGCTCATTGAATCGGACGAAGTGTCGCCCGTGGATCGCACATGGAGGTGCGGGGGTAAGAGTGAGTGATTACGGCGTAATCACTCAGGGCGGAGGAGAGCAAGTGGGCGGGTGCCTGCGTCGGGTTCCTGCGTCGGGTGATTACGGCGTAATCACCCGAGCACTCCCCCGGCAGGCATCAGGAGCCTGAGTTGGCGTCAGACGAAGAAGGCGTTCATACCGGGAACGTCCGACAGGTAGGTCTCGATGTCGGCGATCCTGCCGTCGCGCAGGCGGCAGACGGTGGTCAGGTACTCGTCGAGGATCGCGTCCGGGCGCCGGGCGGTGTTGTGCAGCGACAGGGCCATGTTCTCGCGGCTTTCCAGGATGTGCAGCAGCTCGAAGGACAGGCCGTACGAGGCGATCTTCTGAGCGCGTTCGACCACGGCGTCCGCGCCGACGACGGTACCGCTGACGGTGTTGTCGCCCGGCAGGGTCCAGGTGGCGTCGTCGTGGAGCAGGGACCGGATGGCCGGCCAGTCGCCGGAGGTGAGTGCGGCGTGGAAGCGCCGGCCGAGGTCGTGGGCGGTGGTGGTCATGGCAGTCCCCTTCGGAGTGCGAGCGATGGCACGGCTGAAGCAGCGCACTAAAGCAGATCGATTTGCTTTAGTGCAGGCTAGCGCTCCTCGACCTCTAAAAGCAATCGGATCTGCGTTAGTCTCGGAGGCGTGAATGCCGAACCCCCCGCCAAGCGTCCCGGCGGCCGCAGCGCCCGCGTCCAGGCGGCCGTCCACCAAGCCGTCACCGACCTGGCCGGTGAACGCGACGTGACCCAGCTGACGATCCCCGCAGTCGCCGAACGCGCCGGGGTCAATCCCACCACCGTCTACCGGCGCTGGGGCACACTCCAGGCCCTGCTCGCCGAGGTGGCCGCCCTGCGCGAATCCGCCGCCCCGCCGTCCTCCAGCGGCGACCTCCGCACCGACCTGGAGACCTACGCGACCCGGACACTGGCCGACCTGACCCGGCCCGGCGGGATCGCCTTCTTCCGGGCAGAGGTCTCCCCCGACATCGACGAGCGCCGCAGCGGCCTGCGGGAATGTCTGCGGCGCGCCACGGCCGGCCTCGACACGATCCTCGAAGCCTCCCGCGATCGGGGCGAGACACCTCCCCCACTGGAGCGACTGCTCGACCAGATCGTCGCCCCGCTCTACTTCCGCACCGTCTTCTCCGTGCCCGACACCGACGAAACCTACGCCCGCGCCCTGGTGGCCGACCTGTTCAGCGGGACCTGGCACCCGGCGATCAAACTCCGCTGAGACAGGTCACCAGGGTGGGCGGGAGCCGACGTCGGGTGATTACGGCGTAATCACCCGACCGGTGAGAGCGCCGAGGGGCCGGTGGCGCGCCATGCCGAGGGCACCTCGGTTGCGGCGCTCCCTCCGGTGTGCTGCGTGATGATTACGCCGTAATCGCTCTGCTCCACAGGGAAGGGTCGGCGGGGAGGGCGGTCCGGTGATTACGGCGTAATCACCTTGCGTGGGAGCTGACGCGGTAACAAAGAGGCTTAACTAACGTGTCGGTGAGGTAGATGATCAAGGACGTTAGTATGGTGTCTTCATGAGTTCGCCAGCCAACGATCGCGAGAAGGTCGTCTCCAAACTGCCGGGCTGGCTCCGGCAGAGCCTCAAAGTCAGAGCCGCTCAGTACGGCGTCGAAATCCAGGTCGCAGTCGAGCAGGGCATCACGGACTGGTGCCGACTGGCCTCCACCGCCGCAACCATCGATACCTCCGGCGCCGATTCCTTCTCCACCTTCCTGCCTCCCGGGCAGTGGGAGGAGTTCAGGCAGATCGCGACGGACCGGCGGGTCTCGCTCATCCAGGGGCTTGCCCAATCCGTCCAGCTCTGGCTCGACGCCAATCCCGCGCCGGAAGTCGAACGGCCCGAGATCACCCGCCGGATCATCGTCTGCAACCAGAAGGGCGGGGTCGGCAAGACCGCGATCACCGCGGGGCTGGGGGAGGCGCTGGCCGAGGATTCCGAAGCCCTGTACCCCGTACGGGTCGCGAAGGCGCTCACCAAAGCTTTGCGGGACAGTGAGACACAGTCAGGCGACATGCCGCCGGTGGACGACCCGCTCGACATCGAGAACCTTCCCGGTCCGGGTCTGAAGGTGCTGCTCGTCGACTTCGACCCGCAGTGTCACCTCACCAACCAACTGGGCGCGACGCCGCTGCCCATGAACGGCGACAGCCTCACCAACCACATGGCGGGGGACCCCAAGGGTGACCTCCGCGACCTCATCGTCTCCATCGACGAGGACAACTTCGGCGGCAGGCTCCACCTGCTGCCCGCCTGCAACGACGCCTTCCTCCTCGACGTACGCCTGTCCGCCGTACGGGCCCGTGAGGCCGCGCTTGAGCGGGCTCTCGCGCCGCTGGAGGCTGATTACGACGTAATCATCGTCGACTGCCCGCCCAGCCTCGGCCTGAGCATGGATGCCGCCGCCTACTACGGCCGACGCCGTGACGGGGAGAAGCCCGGCCAGTCCGGCGCGTTGATCGTCGTCCAGGCCGAGGACAGTTCCGCGGATGCCTACGAGCTGCTCACCACCCAGATCGACGACCTTCGCGGCGACCTCAAGGTCGACATCGATTACCTCGGCATCGTCGTGAACCTCTACGACTCCCGCCGCGGTTACATCGCCACCTCGTCGCTCCAGGGGTGGGTCGACATAAAGGATCCGCGCGTCGTCGGCCTCATCGGTGACCTGAAGGAGCAGAAGGAAGCCGTCCGGGTGAAGAAGCCCCTGCTGTCCTACGCGCCCAAATCGCAGCAGGCCGTGGGGATGCGGGCCCTGGCCAAGGAGGTCCTGTGAGCAAGGCCGACCAGCTGGGCAGTGGCCGTTTCGGCGGGGGAGTGCGCCCCATCAGTGCCCGCCGCCAGGCCGTGGCCGCCGCGACCGGGGTTCCCACCGAGGGCGTCGCGGCCCCCACGGAGCTTCCCGTCCACCGCATCAGCCCCAACCCCGACAACCCGCGCTCCGCTCTCGGGGATCTGACCGATCTCGTCGGCAGCCTGAAGACCCATGGGCAGAAGCAGGCGATCACGGTCATGAACCGTGACGCCTACGTCAAAGCCAACCCCGGCCAGGAAGCCGCCCTTGAGCCGGACACCACCCATGTCGTCGTGGACGGCAGCAGCCGTCTCGCCGCCGCCCGCGAAGCCGGACTCGCCACCGTCAAGGTGATGGTCAGCGACGACCAGGGGGCCACCTCGGAGGAACTTCTCGAATCCGCTCTGGTCGCCAACATCCACCGGCAGGACCTGGAAGAGATCGACGAAGCGCGCGCCCTCCAAAGGCTGCTGGCCATCCACGGGAGTCAGCGGGCCCTGGCCAAGCGCCTGCACCGCTCGCAGGGCTGGGTGTCACAGCGTCTCGCCCTGCTCAATCTGACGCCCGAGCTACAGGCCCTCGTCGGGGAGGAGCCCATCGACCTCCTGCGCGCGGTCGGCAACAAGCCGGCCGACGAGCAGGAGGCGGCCTTGCGGGAACTGAAGGCGGAACGACTCCGTCGGGAGGAGGAGAGGTCTCGCACGGCGAAGACTCAGCGCGAGCAACCCGCCGGGGGATCGGCAGAGGGCGTCGCGGAGCCTCGCGGTGGTGATTACGGCGTAATCACCGAGGCGCCTCAGAGGGCGCGGGCGGGGGGCGCGTCAGACAGTGCGCGGGGCGCGAACTCCGCTCCAGCATCGGCTCCAGCACCGGGATCGGCACCAGCGTCGGCACCGGCATCCGCCCCGAAGGGCGTCACCGATCGGCCTGTGGTCCGCGAGTCGGCGGGCAGGGAAGGCGCGGGGGCTGCCAGCGGAGCCGAGGAGGCTGCTGCCACGACGCTGCCGGTCCAGGGCACAGCCGCCGATACGACGGCTGGTGCGGGGGGATCACAGCCGAAGAGGTTCCCCTATGAGAACGGCACGGACGCGGCGTACTTCCTGATCCACAAGATGCCGCCGCAGGAGTTCGACAAGATGCTGGACCTGCTGATCAAACACAGGGACAGCCAAGCGGTCCACGCTGGATGAGTTCATACGGGCCCGCGGGCTCCCTCGGCGACGCCCCGGCGCGGAGCTGGACGCCGGGGCGATTGCCTGGTGGTGAAGGAACACGTCCTGCGGACCGCACCTCATTGACGTGACGTACATGAGGTGCGGTCCGCAGGACGTCATGTCGCGCGTCGGAGAGGGATGACGACGTGCTCGCCGAGACGCTTGGGGTCGAGCCGGTAGTACTTGATGTGGCCGATCCTCCCGGTCTCCTCAAGCCAGCCGGCTTCGATGACCTGCTTGCGGGTGCGGGAGAAGACGGGAGCTGCCATCCCGACCAGCTCCGCCAGGTTGGCGGCGGTCTCTAGGACCGCTCCGGAGCGGTCGGTGGGATGGAGCGCGTAGAGCATGACGACGAGTCGCTGATTCGCTGTCATGCCTGCGGTCTTCTCGAGCAACTCGAGGTTCTGGTGCTTGTCGTCGCTGCTGTTCACTGGGCCTCCCACCGTGCAGGGATTTGGTCATCGAATCCGGGAATGTCCGGCGGGTTGCACGTCTTCACTGCTTCACGTTGTTCGAGCCCCGTTCCGTGGAACGCGATGTAGGGGCTGATCCGGTAGAAGTTGTAGTTGCCGACGCGACCTCGGACGACCAGGATCCGATGCTTCACCAGCTTCCTGTTGATCTTGCCGACGGCGTCGGCGGACATCCCTACCCGCTTGGCGATGTCCGCACCGGTGGCCCGCAGCGGTTCCATCCCCTCGGGGGAGACTCCGATCCACCATAGGACGAGGAACTTCTGACTGGGTGTGAATGCCTTGGACTCGGTGATCGCCTCTACCCGCGCCTTGTCGACCTGTGTGTGACGGCCGGAGAAGGCGTACGGCGCATAGGGGACCGGCTCGCCTGTATCGGCGTCGACCAGCCTGCGTGCTGCTCCCAATGAGCCCTCCGAGCGAGAGGTTGGCTACCGGTTCATGAGGGGCGGCTGCGAGGCCGACCAGATGAACCTAACGTACATGAACGAGACGTCAATCAAGTCCGCCTGGGGGACGTGTCGTCTGCCTCCAGGCTCATCTCGAACCGCGCCCGGATCCCCGGTCTTTCGGCTCTCCTCATGTACTTCACGTCAATCTAGGGCGTTCCTAGGAACTGGGTATCGGGTCACAGGATCTGGGCACTCAGTTCCTAGGAACGCCCTCCACGATCGTGAGAACTGCCTGCCAGTTCTCACGATCGTGGTCGTCGAGGGTCTCTATGCAGGTCAGAGCCGGTTTGGCGGGCGCGCTCTCTTACTTCGGGAAGCAGCACCGCCGTCGGGGTTCCCGCCACCCCATCTGGGGCGTGCGTCCGCGACCACACGACACGACGTCAGGAACTACCCCGTTCCTTGCCCGATGCATCACCACCACCGCCTACGACGCCCACCCGGTTCACAGCGACCCCCCTCGCACCACCGCTCTCACCGCCGTATGCCACCCCGTTTCCGAACGCAGGGACCCAGCCCCCGGCCCCACCGGCCCGCCGCTTCCTGGCGCGGACGGTCCGCGCCACGATGAAACGGCTGCGCGCCAGGAAGCGGCGGGGGAGCGGGGTCCAGGGGCCGGCGAAGGCCCCTGGTACCACGCGCCCGCACCAAGTCCAGCGACCACGTACGTCCTTCGCCTCCCTCATGGTCTGGACGTCACGACCACGGGGGAGGTCGTGACCCGCGGACGAGGGCGAACAGGACCCGCCAGGAGAGCTCAGCCGCGGTCGCGCACTGGGTGCCGACCGCCGTACTGGCGGACTGTGCACTCGCCGTGGGCGGGCAACGGTCCGTCGGGGCAGCTACCGACAGAGGCGTGGCTGAGACCGGGAAGGGGTTGCTGTGGCACACGCGCGCCTGAGACGGCGTCGAACGGCATCGTCGTGGCTGACTTTCGGTGGTGCGGGACCAGACGGGACTGATGCTGCGTTTCAGTCCCGTTTCAGTCCCGCGGGCAAAATGCCTGGTCAGAGGCTTGTCTCGGTGGCGAACGGGACTGACGGGACTGAGAGTGCTAGTTATAACGATCAAGCGCGCGCGTGTATGCGCGCGTACGTATGTAAGTAGTACTACGCGTGTTTTATAGCTCATATATAGGAGGTTGAGTCCCGTCAGTCCCGTCAGGGCAGCGTTGAGCCGTCTGACCTGCGGTTTTGTGGACGGGACTGAAACGGGACCGAAACGATGCCAGGTCCGCCGCGCTCTCTTGCCCGTCGCGGCGTTCACGCTGTGCGGGGCTGACGGGACTGAATGTTCGACACGCGGATGCTGGGGGTGCTGCCACGACGGGGTGTGCGCTAGCCTCTGATCGCAAACGGAAGCTTCAGTCCCGTCAGCCCCGTTGGTCCCGCCCCGCAGGCGGGTGGCGACGCGATGGACAGGGTGTCCGTGGGGTTGATGCCCCAGACGAAGAAAACCAGCTAGGACAAGGACTCTCTAGTGCCCGGCCAGTTTGCGGCAGGCCCGTCGAAGCCCCGCGGTGTCTGCCGCGTTGAAGGACTTGGCGAGCACCGCAGCCGTGCTGATCTCCCGTCGTCCGCCGGCCTCTTTGTGCCGGGCTTCGACAAGGGACGCTCATGAGCAGTGCTGAGCCGGCGCACCTCGCCACCGCGGCCGCCGCGGAGCAGACCAGGCAGACGAGCCTTGATCTGGGGCTGCCTGGAGACCAGGCGCTGGTGCCCGCACAGGCGGGAAGTGAGGGTGTCCGACGAGGAGCGCCGGTGGGCCTGTTGCCGGACGAGCTGACCGACCGGGGCAACGCCAAGCTGTTCGCGCGCCTGTACAGCGATCGCTTCCGCCACGTGGAGGGCTTGGGCTGGTACTCGTGGGATCAATACCGGTGGAAGCGCACCGGGGGCGAGAAAGGCGCGATGTGGGCAGCCGGTGACATGGCCGAGCAGATGCCGCGCACCGACCCGCAGGGAACGTTCAGCAACCGGGAGCTGGCCGCGCACCGGCGTCGTACCCAGTCCACCGCGGGTGTGAAGGCCCTCCTCCAGCAGGCACAGGCCGCGCCGGGACTCAGTCTCGATCCGGACTCCATGGACGGGGACATCTACGCTCTGTGCACCCCAGGAGGAGTCGTCGACCTGCGGACCGGTGAGTTGCGTAAACCCGACCCGCTGGCGGACATGCACTCGCGTGCCACCACGGTCGGACCGGAGGACATGCCGCTGCCCCGATGGCACAGCTTCCTGCGCGACACCTTCGGCGACGACGCCAAGGGCCGGGAGACGATCGCGTTCCTGCACCTGCTGCTCGGTTACTCCGTCACCGGGGATGTGGGCGCGCAGATCCTGCCGTTCCTCTACGGGTCCGGCGCCAACGGCAAGTCCGTGCTGCTCGAGGTGATGATGCAGATCCTCGGGGACTACGCCAACGCGGCGCCGCCCGGTTTCCTGATGGAGAAGGGAAAGTTCACCGAGCACAGCACCGAGCTGACCGAGCTGCACGGTCGGCGCATCGTCGTGTGCTCCGAGCTCAAGCCCAACGACAAGTTCAACGAGGCCCGCGTCAAGCTCTTGACGGGCGGCGACACCATCACCGCCCGCCGGATGCGCCAGGACTTCTTCACCTTCCGGCCGACCCACAAACTGTGGCTGCTGGGCAACCACCGGCCGGAAGTCGGCACCGGCGGGTACGCGTTCTGGCGTCGCATGAGGATCATCCCGTTCGAGCGGAAGGTCCCCGATGAGCTCAAGATCGACAACCTCGCTCAGGAACTCGTCCGTGACGAAGGCCCCGGCATCCTGCACTGGCTCATCCAGGGCGCCCAGCACTACCTGGCCACCAGGGACCCGCTCCACGGACCGGCCAGCGTGCGGCTGGCTACCGAGGCCTACGAGAAGACCGAGGACCACATCGGCCGGTTCATCGCCGAGCGCTGCACCAAGGGCGAGGGCGGGCAGCCCAATCCCGAGCTGCGGGTCGAGCAGAAGCTCCTCTACGCGTCGTACGGCCGCTGGTGCTCGGAAGAGGGGATCCGCCCGGCCACGAGTCGTGCCTTTGCCAGCCGGATCCGCCAGGAGCTCGGTCTGGCCTCCCCGGCAGAGATGATCAAGAACAACGACCGCAAGCTCTATCCCGGCCTGGCCCTCCTCGCCGACGCCGGGACAGAGCCCGGCCCATGACGCCGCGGGTGGAGTCCGGCGGCAACCTGTTCAGGACTCTTGCGATAATTGCCCGAACCAGACGACCAGCGGTGAGCGTGCCGCACGATCCGGCCAGAGGCCGGCCCACGGGACAGGAGGGTCCGCGGCCATGAGCTCGATGCTGCAAGACAGCCAGCTCACCGACGAGAGCGAAGTGGTCTGGCTGGAGGACCCGGAAGACCTCGACTACGTCCGGCAGGCCCTGGACAAGGTCCCCACCCGCAAGGGCAAGCCCCGCTACTCGCGCGACGGCCGCCTCATCGGTTACACCAACCTCCATCCGGGCGCCGCCAGCGACCCCGACTCCGGCCTCTTCGCCCGCCGTGCGTTCTTCCTGCTGCCCCACGACCGTGACAAGGAGCCTCAGGGCCCGTACTCGGTAGGAGCTCCGGGCGAGGCGGTCGACCCTCGCACCATCGAGCCGGGCAAGGTCGGAGCCAAGACGCTGCGGTCGCAGAAGGGCCGGACCGCGGAGATAGCGGCAGCCTCGGGATGAACGACATCGGCGTGGGCGCGCAGCACGGGACTGACGGGACCGGCCCGTCGGGAAGGCCGTAGGCGGACCGGAGTAACAGGCCGAGCTGGTTGCGGGGGATGCCGATTTCTCAGTCCCGTCAGTCCCGTGGCTGGGGGAGGGGCCGGGTACAGCAGCGATCGTGGACAGCCGTAGGGTGCACGATGCCTCGTGCCCGGACGCACATGACCGGCAGGCATCGCGCAGACAGGGGGGCTCCATGCCACGCTCCACCTGGCCCCTTCTTCAGGGCCGCACCCACCCCCTGAAGATGAAGGAGTGGGGCGACCTGACCGTCATGGACCCCGACACCGGCGCACAGCCGCACGGCCGCGGGCTCCTGGCGGCTGGGAAGGACTGGCTGCACATCGACGCCGGCAGCGCCCTGGAGAACCCTGTCGTCACCCTCTACGCCGGAGCAGACCCGGAGGCGGAGACCGGCTGGGACGAGGTCGAAGAGACCACCGTGATCTCCACGACCGGCTTCCTCGCGCTGTGCGACAGCGGATACGAACCGGTACGCAAGGAGAACCTCGCCACCGCCGGAGCCGGTCCCTACCTGGTCCGCGTCCATGCCAGCGACCGCTCGGCGGACGGCAAGAAGCCCCGCTTCCTCATCCAGGTCATCCCCGGCGACCGCACCGGCGCCGAACCCGAGCCGGCGGCCCCCAGGATCGAGGACGCCGCCGGCCCCCTCCTGGTCCGTACGTCCTACGGCCAGCCAGACGCATGGGCACGTCTGCTCCAGGCCCTCGAAAGCGGCCCTGAGCACTACGAGTCGGTCACCGTCATCGACAACCCGATCCATGCGGGCTGCACGGCAGACCAACTCCGGGCACGGAACGGCCGCGACGAGGCGGACTGGCCCGACAGCAGCCTTCTCCTCATCGCCGACGAGCAGGCTCTGGCCTCCGCGGAATTTCCGCTGCTGGCCGTGAACAACCTGCCCGGCGAGGACGACGGCCCGTTCAGGATCACCCTCGCCGCGGCCGGCTCCTTCATCGTCAACATGGAGTTGGGCAACACGAGCTTCGGCGACTGGAGCCGCGGCGCCGACACGCACGGCGTCTACCGGGGACAGCACTACTGACAGCGCCTGGACGGAAGCCAGAGTCGCGCGGCGAAATGTCTGCCAACGCAGCGGCGGGTACCGAAGCCTGCCCAGTCCGGTGACGCCACAGGGCAACGGCCTGCCGCTCACCGGGAGTTCCTCGTGAGCGGCAGGCCGTGCGAGGCGGAGAGGGCAGGATTCGAACCTGCGTGGACCCCTGGGGATCCGACCTTGAGGCGTGCTCGCTGGTCCCCGATCAACCACTCCGGGCACCTCTCCTTGCTCCCGGCCCCGGTGGTGTCCGGGGTCGTTCACGTGAAAGAGAGTGGCACGGGCCCCTGACGCAGGGCTGACATGGCTTCGCCGAACGGCTCGTCGGAGCCGATTGCGACGCGGCCGTAGCGGGCGATGGTCTTGTTCAGCGGCTTCTCATCGGCGGCCTCGGTGCCCAGGGTGAGGAGCATGCGGGACTTGCCGGTGCCGGAGCGCCGATCGGGGAGAACGGCTGACTGTTCCTGGTCCGCTCGCAGAAGCTGGCTGCCTTGATCCGCCGTTTTGAGCGGCGCCGTGCCCGGTCGTCGCACTCGGCCGGCAGCAGTGCCGCGAGGAAACCGCGCGGTAGGTCGTCTGATCTTTGGCCGCCGAGGTTGCGATGTCGGGGCAGGGGCACCGGGCTTCTCCCTCATGGTGGGTGCTGCCCCTGGTACGGGGGCGTGGTTCGGCAGTGCTGTGGGAGGCGCTCGGTCCCGAGCTGTACGAGGTCGCGCCGACCGTCCGGCGCGGACGTCGTCAAGGCTGCCCGCCGGCGGTATCGACTGGCTACTCCTCGGGCTCCCAGGCGATCAGATTCTCGAACACCTGCTGGTCGCCGTCGATCTTCAGGTCGCTCAGTGTGAGGCGGCCCCAGACGAAGAGGAGCAACTGCTCGGCCGTGCCCGTGGCTGAAGCGGAGGCGGGCGCGGCGTCGTCCGTGAGGGGTGCGGGCCAGGCGCCGGTGCCGTCCAGCGTGAGGAGCCAGGAGCGGCCCTCGGTGGCGTGGTAGTGGATGGTGGCGGCCTCATGCGGCCAGGCCGCCGGGGTGGAGTTGCAGGTGTCGAGGAACTCGGCCACGCCGTCGATCGCGACGTCCGTCGGCATCGGCTGCACGGCGCCTGCGGCGAGCTGGGCGTCGTAGGTGTGCACCAGCACCTCGTGCACCCGGCGGCGGGCAACTCCCCAGGCGTTCGCCGGTGACACACCGGCGCTCCACCATGTCCAGCACTCGCGCTCCGGGCCGGCCTCGCGCAGCGCGCTGAGCAGCAGCTCGTTCGACTCGGCGGACCAGGCCAGCAGCGGCTCCAGCTCGTGCGGCGCCTCCGCGGCATCCTTGGCCGGCGGAGCCTCGGCCGGGCCCGCGGCGACGATCGCGGCCCACCAGCGCTGGCCCGTACCCAGGTGCTGCACCAGATCGAACAGCGTCCACTCGGGGCAGGACGGCACCGGCGCGTCAAGGCCGGGCGCGGCGGCAACCGCACTCCGGAACGCGGCCGACCGCTCGTCGATCAGCTGCAGCAGGGCGGAAAACTCAAGGCGGTCTGTCACATCGTCTGCCTATCACCCCAACTCACCCGACCGCACCCCGTTTTCCAGGCCGTCAGCTGCGGGAGTTGGAGCACCTGCTGGACACCGCGCTGCCCGTGGTGACGAATTGGTGGCACCCCGCGCCCGTACCAAGTCCAGGTACTCCGCACGGGCTCGGCCTGCTTCACAGGTCCCGAGATCGCCGAGTGGATGCGGCCGCTGAGGCGCCGCCTTCGGTCGCTTCGGTCGCTGGTTTCGTGTGCGGAGCCCGGTGCGGCTCCGATCGTCCAGGTTCGATCCAGAGTCGCTTGAGTCGCTCGGGTCGCTGGGACTGCCACGGCCCGAGCACGGCGGTCGGGGGCAGCGACTGAAGGGCAGCGACTGAACGAGGGGTGGGTAGCTGTTGGGTCGCTGCTCGGTCGCTGGAAAAAACGCCAGGTCAGAGGGGTTTTAGAGGGCGATCAGCGACTGAAGCGACTCAAGTTCCGGGTATATGACGACATTCGCGTGTGCGTGTGTATGCGCGTGCGCGTGCGTATGGCGTTATATGCAGGACTCTTGAGTCGCTTCAGTCGCTAATTGGGGGGTGTTTGGGGTTTGACCTGCGGTTTTGTCAGCGACTGAAGCAGCGACTCAAGCAGCGACCGAACAGCTTCGGTCGCTGCGGGCCGGTCTTGGGTCGCTGTTTTCACTCCAGGCGCGGAACGAGTTCTTCGTCTACTTGGCCCCGCCTTTATCGGGGCTTCGCTAGGGTGTTCCTATCCTTGAGTCGCTTCGGTCGCTGACGGGGGAACACATGACCGACGAGCTGCGGGTTTCACGCAGCGACTCACGGAGGCCTGCTGCTGCCGAAGCGGGCGTCTCGCAGTCCTTGGCCATCGCCCGATGGTGCGCCGGCCGCGGCTGGCCGGTCCATCCGCTGGCCCCAGGACGCAAGACACCCGCGGGCAACTGCGCGGCCTGCCGTGAGCCGGGGCACACCCACCGGGGTTGCCGTTGTCCCGCCGCCGGTCGCTGGTGTCACGGATTCCGGGCCGCCACCCTGGACTTCGCTCGGATCGAGCGGTGGTGGGGGACCCATCCGGAGTTCGGGGTCGGGATCGCCTGCGGGCCCGCAGGACTGGTCGTCGTGGACATCGATGCCCATGCCCGCCAGCTGCCCGGACGTGACCGACTGCTCCCCGGCATCGACATCGCCGACACCGTGGATCTGACGGGACTCGCCAGCGGTTTTCATACGATCGGGGTGCTGGCGGCGCTGCGGGGTGCGACCTCTCCCGCGGACGACGAGACGACCCTGCGGGTGCGCACGCCTTCCGGCGGGCTGCACGTGTGGTACCGGGCTTCGGGAGGGCACCGCTGGCAGTGCTCCTCCGGCTCGGGCGGCGGCCGTGCGCTGGCCTGGCAGGTCGATGTACGGGCGCACGGCGGGTACATCGTCGCGCCGGGCACCGTGACCGAGGCCGGTACGTACGAGGCCCTGGGCACGGCACGCGAACTCGCCCCGCTCCCGGACTGGCTGGCGCGGGAACTGGAGCGCACCGGCCATCTGCCGCCCGTTCACCTGCCCGCGCCCCGTCCGGTGCCGCCACGGGCCCGCCAGGCCGTGCTGGCGGCCGGAGGGGGCCAGGGGGCCGCCGGGCGGGTGCTGGCCCCTCTGGTGGCGGAGGTGGCGGCGTGCGGAGCCGTTCCGGAGGGGGCGGGGTTCACCGAGAAGCTCAACAGGGCGGCGTACACCGCCGGTGGGCTCGTCGCCGCGGGCCTGCTGGACGCCGGTGAAGCCGAGCGGCTCCTCCAGGCGGCGGCCGCGCAGGCCCGGCCCGGACAGGAGCGGCGCTACGGTGCCGTCATCCGGGGCGGTTTGAGCGCGGGCCGTACCCGTCCGTTGTGCCCGGGAGGCCGCCGGTGACACGCGTCCACGACGACACCCTCTTCGACGCGGGCTCGGTCGCCGCGCAGATCCTGGCCCAGAGCGGGCGTACAGAGGCCCAGGACGCCCCTGGGGCGGGTGCGGAGGCCCGGACTGTGCCCGGTGCCCGTACGGGCGCTCAGGGCGGCCTCGGGGCCCCTGGTGGGGCCACTGCCGCCGGGCTGGTGCCCGACACCCTCAGCGACCGCGGCAACGCGAAGCTGTTCGTCAGCCTCTACGCCAACGACTACCGGCATGTGCCGGGACTCGGCTGGTTCCGGTGGGACAGCACCCGCTGGCAGATCGACGAGGACGACACCGTGCTGTGGGCGGCCGGCGACCTGGCCGAATCCCTCGCCACCACCGACGCGCGGGGCGTGCACAGCACAACCGCCCTGGAGCAGCACCGCAGGCGCGCGCTGAGCACCAGCGGGATGAACGCGATGCTCACCCAGGCCAGGTCCGCCCCCGGCATGGTGCTCAACGCGGCGCTGCTGGACGCCGATCCGTACGCCCTGTGCACGCCCGGCGGCATCGTGGACCTGCGGAGCGGGCTGATGCGTCTGCCGGACCCGATCAAGGACTTCCACTCCCGCTCCACTTCCGTGACGCCCGAAGCGATGCCGACGCCGCGCTGGGACCGGTTTCTCGCCGACACCTTCGGGGAGGGCCCCGAGGGAACGGAGATGATCGATTTCCTGCACCTGCTGCTCGGATACTCCATCACAGGCGACGTCGGTGCCCAGGTGATGCCCTTCCTGTTCGGTTCCGGCAAGAACGGCAAGTCGGTGCTGCTGGACGTGGTGATGAAGCTCGTCGGGGACTACGCGGACGCCGCGCCGCCCGGGTTCCTCATGGCCCGCCCCTATGAGGGACACCCCACCGACTTGGCCGAACTGCACGGGCGCCGGGTCATCGTGTGCAGCGAGGTCAAGCCGGGGGACCGGTTCGACGAGGCTCGGGTGAAGCTGCTGACCGGCGGCGACCGCATCAAGGCACGGCGGATGCGGCAGGACTTCTTCAGCTTTCAGCCGACCCACAAGCTCTGGCTGTTGGGCAACCACCGGCCCGAGGTCGGGACCGGCGGCTTCGCGTTCTGGCGGCGGATGCGGTTGATCCCCTTCGAGCGGGTCGTGCCGGACCACCGCAAGGTCGACAACCTGGCCGACGTCCTGGTCACGGAGGAAGGGGCGGGGATCCTCAACTGGCTCGTCGTCGGGGCACGGCGCTTCCTGAGCGGGGAGAAGGACCTGCTGGGCCCGGAGGCCGTGCGCATCGCCACCACGGCGTACGCGGAGACCGAGGACCACATCGGGCGCTTCCTCGGCGAGTCGTGCAGACGCGAGCCGGGCTTGAGGGCGGAACAGGCCGGTCTCTACGCGGCCTACCGGACATGGTGTCAGAATGAGGGGGCCCCGGCCGTCTCTTCCCGGTCGTTCGCCGCGCGGGTCCGGGAGGTGGTGGGACTGGCGTCTCCGAAGCAGATGATCCTGTCCAACCAGCGCAAGTACTATCCGGGCATCGGGCTGGCCGCCGACGAGGAGACAGTATGAGTGCCCTCATAGCCGAGGACGAGATCCTCCACGAGGTCGACCTGGTCTGGCTTGAGGACATCAGCGGGCTGGACTACGTCCGGCAGAGCCTGGACCGGCTGCCGACCCGCCGGGGCAGGCCCGCCTACCACCGGGACGGCCGCATGGTCGGCTACGCGCTGCTCGGGCCGAAGGCCAAGCCGTCCCGTTCCTCGGGCACCTTCCGCCGACGGGTGTTCTGGCTGCTGCCGCACGACCGGGACACCGTCCCCGGCGGGTTGTACGCCACGGGGACGCCGGCCGAGGCCGTCGATCCGCGCACCCTGGCGCCGGGCAGCAAGGGGCGCAAGACGGAGCGGTCGGAGGGCGGGGCGGTGTCGTCGCTGTAGGACGGGGGCAGCGGATGCCGGGCAGCCCTCAGCACCCCCTGCCGGTGCGGGAACGGTCGCCGCGTCGGGCCAGCGGGGGTCTTCCGCTTTTTCAGGGGGCGGCGACCGCGGACGCGTCCAGCGCGGCCTGCACTTCGGCGAACACCCTGGCCCCCCGCGTCTCCGACAGGTCCAGAGCGGCGATCAACGAGGGCATGACCACACTCGGCAGGATGTGGCGCAGCAGAGCGGAGGAACGCTGCATCAGGTCGTCGTAATCGCTCAACGCGTGCGACATGGACTGGATGCCCGCGAAGGCGCCGGTCAGGACGTCGGCCGTCTCCTGCAATTCGACATGGGGAAGCAACTCGCCCTGCTTCCGGGCGTCTTCGAGCAGCTGGCAGGCAAGGCTGCCCCACTTGAGGAACGGGCCCTTGCGGTCCAGTTCGTTCGAGGTCTGGTCCATGGTCAGGCGTACGCCCGCGCGCACCATGGGGTCGGTCTGCAGACGGTGCGCGTGGAGCATCACCGTGTCCACGAGCGCCTGTACCTTGCTCGTGCGTTCGGGAAGCTCGATCACTTGGTCCTGGGCGTTCAGGACCCCTTGTGCCAGGTCTTCCTTCGACTGGAAGTGGAAGTAGAGGGCACCCTTCGTCACACCGGCGGTCCTGAGGACCTCGTTGATGGTCGCCGACCGGTACCCGCGGGACTCGAAGACCTCGGCCGCTGCTGAAAGGATCTTCCGGCGAGTGCGGATCGCACGGTCCTGCGTTGCCATGAGAGCCTCTCCGTTTCGAGCTGCGCTGTACCGACTGCAAGAAAAAACCGCCCAGTTTGTATATTACATAGGAAAGTCTCAGTGTGAAGCGGGCAACATGCGTCATGGCCAGGCAGTCCGCCGGTTCGCCGGTGCCCGCGCGGGGGAGGCGCGCGCGGGACTATCGCGACGGGGATTCGAAGACTCGTGCTGTGGAGGAAGCCGTCTGAGACCGGCCGGCGCTCGCCGCAGGTGCCGGGCGCACTGCTCGAGCCCGGCACCGGTCTGACGCCCCCGACCTTTGGGTCAGGCGTGTGAGGCCGCCGCGGTTACCAGGCATACGAACGCCTCGGTTCCGTTCTGCCGGCCCGTCACCCGGACCGACTCCGTCCGGCCGTCGGCCGAGCACCCGAGGTGCGTGGTCTCGATCAGGCAGGGTGCATCCAATTCGACGTACCGCTTGAAGGTGCTGACCATGCCGAGAGGGGACAGGAAGGAACGTTCCAGCACGCCGGCGGCGGCCTGCCGTGCGGCCTCGAGCAGGAGCATGCCCGGCACATGGTCGACCGGGTGGTCGAACAGAACAGGGTGACGGGTGTCCACTCTCAGCTGCCAGCGGTGCGGCCCGTCGGCAGGTGACAGCACGACGTCGACCGGTGAAGTGCGTCCCACGCTCTGCGGTGAGCTGGGCGCGGTGAGCGGCAGAGCGCGGATGAGCCCGAGGTCCTGGCGGCCGCGCAGTCGGCCGTACACCGCCGGTGTCGCGGTGTTGAACGAGGCGGCTCCCCTTGCGACGGGGGTTCCGTCCCGCAGGACCGTCGCCTCGTAGCCGAGCTGGGCGAGATTGCTGCCACGGCGTTTGACGTCGGTGGCGGTGACGATGAGTTCCAAAGAGGCCGGCGTGTCTCCGACGACGAGCCCCGCGGGGTCCACGGTGATGTCGAGGTCCCGCATGAGGAAGTGGTGACCGAGCGGGACGCCGTACTCGGCGTGGGCCAGCAGCGCACCGACTTGCCGGAGTGTCTCGGCGGCGATGAGCGGATCGTGCAGCAGGCCTTCGCAGGGCGTGAAGAAACTGTGTGCGCGCGGCCATTGCGCGGTCACCGCGAAGCGGGCGTCGCCCTGGCGGTCCCAGCCCGTCAGCATGACCTCGGCGACCGCCGCGCGGTGGACGAACTCCTTGGGGACGGTGGTGGTCAGCGACGGGTGGGCGAAGACGGCCATCCCAGGCACCGAGAGCGCCGTACCGCCTTCCGCTTCCGCCTTGTGAAGTGGTGTGCGCTCGGCCTGGAACGTGATCGCAGACATGGCTTCCCCCTGAATGCCCTGGCGATGGATGAACGTTCGAGCAGGAAGATACATACCAACCGGTTTCGTTTCTACCGGTAGCAGGGGCTCCGTATGGCGAAAATGTGGAGGACATCCGTCCGCGCGCGGTGCTTACCCGTGTCCTCCTGCGGTTCTCGGCCGGGGTGGCGCCCGTGGGGTCATGGCGCCGCCCCAGCCGACCCCGAGCGCTTCTCGAGCGGGACAGGTGAGCAGTGGCTGAAAATCGTTATCCGACTGACCGTTCGGGCCGACAACTCCCGGCTCCTGCGCGGCGGACCGGGCCGAGGCGCCGGTGGCCCGCGTCCCGGGCGGGCGGGGGTAGGCGCCGACGGGGCGCCGAGCTGACGTGCCGCCGAGTCGGGCACCGGATGGGCACCCGTTGAGCGGCGCCTGCCGGAAAGCGGCCGATATCCTCCGCAGCCACAGACTACAAACCGCACAAGCGGTTTGTTAACCTGAGGGCTGCGAGGCATTGATCCACTTCCTGGCCATGACTGCGCGCCAGCGCACCCGGCTGCCGATGAGGAAGCACGGGCCCCTCAGTTCAGTAACGGAGTACGTGATGGTCAAACAGGAACGGGCGGCGCGGACGAGGGAGAACCTGATCAGGTCCGCGGCCGAGGTGTTCGAGCAGGAGGGCTACGCCGTGGCGTCGCTCACCGCGATCAGTTCGCGGGCCGGGGTCAGCAATGGCGCGCTGCACTTCCACTTCGCCAGCAAGGAGGAGCTGGCGCAGGAGGTCGAGGACGCCGCAGTCGACGCCGTGGAGAAGATGGCGGAGGGCTGCTGCGACTCCGCTGAGACCCTGCTCCAGTCCCTGGTGGACGCCACCTGTCTGCTGCTCGCCGCCGTGGCCGGCGACCCCCTGGTCAGGGCCGGTTTCAAGCTGGGCCGTGACCCTTCGCGCAAGAGCGGGGAAGGGGGCGTGTCGGGTTGGTGGTGGGCCTGGGTCCGGCAGCTGGTCGCGCACGCTCAGGAGAAGGGGGAGCTGGCACCGGGTGTGCCGCCTGAGGACGCCGCCGCGGCCATCGTCGCCGTGACGGTCGGTTTCGAGGTGCTGGGCACCCGGAACCGGGACTGGACGTCGCGGGAGCGGGCGACCCGCTTCTGGGCCCTCGTACTCCCCCTGCTGGCCGCCTCGCCCCAGCAGGTTCCGGCCGGGCTGGACGGCAGCTGGGGGCCGGCCGGCGAAGTGGCGGTGACCGGGTGACCGGACACCGACAGGGAGGGCTGAGCGAAAACAGTCCGGAAGGTCGGCAATGATCGCGAGGGGGACCGGCAAGGTCCGGCCGGGTGTCCGGTTCGGGCATCGGGCCTGAAGTCCCCCTGGAGAGACGGCTCTTGGTGCCTGGTCCGGATACCGGCAGCTCACCGGGGCGACGGGGGATTCGGTGTATGTCGAAGGTAAACAGGGTGACCGGTACCGTATTGACATACCGCGCGTGCTGTTTTTTACTCGGGGTGCTAGGGAAGCACTGCAGATCTGCACCAGAGAGTGGGGGAGACGGGCGTGGACATCGATGTACTCGGCACACTCGCCGTACGGCACCACGGGGCGTCCATCACACCGACGGCGCCCAAGCCGCGTCAGGTGCTCGCTCTGCTGGCGCTGCGCGCCGGTCAGGTCGTCCCGGCGGGTGTCCTGACCGAGGAGCTGTGGGGCACCAGGCCCCCGCGCAGCGCCCGTGCCACCCTTCAGACCTACATCCTGCAACTGCGCGAGCTCATCGGCGTCGCCCTGGAGGACGGGGCGGCGGACCACACCGGACAGCGCCGCCAGCCCAAGGACCTGCTGCTGACCGTACCCGGCGGCTATCTGCTCAAGGGTGGCGAAGGTGTCAGTGACGTAAGGGAGTTCGAACGGCTCGCCGGCTGCGGGTACCGGGCCATGGACGCCGAGGACTATCCCCGGGCGGCCCGGCTGCTGCGCGAGGCGCTCGAACTGTGGACCGGCCCCGCGCTCGCCGACGTCCACACCGGCCCCCATCTCCAGACCGAGGTCAAGCGGCTGGAGGAGAGCCGGCTGTGCGCGCTGGACCAGCGGGTGGAGGCGGACCTGCGGCTCGGCCGGCACCGTGAGCTGCTCGCCGAGCTGACCGTGCTGGTCAACCAGTACCCCACGCACGAGAGCCTGTGCGGCCAGTACATGCTCGCGCTGTACCGGTCCGGCCGCCGCGGCGAGGCGCTCGCCGCCTACCAGCGGCTGCGGACCACCCTGGTGCGCACCATGGGCCTCGAACCGTCCACCGCGCTCGCCAAGTTGCAGCGCTCCATCCTGATGTCCGGCCCGGACACCCTCGCGGCCCAGCCCACGAGGATCGCGTCCGTGGCCGCCGTGGGCTGATACGCCGTCACCTTGCGCCCCTTCCACCAGGAATCGAGCACCGCTCAGGCCCGGCCGTGCAGCTTGGATCCCACCTGGAGGAGGGGATCGCGCATGTCGTCGCAGCGAACGCACTCCGCCCAGCGGACGGTCTCCGTCGCGGCGCCCGCCGGCGTCGTGTACGGCCTGCTCGCCGACTCCCCGCGCTGGCCGGTCCTGCTGCACCCCTTCGTCCATGTCGAACGCATCGACTTCGACGGCACCGAGGAGAACTTGCGCCTGTGGCGGCTGCGGGACGGCCGGGTGTCTTCCGTCTCCGCCCGCCGCGTGCTGCGGCCGCAGGAGCGCCGTATCGAGTTCGAAGCGCGGGACGACCTGCTGCCCGGTGCGCCGACGTCCGGTGTCTGGAGCGTGGCACCCGACGGCGCCGACCGGTGCCTGCTGACCCTGCGCCAGGAACGCCCGGCCGGTCCCCGGGAGGACTCCCGGACACTCGAATCCGACGTACTGTCCGGTGTGGTGTCCCTGCGCGAGGCGGCCGAGCGCTGGGACCGGCTGGACGAACTGCTGCTCTCCTTCGAGGACAGCGTGTACGTCTGCGGCTCCCCGGAACTCGTGTACGACTTCCTCTACCGCGTCGGGGACTGGGCCGAACTGCTTCCCCACGTCGACCGGGCCGAGGTCACCGAGGACCAGCCGGGCGTGCAGGCGACGGTCCTGCACACCTGGGCCCCGCAGACGGGGGAGACGCTGGTGTCCGAGGCCGTGCGGCTGTGCTTCCCGGCCGCGGGGCGGATCGTCCACAAGGAGACCGTGACCCCCGAGCCCGTTGCCGCGCACTACGGGGAGTGGTACCTGGAGCCCGACGAGACCGGGGTGCGGGTCGTCTCCCTTCACCACGTGATGCTCCGGGAGAGCGCGGTGGAGGCCGTCCTGGGCGGCGGCGCCCTGCTCGTGGACGCCCGCTGGCATGTGCGCGAATGGCTGGGCCGCTCCAGCACGGAGACGCTGGACCTGGCGCGGTGGCACGCCGAGAGCGCCGTCCGCCGGCTGCGATGAGCCCGCCGGAGAACGGCCGCGGGGCGACCCGCGCCACGACGACGAGGAGATGGGCGATGGCCCTGTCCCGGCCGGCCCCGGACACCGGACGGCCCCCGGCGGCCCGGACTTCGGGTCTCGCGGCCGTACCGTTCGGCGCGACGCGGTCCGCGGCGCGCCTCGAAGCGCTGCTCGGCAACCCCAGGGACCCCGGCAACCCCTACGGCCGGTCGCGGTTGTGGGCCGCGGGCTACGACGCACTGCCCGCCCCGCCCGCCGCTCTGCCCGGCACCGGGGAACCGCTGCCCGCCGCCGACCAGCTCGCGCGCGCCCTGCGCCCGCTCTTCCGCCGGGACCTCGCCCTCGCCCATGCCTGGAGCATCCGTCCGCTGCTGGACACACCGGTGCCGCACCCGGCGGCCGCGCTGCTCGGACCGGCGGCGCTCCTCGCGTCGGTGGGCGGCGTCCTGCGGAGCGCGGTCCGTGTCGTGGACGGCCTCGGCAGGTACGAACCCGCTGCCGGGCAGTGGCGGCCGGCCCTGGCGTCGGTCTTCGCGGAACTGCTGGCCTGCGAGAGCTTGACGGCCGCGGCCCTGCGGTCCTGCCCCGCGCGGGATCCGGGCACGGCCGGGCCCGGACCGCACGGCCCGGTGCCGCCCCGGCGGCCCGGTCGGTCGCTCGCCGCCGTCGTGGGCTACCTCGTCCCCCAACTCGCCGGTGAACTGCTGGGGGATCTCGAACTGGTGCTGAACGAGTGCGGGTTCGACGCCGGTACTCCCGAACGGCGCACGCTGGCCAAGATCCTGCGGGACCGGGAGTTCGTCCGGGTCGGCTGGGCCGCCTCCGGCGCCGCCCAGGCACGCATCGTGCGCGGGCTGAACGGTGCGGGCGGCTCATGGCCGGGCGACGACGGCACGGCGGCCGCGGCGCTGTTCCGGATCACCGGGGCGGTCTGCGCCCCGGCACCGGGCGCAGACTGCCCGCGGGCCGTCGCCGCGACGCTGGCCGGTGCCACCGACCGGCTCGCCGGTGCCGCTGGACCCGGCGCCGCGGCGCTCGCCCGTGTCGGCCGCAGACTGGTCACCGAGCTGCGGGCGCTGCGTGTCGACTGCGCGGCCGTCGCCGAGCACGACCCCGCCGACCCCGCCGCGCGGGCCCTGGCGGACCGCGAGGCCCTGCTGACGCTGGCTGCCGCCGCGCTGGGGGTGCGGGAGGCGGCGGCCGGGGCGCGGCTGCCCTTCCTCGGCGAAACCGGCTGGGCGCTGCTGGCACTCGGCCGGATCGCCGGGCGGCTCGGACTGCCCCTGCCCGAGGGGCTGCCCGATCCGCAGCCGGGGGTGTGGGACGAACTGGTCCGGCGCGCGGCGAGCGGCGTGGACTGTGACTTGTACGCGACGAGGGTGGCGTGGTGAGCGCATGGGACACGGCGAGGGCGGAGCGGTGAGCGCGATGGAGGAGACGGGGGTGGCGTGGTGAGCGCGATGGACGTGGCGAGCGGCCGCACCCCCGAGCCGGCCTTCCCGCCGCCCTGCCATGTCTCCGGGCCGGACGGTCCGTGGGAGGAGGTCCAGGAGCGGTTCGAGCGGTCGGGCCGGGCGGTGGTGCACTCCACCTGGGGCGAGTGGCTGACGCCGGCCCTGCTCGATCCCGGTCTGCGCACGCTGCTCGGCCGCGACTGGCCCCGCTACCGGCAGCATCCGGCCCCGGCCGGCCGGCTGACCCTCGCCGTCTCCAGAGTGGTGCTCAAGCACACGGCCGCTGCCGCCCTTCAGGTCCCCGCCGAACGGTTCGACCTCGCCGGCCTGCCGGGCGGGCGGCCCGTGCTGCGCGGGCTCGGCGCGGACCTGCGGGTGAGCCTCAGCCACACTGACGAGTTGATCGTGGTCGGTGTCAGCCGCGCCGGACCGGTCGGTGTGGACGCCGAGCCCGCGGGGCGCCGGATCTCCTTCGAGGCGCTGCGCGCTCACGTGTGCACCGCCGAGGAGGCCGCTTCGCTCGCGGCTCTGCCGGAGGGGGAGCGCACCGAGCGGTTCCTGCGCCTGTGGACCCTGAAGGAGGCGTACACCAAGGCGCTCGGGCACGGTATGCGGCGCCGGTTCTCGGCGGTCGGCTTCGGGTGGGACGCGTCGGGTGCCGCCCGGCTCGTCGGGGACGCGGCCGGGGAGTGGGCCTTCGCCACCCATCTCGTCCAGGGACGCTTCCTGGTGAGCGAGGCGCACCGGCAGGACATCGGGCCGGTGGTGCCGGACGGGACACGGGCGCCGTCCGCCGGGTGCGAACCGGTGCGGCCGCCCTCGGCGGATACGGCGCAGGGCACGAGGGTCCTCGCGTTTCCGGGACGGCGGGACCGCGGGCAGCGGTGAGCGGAAGCGGCGGGCGAGGCTGCCGGGCCGCGCCGGGACACGCCACGCGGAAACGATTCGAAAAGGAGGTCGGGGCGCCGGGGGCGGCTGCTGCGGCAGCAGTTTCCGGCCCCCTGGGGAGCAGATGAGGGGTCATCACGCGCACGCGGGCACGGTTCTCGCCGTGGTGCACGAACCGCCCGGCACCCAGGCCTGGTCGCCGCTCGTCTTCGAGCTGTGCGGTCTCGCCCGCACGGAGACCGAGGCGGTCGCCGCCCGTGTCGCCGAGCGCCATCGGGGATACGGCGTCGAACTGGACGGCGTCGAAGCCGACGGCGTACCGGACGCCGGGCATGGCGGCCGGTATCTCTTGCGGCTCACCCCTCGCGGCCCGGCCGGGCACGGCGGGCCGCTCACCGACGACCTGCTGGCCGATCTGCTGGCGCCGCTCGCGGCGGACACGATCGCGGTGTCCGGGCAGCAGCGGGTGCTGCTGGCGGCGGCGCTGGAGAGCCAGGCCGGCCTCGGCCGGTACGTGGAGCAGCTGTTCTGGGACTGGACGGGGCCGCTGGATCGCGGCCGGTTCACCACCGCCTGGCAGTCCGTCGCCGAGCGGGAGGCGGTGCTGCGGGCGTCCTTCGACTGGGCCGGAGCCGCCCGCCTGGTGCTCCACGACCGCGCCGTCGTCGACGTCGTCCACCACGCGCACACCGATGTCGGCTGGAGCGAACTGCTTCGCCGGGATCGGGACCGCGGCTTCGAGCTGTACCGGCCGGGGCTGCTGCGGGTGTCCGTGCTCGACGGGCCACCGGCCACGGCCCGCGCCGGACGGACGCCCAGCCGTCTGCTGGTGACCTACCACCGGGCCCTGCTCGACGAGCGCGGGGCACGTCTGCTGGTGCGCCAGTTCTACCGCTCCTACCTCGCCGGCGGGGTGCTGCCCGGCGGGGACCGGCGGCCCGACATCCGGGATCACGGCGCGTGGCCGGCTCGCCGGGAAGCGCCCGGTGCTCGCGGGCACCGGGCGGCGGCCCCGCCCGCCCACGCCGCCGTCAGTCCGGGCCGCCCCGGTCCGCCGCCCGGAACCCCCGGAGGGCCGGGCCGGATACAGCGCCGGCTCGGACCGCCCCAGACCTCCCGGTTGCGGTCCTGGGCCGCGGGCCGGGGAGCGGGGGAGAGCAGTGTCCTGCACGTCGCCTGGGCCCTGTTGCTGTACCGGGCGGCCGGAACCGACGGTCCGCTGCCGGTCGCTTTCGGCGTGGACTCGTCCGGCCGGGACATACCGCCGCGGGCCGTGGCCGACATCCCCGGGCTCCTGGGTGACCCGCTGCCGATGACGGTCACCGTGGACCCCGCCGCACCGCTGGTGGACCTGCTGCTCCAGGTGCGGGACGCCGCTTTCGACCTCAGCCCCTGTGCCTCGGTGGATGCCGACCGGATCAGGCGGTGGAGCGGGCGCGCCCCCGGCTCCGGTCCGACCGAGACCACCATCCGCTTCGACAACCACCCCGCACTGCCGGAGAACCTGCGGGCCGAACTGGCGGCGCAGGGCGTCTGGGTGGGCGTGCCGGAAAGCGCCGGCGGTGACACGCCCCTGCCGGTCACGCTCGCCGCGCACTACGACACCGAGGGCTCCCTGGTGCTGACCGCCCTGTACGACCGGGCCAGGCTCACGGACCCCGACGCCTCGGACCTCCTCGCGCAGTGTGTGCGCCTGCTGCGCGGCATGCCCCGGCACCCGGAGGACACGTTCACCGTCGCCGACGCCCTGGGGCTCCTGGTCACCTCCGGGGTGCCCCGCGTCTCACCGCCGCGACCCGGCGGCGTCCAGCGGTACGCGTCGGCGGTGCTGCGGGCCGGGGAGCCCGGCGCGGACCTCGTGTGCCTGGTCACGGTCCCCGGTGTCACGGCCGGTGCGTACGACAGGTTCGTGCACGAGCACGAGGGGCCGGAGCGCATCGTGTCGCTCAGCGCACCGGACCGCCGGGTGCCGCCCGGCACTCTGCGCGAACTGCTCAGCGGTGGGCGGCGGTTGATCCTGTGCGGGACCGGTCCGGCCGGCCTGGTCGCCCACGAGATCGCCCGCCGTGCGGCCCGGCACACGGGCGAGGTTCCCGCCGTGGTGATGACCGGGGTCGGCGGCGCCGCCGAGAGCGCTGAAGCGCTGTCACGGGCGCTGCGGGCGGTGCGGGCACGCAGTGGCTGACCGGTGGCGGCACCGGCCGTGCCTCCAGTGGGGCGAGAGCGGCCCTTGAACTCCATGGCCCACGGTGGCCGGAAGAGGAGGTGGCCATGGGCGGCACGGACGGCGTGGAGCGGACGCTGCGCGTCGAGCGTGGCACGGCGACCGCGGAGGAACTGGCCGCGCTGACCGTCGTACTGCTGGCACTGTGCGGTCGGTCGGTGGGCGGGGACGTACCGCCGCGGCCTGCCGACGGTCCGCGCTGGCGGCGGCCGGGAGCTACGACCGGATGGAAAAGACCTTTCGGTCTGTTTGACGGGGGGTGGAGCTCGCGGACGGTCTCTTTCTCCGGGGCGACTCCTGCCCTTCGGCGGGGCACGCTCCAGCCGTGAGATGCACCGGACTGCGCGTCAAACTTGCTGCTTCCTAGGGAAGTTGGCAGGTGGGAGACGTGTCCTTGAGGGCTGCCGTACCTGCACCGTATCTGGGCTTGAAGGTCGTTGGAGACAGGTGGAACGGTCTTTATTGACATACCGCCTGCGCTGTTTTTTAATCGTGCGTGCCAGCGGCGCACGTGAACGTAGGGGAGACGGCGTGGACATCGACGTACTGGGCGCACTGGACGTGAGGGTGGACGGCGTGTCCGTCGCCCCCACGGCGCCGAAGCCCCGCCAGGTGCTGGCGTTGCTGGCGTTTCACGCGGACCGGGTGGTGCCGGTCGCCTCACTCATCGAGGAAGTCTGGTCGAGCCGGCCCCCGCGCAGCGCGCGCACCACCTTGCAGACCTATGTGCTGCAACTGCGCGAACTCATCGCGGCGGCGCTGGCCCGGCCCACCGGACAGCACGCGGAGGGCACGGCGGAGCGCCGTACCGCCAAGGACGTGCTGCTCACCCTGCCGGGCGGATACCTGCTCGCCTCCGACGGCGGTACCAGCGACGTCCGGGAGTTCGAGCGGCTGGCGGGACTGGGCTACCGGGCCATGGACGCCGGTGACTTCGCGGGTGCCTCACGCACCCTCGCCGCCGCCCTGGACCTGTGGTCGGGGTCCGCCTTCGCCGACGTGCAGACCGGGGACCGGCTCGCCCTGGAGGCCAAGCGCCTTGAGGAGAGCCGGCTGTGCGTGCTCGACCAGCGCATCGAGGCGGACCTGCGGCTCGGGCGGCACCGCGAAGTGCTTGCCGAACTGACGGTCCTGACGAGCCGGTACCGCACGCATGAGAACCTGCACGCCCAGTTCATGATCGCGCTGGACCGGTCCGGGCGGCGGAGTGAGGCTCTCGAGGCCTATCTGCACCTGCGCGCCACTCTCGGGCGCGACCTGGGTCTGGAACCGTCCCCGCGGCTGCGCCGGCTCCAGCACTCGATCCTGATGGCCGCGTCCGAGACCGCGCCGAACCCGGCGCCGGCCCGGACCGCGCACGTCCCGCACGCCGGACCCCTGGCACCGATCCACTGACCCTCCGGCCCGAGCGCCGATCCTTGGAGGCATTCCCCATGACCAGTGAGCCGACGGCACCTTCCGATGGGACCGGAGACCTCCTTGTCGAGCTCACGGCCGTGCTGGCCGGTGTCGTACACGCCGACCCCGACCGGATCGACCCCGAGCAGCCCTTCCCCGTGCTCGGCCTGGACTCCCTGCTCACCGTCGAGTTCGTCGCGGCCGTCGCCGAACGCTTGGGCGTCCGGATCGCCGGGGCGGCCCTGTACGAGTACCCCACACCGGTGCTGCTCGCCCGCCACCTGGCCGTTGTCCGCAGCGGCGCCGACGAGGCCCCCGCCGTCCAGGACCCCGGCGCCTCGGCCGCCGTGCTCCAGGTGCTGCGCGAGCAACTGGCCCGCATCCTGCACTGCGACCCCTGGGAGATCGACGGCGGTGCCGCCTTCGCGGAACTGGGCATCGACTCCATCCTGGCCGCCGATTTCATCGCCGGTGTCAACCGCGCCTACGGCCTGAGCGAGAGCCCCGTCAGTGTCCACGAGCATCCCAGCCTCGCCGCCATGGCCTCCTACGTCGCCTTCCGCAGCCGGGGCCCGGCGCTCCCCGCGGCACCGGACCACGGCGCACCCGCCGCGGCCCCGGTAAGGCAGCCTCCGGCGGCCACCGCTCCCACGACGCGGTCCCCGCTGTCCCAGGAGGAGGTGGTCGCGCTCCTCGACGCGGTGCGCGGGGAGCGGATCGGCGTCGACGAGGCGGCCGCGCTCCTGGCGGACCGCTCCGCCTGAACGGAAACCCCACCGTGGAGCACCGACAGTTCCCCGCCCGCTACGGCCCCGGCGGCCTCACGCGCCGCGATGGCACGCCGACCGCAGCGGCACGGCGCACCGAGACGGACGAGACGACACCATGACCCTCACCGCACCGGAGTCCCCCAGCGCCGGGTTCCCGCCGCACCACGAGACCGTGGCCCCGGTGAAGCTGTGGCTGTGCCCCAACGACGCCCTCCCGCCCGACCTCGCGGGGGAACTGGCAAGGCACTGGCTCGACGAGCGGGAACACCAGACCGCGACCCGGTTCCTCTTCGAACGAGACCGCCGGCAGTACCTGGTCGCCCACACCCTGGTCCGCCGGGCGCTGGCGCTGGAGGCCGGCCTCACCGAGGCGGAGCTGGTCATCTGGCGTTCCTCGCGCGGCCGGCCCTTCCTCCAGCCGCTGCCCGGCGGCCTGCCGCGAGGCGGCGACCACCTGGACTTCAACCTCTCCCACGCGGGCGGCTACAGCCTGCTCGGGATCGTCCGCAGGCAGCGCATCGGCGTCGACGTGGAGGGCCTCGGCAGAGAGGCGCGGGGTCTGGAGACCATCGTGACCACCTTCGCCCCCGAGGAGCAGCGCTGGGTGGCCGAGGTGCCCGAGGGCCCGCGGCGGGAGCGCCGGGTGCTCCGGCTGTGGACCCTGAAGGAGGCATACTCCAAGGCCCGCGGACTGGGACTCGGCCTGCCCTTCGACGAGTTCTCCTTCTCCCTGGCCGACGACCGGGGGGTGCTCGGTTTCCGGCCACCCGCCGACGACCTGGCCGGGCGCTGGCGGCTGCTGGAACTGGAGCCGGTTCCGGGCGTGCTGGTCGCGGTGGCCGTACCCGCTGACGAACCCTTCGCCCCGCACCTGGAGTTGCACCACGGGTTCCCCTGGAACCGGGCCGCACCGCACATCGTGCCCCTGCCCGAACCCGTGGGCGCGCCGCGCGGCTAGCCGGGCCCCGCCGCGCGGCGTCCGGGCACCGTGCACCTATCCGGGCCACGCGAATTGTCCGCCGTCCCAAAAGGCCGGGCAGCGGCGGGAATTCCTTTCGGGAATCGAAAGACCGTCCCGCTTGGAGCACGGCTAGAGGACCGCTACAGGAAATCGGTTGAAGGACACGCACACGGCTAGCGTGTGGAGTGGCGAAGATTTCTGGCCACCAAAAGGAACTGGACAAGGAACTCGACGAGGTGGGGAGGCCAGCATGAAGATTCAGGTTCTGGGTCCGTTGAGTGCCGAGGTCAACGGGGGATCGATCGTTCCGACGGCCGGCAAACCGCGACAGATTCTGTCGCTGCTGGCGCTCTATCCGGGACGGGTCATGCCCGTACCCACACTCATGGAGGAACTCTGGGGAACCGAGCCTCCGGCGAGTGCGCTGACGACCCTTCAGACGTACATACTCCAACTGCGCAGACGGCTCGGCACGGCGATGGGTCCGGGCGCTCCGACCGGAGCGAAGGACATTCTCGCCACGCGGCACGGCGGATACCTGCTCCAGATCGACAAGAGCTGCGTCGACGTGAACCAGTACGAGGAACTGGCCCGGCAGGGCCAAGCCGCGTTCGAGGCGGGGGACAACGAGGTGTCCGCGGCGCGTTTCCGCTCCGCGCTGGACCTGTGGACCGGCGCACCGCTGGTCGACGTGAAGCTCGGCCCGGTCCTGGACATCGAGGTGATGCGGTTGCAGGAGAGCCGGCTGGTCACCGTGGAGCGGCGCATCGACGCCGACCTGCGGCTCGGCCGCCACTCGGAGCTGATCGCCGAGCTGACCGAGCTGACCGCTCGCCACCCGCACCACGAGGGGCTGCACTCCCAGGTCATGGTGGCGCTGTACCGCTCGGGCCGGCAGGCCACCGCGCTGGAGGTCTACCGCAGACTGCGGATGCGGTTCATCCAGGACCTGGGCGTGGAGCCCTCCCCGCAGTTGCAGCGCATGCACCAGGCGATGCTGGCCGTGGACCCCCAGCTGGACGTGCTGGCCGGGCCGCGCCACAGCTCGACGTTCGACCTGTTCGCGGCCTGACGGCCGGCGCCGCCCGGTCACCGGAGGAACGGCGGTCTGTCGCAGGGAAGTTGTTCCGCGCCCCGGCAGGTCCGCCCTCGGCGGTGGCCCGGAGCGCCGGGCGCGCACCGAAGGCGCGTCCGCGTCCGCGTGCGGTGCCCGGACAGCCGGGGCTGTGGTCGCTGTGGGCGTCGCCTGTGCCGTCGCCGCTTTCACTTCCGCCTTCGTCCCTGCTTCCGCCTTCGTCCCTGCTTTCGCCTTCGCCTTTGCCGAGCAGCCGTGGCGCATCGGTCGGCCGGTCCTACAGCGGGAGCAACTGGGCCGGTGGCCGCGCCGGTGCGCCGCCGGGACCGCCCTCGTACGACCCGCCGGGTGGGCCGGCGGGCAGTCGTACGGCGGCCATCGGGCCGAACAGCCGGCCGGCCTCAACGAGCCGGACCGCCACGTGATCCCGCCGCGCGCCTTCCCCGCAGAGCTGGTGGGCCGCCTCCAGCAGGGCGAGTGCGCAGCGGCCGTCGTCCTCGGCGATCCGGCTCTCGGCCGCCGCGCACAGCAGCTCAGTCTCCTCGCCGGTGGCCGACCAACCGGTGGCGGACAGGGCGGCGGACAGAAGGTGCCCGGCCGCCTCCACCGCCGGGCGGCCCTGGCGGTGCAGCAGGAGGGCCGCCCGGCGGTGCAGTGCGACCAGGTCGGCGGGGGACAGGGCGCCGAGGACCGCGGTCCGCACGGCGGGAGTCGGGTGACCGGCGTCGCTCAGCAGTCCCGCCGCGTGCAGGCCGGCCAGGCTCCGCCGGACCGCGGGCGGCGCGATGCCGGTCAGTTCCGTGATCCGCTCCGGCGTGATGGCCCGGTCCAGCACGGCCGCGGCCCGGCCGACCGCCGCGGCGGTGGCGCCGGCGCGGTGCAGGCAGGCGTGCACGGCACGGGCGAAGGGGCCGCCGGGGTCCGCGGCGGTGCCGCCGTGCCGGATGCCGGCCCCGGCCGTCCCGCACCCGCCGCAGCCGGGTGCGGGACGGCGGGCGCCGGGGGCCGCGCCGGAGCGTTCGTCCAGGAGCGCGCGCAGCAGCAGCGGGTTGCCGCCGCTCAACTCGTAGAGGGAAAAGACCTGTTCGCGGCAGCCCGCGCGCTCGGCCAGCGCGGTCACCTCGGCCGGACCGAGCCGCTCGAGCCGGATCCGGCGAGACGTCGGCAGGTGCGTCAGGCCGGTCGTGAACGCGGGGTCACCGCTCTCGTGGTGCACCGGTCCGGCCAGGACGAGCAGCGTGCGGGCGGCCCGTGCGTGGCGGGCGAGGTACGACAGGAACGCGAGGGATTCGTCGTCGGCGTGGTGGACGTCGTCCACGCACAGCACCAGCGGGCCGTCTCCGGCCGCCTCGCGCAGTTCGGCGCATAGGGCCCGCAGGTCCTCGGCGCGTGGTTCCCGCTGCGGCATGCCCGTCCACCGGACCGGCCCGGAAAGGCCGGTCAGCAACTGGCGGACCACGTCCCACGCGGTGCGGCGCCCGGCCGGGAAGCCGGTCGCGCACCGCACCACGGCACCTGCGGCGGCGGCCCGTTCGATCAGCAGGTGGACGAGTGCGCTCTTGCCGCACCCCGTGGGCCCCTCCACCAGGACGGTGCGGGAGCACCCCTCGGCGCAGTCCGTGAAGGCGTCCGTCAAGGTTCTGATCGCCGTGGTCCTGCCGACCAACGTCATAACCGTCCCGTCGCGGTTGGTGCTGCCCCCCGAACCGGACCAGTCTCACCGCGCCGCCTGGAACGGCGGTGGAGCGTCGATGGAACGCGGCACCCTCCCGGCCGGGGTCCGTACGCGGACGTCCCCGCACCCCGCCCCGGCCACCCGCTCTCCATCCCCTCTCGAGCGGGGACGGCCATGCTGTGCGGGACGGTTGTACGGGACGACGAACCATGAGGAAGGACCTCGGCATGGTGACCGCGCTGACCGAGCCCCTCAGCGGAGTGCTGCACGAACTCCTCACCGCTCGCACCCTGCGTGAGCGCAACAAGGAACTCGTCCTCGCGCTGGTCGCGGCGGCCAACCGGGGCGAGGCCAACCAGCTCACCCGCCACTGGGCTGCCCCCGCCGGCCCGGACGGGCGGATGCCGCCCGCGGAGCTGGGGCTGACGGCCGAGAGCGTCCTCGCCGAGGGTGACCTCGTCGTGCTGAGGGCGACGGCGCGCACCGCGGGGGCGGCCTGGTCGCTGGTCGCGGAGCTCCGCTTCGACACCGCGGGCCGCGTCGCGCACTGCCACGACATGCTCGTGCCGCGGACCGCGGCGGCCTGACCCGCTCTCGCGCCGGGGGCGAGCCGGTACGGACGGCCCCGGCCGGGGTCAGGGCCGAAGTCGCGTGGGAGCGGGGTGATTACGGCGTAATCACCGGGCCCGGTGACGGCGGACCGGACCGCTCCGCTGCCACGGCGCGTCTCTCCCCGCGCCCGGTGACCCGGCTGCGCTCCGCATGCGCCGACCACGGCCCTCCACGCAGGACGAACGCGGACCCAGGACGGTTCGGGGGCCACTGGAGAAAACGGCCGCGCGGGACATGGCGGAGCCGGCGCGGGGAGGCCGGGAACGAGGGGACGGCCATACGGAGAGCGCGTGCGTGCCGGCTGTCACAAGAGCGCCGTACGCGTACCCGGTGCCTCCCTCCGCCGCCCGGCCCTGCGGGCGCCACGCCCCCGCGACGCCGCCGCTCCGATCGGGCACGCGGAGCCGGCGCGGCGGAGCGCACCGTGCGGACAGGCCGCCGCGGCAGCGGCCCGGACGTCCGCTGGTCCGGAGGGCAGACGTCCGTTCCGTACGCGGGTGTCCGAGAGGGCGAGGCGATGAACGACGGCCGGCCCGCCGGCGTCCGCGCGCTGCTCGACGCCGAGCGAGGCGCCCACGGCGCACTGGAACCGCTCGGGCCGCTGGACACCGCCCGCTTCCACCGGCCCCTGCGCCGCGTCGCCGGGATCCGTCCGGGCGCCTGGTACCCGCAGCCCTGACTGCTGCGACACGGCCCCGAACCGGACACTGGCGAGCGCCCTGCGACGGGCGAGCGGATCGGCCGCCCGGCGCTGAGGCGCCGTGCCCGCGGGGAGGCGGGTGCCCTGCCCGGCGCGGCGGGTACGGCACGGAAGCGCCGCGCCCGTACGACGCGGACGCCCGGCACGGTGGTACGGCAAGATCACTTCTTGGGCCAGCCGATGTCGTCGTCGGACGACGGACCGCGCATCGGCGCGGGCCGGCCGGCGCGGCACCTTTGGCAAGCGCGGCGGGCAGGAACCGCGTGATTCATGGGCGACTCCCGTGGTCGCGACGAGACCGGCTCCGTGATCGAGGACGGACCGGTGTGCAGGTGGCGGCACCGGCGCTCGAGATACTCCCCGCAATCGCTGGAGGACCGCTGGAGAAACGCCGGAGGATCCCGTGAGGTGCGCACGAGGTCCAGGGCATGGCGTCTGGCAAAACATTGCCCGGCACTTGCCCGGCCGCCTACGCTCGTCGCGGCTGTCGGCGGCCCGCGGACCATGGCCCGCCCCGTCCCGCCCCCGGCCGACCCCACCCCTCCGTCCCAGGGAATGGTCCTATGCTGCGTCAGCCCGCGTTCGGCCGTCGTCTCCGCAAACTGCGCCAGGCCCGCGGGCTGTCCCAGACCGCCCTGGCCGGTGACGGCATGTCCACGGGATACCTCTCCCGGCTGGAGTCCGGCGCCCGCCAGCCCACCGAGCGGGCCGTCGCCCACCTCGCCGAACGGCTCGGTCTGGAACCCGCGGACTTCGAGGAACCCGCCGGCGGCTCGCTTGCCCACGCGCTGTCGCTGGTCTCCTCCACCGGGTCCGACGCGGCGATGGAAACCCTCCGCGAGGCTCTGGCGGCCGAGGGGCACGAGGCGCCGGTGCTGCGCTGGCAGGCGCTGTGGCAACTGGCCCAGCAGCGGAAGGTCCAGGGCGACCACGCCGGCGAGCGGGACTACCTGGAGGAGCTGGTACGGCTCGGCGACGCGGTCGGGCTGATGGCGCTGCGGGTGCGCGGCCTGACCCGGCTGGCCCGCTGTTTGCGCGCGCTGGGGGAGATGCACGCCGCCCTGGACGCCGCGATGGCGGCCCACCACCTCGCACAGGACCACGACCTGGAGGCGGAGGACCGGGGCGCGGTGCTGCTGGCCCTGGTCTCGGTGGAGGCGGAGGCGGGCCGGCTGCCGGACGCGCGGGCCCACACCGACGAGCTGGTCGAGCTGGTCGCGGGCCGTTCGGACACGCTGTGGGCGGAGGCGATGTGGACCGCCGCGGCGGTGCGCCTGCGGCAGGGCGACCATGCCGGCGCGCAGGCCTGTCTGGAGAAGGCGCTGGCGGGCTTCGGCAGCAGCGAGGACCTCGTGCTGTGGGTGCGGCTGCGGTTCGCGGCCGGGCGGCTGTACTTGCAGAAGCTGCCGCCGGACCCCGAGGCCGCCGAGCGGTGCCTCACGGAGGCCGAGCCGGCGCTCGCGTTCGTCGGCACCCCGGCCCTGCGCCAGGACCTGATCGCGCTCAAGGCCGACGTCGCGTTCCTCACCGGCCGGTACGACGACGCCCGCGTCCTGCTCGGCGAACTCGCCGAGGTGGAGTCGAGGATGAGCTACCGGGACCGGGTACGGCTGGACATCCTCCGCAACCAGCTGCGCATCCGCTCCGGCGACGACAGCGGAATCCAGGGGCTGCGGAACCTGGCCGAGCAGGCGCAGGCCGACGCCAACATCGACCTGGCCGCGGACATCTGGCGCATCCTCGCCGAGGCTCTGGCCCAGTCCACCATGGAGCGGAGCACGGCCGCGTCGGGGGTATGACCGGTACGAGGGTCCCCTGCGGCCGGCCCGGACCGGGCCCCGCGGTCCCCTTGCCGCCGGTGTTCAGCGGCAGGTCGTCAGGAGCCTCGGCGCGGGCGGGAGCGCGGGCCGCGCAGGCCGCTCCTGGTAGCGCGGGGCGGCGTCCGGGCCGGCGGTGTGTTCGCCCGCGGCCGGGGCGTCGGCGCGGTTCCCGGAGCCGGTGACGGATGCCGCGTACACGCCGGTCAGCCGGCCCACGGAAAGCTGCTCGGGGTCGAGGAGGACGATGTCGAGGACGTCCGGGCTCTCGCCCCAGGTGGGCAGGGCTCGGTAGCCCAGGCTCTCGGCGGTCGCGCACAGCACCTCCGGGTCGGGGGCGGGCGCGTCCTGCGGCGCGAGGTCGATGCTCTCGCGGGGGTCGAAGAGGGACTGCATGGCCGTGTACTCGTCGTGCACCCGGCGGTTGGGGATCCCGGCCAGGCGCAGCACGCGGGGGCGCGACGCCGTCAGGCGGTGTACGGCCTCGACGGTGCCGGGGAGGTCCCGGCCCCAGCGGAGGGCGGGCGCGGTGCGGAGGTCGGCGACCGGCTCGGCGGTGGAGAGCACCACGTCGTAGCGGTAGCGGGTCAGCTCGTTGTGGTTGCGGCCCCGCTTGGCGCGTACGTCGACCGCGCGCACGGCGGGCAGGTCACGGGCGAGTGCGTCGAACAGGCCGGGCGGGACCAGCAGTTCGGGCTCCGTGGCGACCTGCCGCTCGATGCCGCGGCGCAGTGCCTCCCGGTCGCTCCGGGCCGCACCCGGCCGGGCCAGGGCGACGCCGGTCCGGAAGCAGCGGGCGAGGTCGCGGTTACGCAGGTCACCGAGGAACAGCGAGCCGTTCGGGGCGAGCAGTGCCACCGCCCGCTCGACGACGGTGCGCAGGTGGGCGAGGCTCGGGCAGGAGCGGGCCACTGACGTGACGACGACCGTGTCGAAGTGGCCGGTGGGCAGACCACTCGTGTCCTCGGTGTCCCGGCGGTCGAGCCGGACCTTGCCCTTCAGGACCGGGTCGGGTGCCACCCGAGCGGCGAGCGCGGCGACGGTGGCGGGGGAGGAGGCGGTGGCCCAGTACTCGTGGACCTCCTCGTCACGGGCGAGGCGGGCCATCGGCAGCCCGGCGCCCGCGCCGATCTCCAGGACCCGGCGGCGCGGCAGCTCGCGGATCCGGTCGAGGGTGGTGTCCTGCCACTCCCGCAGGTGCTCCGGCGGGATCGGCAGGGTGTCGTAACTGCTGTGCCGGACGAGGGAGTCGTCGCCCAGCACGGCGGCATCGGGGTCGTCGTAGAGCACCATGTGGATCTCCTTCTCCGGCCGGCGGGGGCGTCATGGGGTCGGACGTCAGACAGCGGCGACAGCGGGCCACTGCTGGTCGGCCGGTGCGGCGGTGGCCGGGGCGATGGGCCACTGCTGGTCGGCGGGGGTGGCGGTGGTGGGGGTGGTGGGCCACTGCTGGTCGGCGGGGGTGGCGGTGGCCGGGGCGATGGGCCACTGCTGGTCGGCGGAGACCGCCTTCTGCGTCGCCGGCGAGACGATCGCGTCGGCGGCGGTGGCGCCGACGGTGGAGAAGACGGCGGCGGCGGCGACGGCGGCGATCCGGGCGATGCGGTTCATGGCGGGCTCCTCGGTGTCAATTCCGTGTGCGTTGCTTGGCAACCTCTTGCCAAGAAGACTGGCAAGCGCACCTCGGGAATTGCTGGGGAATGGGTGGATTTTCGCTGGAGATACCCGCCAGAAACGCATCAAGGGACATGGAGACGCACCGAATTTGCCTAACGGAACGGCTCTGAGCTGCGGAAACCTGCCCTCTTGGCACATACGGAGAAGCTGTGGCAACACTTGCCAACTACTGGAGACGGAAGCCGGAACCCCCCGAATTCCGTTGCCAATCGCCCCCTCACTCGAGCCTTGCCTGAGCCCGTGGCACCCGATGTTGCCAACTCCCCGCACCGGCAGGCAATCTATTGCCACCTTCCAGGCAACGAATTGCCCCGGCTAAGGGGGAGGTCCCTGAAATGAACGCGACGTCCCACGGCGACCGCAGGATCCACCTCGACCCGGCCGGCGCCGGCCGCATGCCCGCCGACGTACGCGCTGTGCTCACCGAATGGACGCGCTTCGAGGACCGGTACGGGCCGTACGAGCTGGACGACCGCCTGGGCGATGTCCTGCACGGGGAATTCCACGAGCGATTGGGCGCCCTGCTCGGCGCGCCGCCCGCGGACACTTTTCCGTGCACCGGCGCCGCCGACGCGTTCGCCGGTGTGCTGTCCCGGCTGCCGCTCGGCCCGCGGGACCGCGTCTGGGTGACGCCCTACGAGTCGGCCGCCAACCTCACCGCCCTCTTCGCCCTGCGCGCCCGCACCGGGTGCGCGCTGGACGTCGTACCGCTGCGCCACGACGGGGACCTCGACCTGGAGTGGATGGCCCAGCACATCGGCGGCGACGTCGCCCTCGTCTGCGTCCCGTACGTCCCGGCGGGTTGCGGCATCGTCAGTCCCGTGCGGGAGGTGGGGCGGATCCTCGCCCCGCATCGGTGCCTGTACGCCGTCGACGCCTCCTACGCCGTCGGACAGCTCCCTGTTGACATCGCCGGCATCGGCTGCCACCTGCTGGCGGGGGACGGCTGGAGGTTTCTGCGCGGCCCGCAGTCAGCGGGATTCGCCTACGCGGCACCGCTGTTGCGCGAGACCCTCGCCCCGCACGGCGGCCTGCCGTTCGTGCCGCCGCACGGCGCCGCCACCGCCGCGCTGAACGCATCTCTGGCCCGGCACGCCGCGCCGTCCGCGGGCGAGGACCTCGGCGGTCGCCTACGCGCCGCCGTCGAGGGGGCGCCCGGCATCGAACCGATCGCACCGGGACGTACCCAGTCCGGCATCGTCACCTTCCGGCACGAAGAACTGCCGTCCGCGCTGCTGCGCCGCCGGCTCGCGGACCGCGGAGTCGTCGTGTGGAAGACGGTCGCCCAGGAAGTCCCGCTGTACCTGCCCCGGCGCGGTGTCGTCACGGCGGTACGCGCATCGGTCCACCACGACAACTCGACCGAGGACATCGAACTGTTCGCCGACGCCCTCCGGGACGCCGTGGCCGTAGGACTTCCGCGGCCCGCCGCCCCGACCTTGGGCCCCGCACCCGCCCTGCTCACCACGCCGTCCGACGCGTCCGTGCCGTCCGACGCGTCCGTGCCGTCCGACGCGTCCGTGCCGTCCGGCACGTCGGTGCCGGTCGCCTTCCCGGTGCCACGGCAGCGGGCGGCCGGGCGGCGGCATCTGGCCCTGGTGTCCGGCGGCCCGGCCGACTCCGGCCGATGCCGGCCGGGGGCATGAGCGGCCTCGTGAAGAAGGTCCCGCCGGTGGTCCCCCTTCGGCTTGTGGTCCCCCTTCGGCTCTCCGGGAGGCGGTAGCAGGACCGGGCAGACACGAGCGCCCCTCTAACGGCCGTCCCTAGCCTCGGACCCAGTCGCGCGCACCCTGCGGTGGCGCCGCGAGACCAGTCACGGACCGACAGGAGCGGACGTACGCATGTCTGTGGAAATGACCGGGCCGACGGGGACGGGGACCGCGAAGGATGTGCGGCGTCTGGACCGGGTGATCATCCGGTTCGCGGGGGACTCGGGTGATGGTATGCAGCTCACCGGGGACCGGTTCACCTCGGAGACGGCTTCCTTCGGCAACGACCTTTCGACCCTGCCGAACTTCCCCGCCGAGATCCGCGCGCCTGCCGGGACCCTGCCGGGTGTCTCCTCGTTCCAGCTCCACTTCGCCGACCACGACATCCTCACTCCGGGGGATGCGCCGGACGTTCTCGTCGCGATGAACCCGGCCGCTCTGAAGGCCAATATCGGCGATCTCCCGCGTGGCGCGGAGGTCATCGTGGACACGGACGGGTTCACCGGGCGGGCCCTGCAGAAGGTCGGCTACGC
>NZ_JBWKES010000046.1:0-50856 GCF_056435325.1 Streptomyces sp. NPDC043952
CGCTACGACAAGACCACCCAGTCCTACCAAGCAGCCGTCACCCTCGCAGCACTCCTGATGTGGGCGTGACATTTGACGACAGATCCTAGCGCGGCCTCGGCGGTGGTCGGGCACCACATGCACTTCTTCCCGGCATGCTCTTGTGGGCTCATCGCGCTGTTCGACGGCTTCTCGTGAAGCACGATGAGCTGGTTGATCAAGCGCTTCTCCTCGGCCGGATCAAGGTCCGGCTCCGGCGGCTGTGGCGGTGCGGGTTCCATCGTTCTCCTTGGTGGCGCGCACCCCGCCCAGGGTCTTCTGGGACTCCGGGTGGGGTGGCGGCCCGCCGCGCTCGTGGTGGAAGGCGAGCCGCTGCCTTCCGGCGGCGTGCCTGGTGGGTGCGGCCCTGGCCCGAGACGGCCGCCATGGGGGTGCTTCAGTGCGAGGCCCTCGTGAGCACCAGGGCGAGGGCAGGAGCGGTCACAGCGGCCACGTAGACGAGCAGGCCGACGATCACCCTCACCGCGCCGCGTTGCCCTCGTAGTGGTCGAGGAGGGCCCGCAGGACGCGCGCCAGGCGGCGGGCGTACTCCACCTCGCCGTCGGGGCGGGGCGCCGGCCGTGCCGCGAGCTTTCCGCGGGCCTCGCCGGCGCACGCGCTCGCGCAGTAGCGGCGGCTGCTCTCCTTCGGCAGTTGGGCGAGCTTCTTCTCCACCTCGGGGATGAGCATTTCCAGGTGGTCGCGCAGTCGGCCGATGAGGGTGTCGAAAGCCTCGGGCGCCGGGAGCGGCGCGTCGGTCTCGTCCTCGGGGCCGAGCGCCTGGGCGGCGGTTTCGCGCATGGTGGCGATGTCCACGGGCTCGGTGCCGGTGGCCTGCTTCACGCGAGCGCTCATCGGGTCACCGGCCTTCCGAGGAGGCAGAGCGGGCACTGGCACGCGGGGTAGGAGTCGGCCAGGGGCAGCGGCGGCAGCTTGCCGTCGACGGCCACGGTGACCGTGCCCCGGTCCTGGGTGATCGTGCCGTAGCGGTCCACGGTGTAGACCCGCATCGTCATCCGGCCACCCCGTGCGTTCACCGGGGGCTGGGCGGTAGCGTTTGTCATGTCGACGCTCCCTCTCGGGTTCGAGCGTTGGCCACGCCCGGCGGTCGTGTGCCCGCGGCTGCCGGGTCTTCGTGGCGTTTCTGTAGGGCTAGGCATCTCCCGGCGTTCCGCGTCGGCAGCCGCAACTTCCGATCTGCCAGACTCGGGCGGCGCCGCGGACGACAACTTCGCCCGCCGCGCGCAGAGGACGGTTCACGTCTCCGCAGTCGAAGCACGCCTCGCCATGAAGGCGGACGGCGCTCACACGACGGTCAACGACCGCCGGGGTGAGCGAACGTGCTTCCTGCATTTCCCGTGCCCGTCTTTGGCGCCTGCGCGTGGCACACATGTTGAGGGTGATGGAGCGTCACAACTACCCCGGCAAGGGGTACTTGGTAATCGGCAGTGCTCAAGTGGCGGCGCACCACTCCGCGAAAGATGTCAGTGTCTCCGAGTCGGTGCGGCGCAGGCGCCGCAGTGTCGAAGCGTCTTCCCGGACCCAGGGATGGTCACGGGTGTGCTGAGGTGCGATCTTGCGAGCAACCTTCAGCGACTCGAACGCGCCGTCGGGCATGCCCGCCCAAAGCTGCGCGCGCGCCAGCTCGATGTAGAAGCCCGAGCGGCGCTCTGCGGCAAGGCTGGTCGGAGGCTTCCACTCGTGTGTGACGTCCAGGGCAGTGCTCACATGGTCGCCGCCCAGGCTGACCGCGACCGACACCTGGTGAATCCGCACAGAGTCGGGCCCGAAGGCGGTGCCGTAGTACACGTCTTCTTTGACCTGCTCGGCCAGGCGCGCAGCGTCGCTCAAGTGCGCGACCGCAGCGTCCGCGTCCTTGGCACGGCCGGCGATGACGGCAGCCCTCATATGCAGGGCGCCGCGTGCGGCATGCTGTGCTGCCGTCGTCGGTGCGGGTGCCGCGTCGATGGCCTGCCTGAGTGCGCGTAAGCCTGCGGCGTGAGCGCGGGCCGCGAAGAAGGTCTCGGTGCGCACGTACGCCACGGATGCGGTCAGCAGGGGATCCTCGGCCGCCGCCGCGGCCCACCGCATCAGTTCGATCAGGCGCGCCGAGAGATCGTGCGCGCCGAGCTTGTAGGCGGCCGCATCGGCGCAGCGGTAGGCGCTCACCAGCAACTGCGCCGGTTCGGTGCGGTCGCCGTCGGCTGCCGTGTGGTAGGCCCGTGTCAGCTCGGTCAGCAGCTCCGGGAGGTCGCGAACGATCCGCGTGTACTGCGCGCCGAGCCGCCACTTCACAGCCGCATCGACTGCATCGCGCAACTCGGACACCGGTCGGACGGGACCGTCGTCCGGGCAGTCGTACGAGGCGATGGCTGCCGACAGCATCGGCAGGCCCTCCCGCGCCTGTGAATGAGCGGGCCCGCGATCGTGGCGCAGTCGTACCGGGTCTACCCCCAGTGCGTCGGCGAGGGCTTGGAGGGTATCGTCGCTGACTCCTCTTTCGCCGCGCTCGATTTTGCGGATCGTCCCCAGAGCGACGCAGGCGGCATCCGCCAGCTCCTGCTGGGTCATCTTGGGCCGGACGACGCTTCGGTAGTAGGCGATCCGTCGGCCTACTCCTCCGTCGGTGTTCGCGGGCATACTGTCTCCGTTCGGGCATCCATTCCGAACGGTACTGGCGGGAGACCGCGTCTGTACTGAAGCAGCCTCTCGCCAACTCGGTGGGACTACTCCCTTGTTGTCACCCCGCGAGGCTCACCAGCTCCATGAGGCCGTCGATGCGCCAGTCCGCTGCTGCCACGGTCTTCGGGTCATCGGCCCAGAGATGCCCCCAGGGCCCGCGCCGCAGGTGCGCGGTGCGCAGGCCGGCCGCCTTCGCGGGGTGGACATCGTTCGCTGGGTGATCCCCGACATAGACGGTGCGGGCTGGCGAGGCCTCGGCCACCTCGATGACGCTCTGGAAGAACTCCTGCTGAGGCTTGGCCACGCCCCACTCTGCCGATGTGGCGATCAGGTCGGCGGGCAGGTCCAGGCCGCGCAACAGCTGGCCCGCGCGGGCGGTCTGGTTCCCGGCGACGATGACACGGACGCCCGCCTGACGGAGAGCAGACAGAGCGGGCCGTACGTCGTTGTAGAGGTCGGCCTCATCGAGATGCTCGCCCCGGCCTGCTGCCTCACGGGCGCGGTACTCCGCGTCAAGGTCAATGCCAGGCCGCAGCAACCGGATCGCGTCCGCGTTGTCCTGGCCTGCGGCCACGACGGCTCCGACGAGCGCGGATAGGGTGTGTCTCGGTACGTTGAGCCAGTCTGCCCACGACGCCCAATACCGATCGTCACGGATGATCGTCTCTCCGACATCGAACACGATGGTCTCAATCACCCATGCAGCGTACGTGCCTTCGTGGCGTAAGAATTCGACCACGTGCCTCGATCGGAACGTGGGATCGATGCACGGAGCTGAGGCTCGATTACGAGGCGCTGGTGCCGGTCTGCATCAGCGCCGCCATGTCCTTGTTGTGGGCTGCGGCGATGCGGAGCCGGTGGCTGTAGCGGGGGTCGGTGTCGCCCGACTCGATCATGGTCGGCGAGTGCGTATTGGCCATGCAGGTCAGCAGGCCCCCGTCGTAGGAGATGCTGACCTGCCGCCCCCGGTCGTACTCGTGCGCCGGGACGGGGATGGCCGCGGTGGAGGGCGCGGCTTGATGCCCTACTCTACCGGCGTTGTGTTGGCGGCGATCCACTCCAGACAGGCTTCGGAGCCCGCCTCGATCGGCACTGCCGCGACTTCTGGATTCTGCCACGGATGATGTTTCAGGAGGTGGGCTTCCAGTTCGGGATACCGGGCGGCAGTGGTCTTGAGCAGCAGCTGCCACTCCTCGCCTGTACCGAATTCCCCGTCGTGCCAGAAAGCGGAGATCACCGGGCCGATGATTTGAGCGCCTGCCGCCAGGCGACGACTGACGACGGTACGTGCGAGTTCAACAGCTTGTTCCCGTTTCGGGGTTGCCGTGGATACCTGGAAGTAGCCAGCCATGCCGCGAGCGTAGCTTGATCTCTGATCTCCGCGAAGACGGACCGCAGCGCCCCACTGGCCCCGAAACGAACACCGAGTAGGCCGCTGTAGCGGGCGTCGGGTCGCGGTTCACAGGTCACCGATGCGTTCGCCCAACGCGCGACGTCGGGTCGTGATCCAGTCCGGTTCGTCAGGAGGCACTGGACAAGATGGACTGGCCTGCCGCATGGCTGATGTCCGGGTGGGAAAGCCGGAATCGGCTCCGCGAGCGCCCGCCCCACACTGGAAAGACCAGAGCGAGGCGGGCTTCTTGTGGGCCTCCAGCTCGGGGTACCGCGCGGCAGCGGTCTTCAGCAGCCGCCTCTCTTCACACGCAGCCCCGGTCGAGGGGTACCGCAGATGCTTACCAGGGCAGCGGGCCCGACGTGCCGAAGTAGCCGCCGGTCGGGCCGTCCGGGCCGAGTTGGGCCATCCGGACGATGATCTCGGCGCCCTGCTCGACGGTCTGCGTGCCCTCGTGCCGGTTCAGGTCGGTCGCGGTGTAGCCGGGCTCCACCGCGTTGATCCGCATCCGCGGGAATGCCTTGGCGTACTGCACGGTGAGCATGTTGACCGTGGTCTTGGAGGCCGGGTAGGCGGCCCCCGGATAGCCCTTGCCGGCCAGGGCCAGTGAGGCCAGGCCGCTGCTGACGTTGACCACGACCGGCGCGGCGGAGCGTTCCAGCAGTGGCAGGAAGGCGTGGGTCACCCGGACCAGGCCGAAGACGTTGGTCTCGAACACCTCCCGCATCACGTCGGCGGTCAGCTCCGCGGCGCCGATGATGTCGCCGCCGGGTGACCGCACCTCGATCCCGGCGTTGTTCACCAGGACGTCCAGGCCGCCCTCGGCCTCGATGGTGGCCGCCGCGGCGGTGACCGACGCGTCGTCGGTGACATCGAGCCGTACGAAGCGGGCGCCGAGCCCGGCCGCGGCCGCCGCGCCCCGCTCGGGGTCGCGCGCTCCCAGGTAGACGGTGTGGCCCGCGGCGATCAGCCGGCGGGCGGTCTCATGGCCGAGGCCCTTGTTGGCCCCGGTGACTAACGTTGTCGTCATGGGGCACAGCTTCCCTCCGGTCGCCGCGGTCGACCACTGGATTACGGCGAGGACGGGTTCGCCGGACTTCACGCCTCCGCCCTGCGTCCACGTCCTCCCCGTCGGGAGGGATCACATCGCGGCCGGTACGGTCCGCCGATGTCTTGGCGGCAAATGCAGGGGGCCCGCCCATGAAATGACGCCTGAAGAAAGAGAATTGGCCCGATGGTGGGGTGAATCGGCTGGCGGGACCGTTGCCTTGGGCTCGTACGTGTGTCTGAGGGTGGCAACCCCGTCCGGACACAGGTCGGTTAATGCTTGCTCACGCGCTGGTTGCAACGGGGTGAGCGCGTCATGATGGGCCCATGACGTTGGCCTCGCGCGCGTACGCGCAACTGGCGACCTGGCCGGACCTGAGACAGGCCGTGCCGAGCTGCGGTCAGGGACAGGCGGTGGTCTCCGCCAAGGGTGAGATCGTCCATTTCCACTCCGGCCGCGATGTCGATCTGCGGCTGACCGACCGGGCCATCCGGCGGTTCGCCAGGGACCTCAAGCGCTCCGGCGCGATCAGGATCGTGCCCGGCTCGCCGTGGGTGACCCTGCGCCTCGACGCCGCGAGCGACGTCGATCTGCTGCTGACCCTGGTCAGTGTGGCGCTCCAGGCGCAGCAGTTCCCGCCCGGCCCGGTCGACCGCCCCCTGATGGGCTGCAACGACCAGCGTGGCGCGGGGTTCGTGAAGGCGGATCTCGGCGCCCTCTGGTAGGCGGGCGGCCCGCGCGTCATACGGCGATGACGCGGATCCCGGCCTCCTCGAAGTGCTGGACCGTCTCCGGGTCCACCGCCGTGTCCGTCACCAGGGTGTCCACCAGGTGCGCGGGGCAGATCCGGGCGAACGCCCGCTGGCCCAGCTTGCTGGAGTCCGCGGCGACCACGACCCGCTCGGCGCGCTCGCACAGCAGCCGGTTGATCGCCGCCTCGGCCTCGTCGTGCGCCGCCGCACCGTGCACCACGTCGAAGGCGACCACCCCGAGCACCGCCACGTCCAGCCTGATCTGCCCGAGCACCCCGTCCGCGAGCGGACCGACCAGCTCGTACGACTGCGGGCGGGCCACCCCACCGGTGACCACGATCTTGAACTGGGGCCGTACCGCCAGCTCGTTGGCGATGTTGAGCGCGTTGGTGACCACGGTCAGCGCCGGGGAGCCGGTGGCCAGGTCGGCGCGGACGGCGAGGGCACGGGCCACCTCCGTGGTCGTCGTACCCCCGGTCAGCCCCACCGCCTCGCCCGGCGCGACGAGATCGGCCACCGCGGTGGCGATGCGCTGCTTCTCGGAGGCACGGCGGGCCGTCTTGTAGCGCAGGGGGAGTTCGTACGACACCCCGTGCACCACCGCGCCGCCACGGGTGCGGACCAGCATCTGCTGCTCGGCGAGCCGGTCGAAGTCCCGGCGGATCGTCGCCGCCGACACCGCCAGCTCGGCGGCCGCCTCCTCGACGTCCAGCCGGCCCCGCTCCACGAGCAGTTCCAGCAGCGCCTTCCAGCGGGCGTCCCGCGACATCCGCGGCCTCCGATCCTCGGTCGTTCTCAGATCGGTGACCCTAGCGCACCCCCGAAGTGCGCCCCTCGTCCGCCAAGAATGCTTGATTGTGCTCGAAAGCTCGCTATATCTTGCAGGAATAATCAGTCAGGGCAGGGGAAGGTGTGGGCATGACTCATGTCGAGGACGAGCTGAACAGCCAGCCGGCGTGCTGGACGCGGGCCGCCGGGGAGGCGGGGCGGCACCGGGACGCGCTGCCGGCGGCGGGCGAGAGGGTCGCCGTGGTGGGCTGCGGGACGTCGTACTTCATGGCGCAGGCGGTGGCCGCGCTGCGCGAGGGCGCTGGGCAGGGCGAGACCGACGCCTTCGCCGCCTCGGAGTTCCCCTACGGACGGTCGTACGACCGGGTGGTCGCCCTCACCCGCTCCGGTACGACCACCGAAGTGCTGGAGCTGCTGGGCCGGTTGCGCGGTACGGCGACCCGCACCACGGCCGTCACCGCCGACCCGGCCACGCCCGTGATGGGCGCCGCCGACGAGGTCGTGGTGCTGGACTTCGCCGACGAACGCTCCGTCGTCCAGACCCGGTTCGCCACCACCGCCCTCACCCTCCTGCGCGCCCATCTCGGTCTGCACACGGACTCGGTCGTCGCCGACGGCCGCACCGCGCTCACCACCCCTGTGCCCCAAAGCCTCGTCGAATGCACCCAGTTCACCTTCCTGGGGCGCGGCTGGACGGTCGGGCTCGCGAACGAGGCCGGGCTGAAGATGCGCGAGGCGTCCCTGTCCTGGACCGAGGCGTACCCGGCGATGGAGTACCGGCACGGCCCGATCAGCATCACCACGAAGGGCACCGCCACCTGGGTGTTCGGCGAGGCGCCCGAGGGGCTCGCCGAACAGGTCCAGGGCACCGGCGGGCTGTGGATCGCGGGCGGCCTCGACCCGCTCGCCGAACTCGTCCGCGCCCAGCGGCTCGCGGTCGCCGTCGCCGCCGCGCGCGGCCTCGACCCGGACCGGCCGCGCCACCTCACCCGCTCGGTGATCCTCACGGCGGACGCCTCCGCCCGCGAGGCCGGGGCCGCCGGGCTTCCCGGACCCCGCGACCCCCAGGCGCCCCACGACGCCTCCGAGAGCGCCGGCTCCGCCGGCTCCGTCTGACACTTCCCGCCGTACCGCGCCCCGGAAGGACACCCGAAGTGCCTCTCGCACCCACCGGCGAGCTGGTCGCCCGCGCCGTCGAAGCCCGCTCGGCCGTCGCCGCGTTCAACGTCATCACACTGGAACACATCGAGGCCGTCATCGCTGGCGCCGAGGCGGCCGACGCGCCCGTCATCCTCCAAGTCAGCGAGAACGCGGTCAAGTTCCGCTACGGACGGCTGCTGCCGCTCGCCCGCGCGGCCCGTGCCACCGCCGAACGGGCCGCCGTACCCGTCGCGTTGCACCTGGACCATGTACAGAGCGACGACCTGCTGCGCCAGGCGCCCGGCGCCGGGTTCAGCTCGGTGATGTACGACGCGGCCCGGCTGCCGTACACCGAGAACCTCGCCGCCACGCGGGCCGCCGCCGACTGGGCGCACTCCCAAGGGCTGTACATCGAGGCCGAGTTGGGGCAAATCGGCGGCAAGGACGGGCAACCCCCGCTGGACGCGCACGCGCCCGGCGCCCGTACCGACCCCGCGCAGGCGCGGGACTTCGTCGGCGGCACCGGCGTCGACGCCCTGGCCGTCGCCGTCGGCAGCGTGCACGCCATGACCACGCGCACCGCCGCCCTCGACCACGCCCTGCTCAAACAGCTGTTCGCCGCACTGCCCGTCCCACTGGTGCTGCACGGCTCCTCCGGCGTACCGGACGACGGGCTGGTCGAGGCGGTCGCGGGCGGCATCGCCAAGGTCAACGTCGGCACCGCGCTCAACATCGCCATGACCGGTGCCATCCGGGAATTCCTCGCCACCCACCCGGAGGCCGTCGACTCCCGCACGTACCTCACCGTCGGCAGGGAGGCGATGGCGCGGCAGGTGCGACACCTGATCTCGGTCGTCACCGGTGCCGCCGGGCCCGCTATGCCTGCCTGACCGCCCGCTATGCCGTTCTGACCGCCTTCAGCAGCACGAACTTCGGGTCGCTCGCGACGAGTTCGCAGTTGCCGAACACCCGCTTCAGGGTGACGTGATAACCCAGGTGCCGGTTGCCGATCACCCACAGCTCGCCGCCCGGCCGCAGTGCGCGCCGCGCGCCGGTGAACATCCGCCGCGCGGTCGCGTCCGTCGTCGCCTGGTGGGAGTGGAACGGCGGGTTGTTCAGGACGAGGTCCACGCTGTCCGGTGCCACCCCGGCGAGTCCGTCGCCGACCCGGAACTCGGCATGCCCCGGTACCCCGTTGGCCTTGTAGGTGGCCTCGGCGGAGGCCACCGCCTGGAACGACTCGTCCACGAACAGCACCTCCGCCGCCGGGTCGGCCAGCGCCACCGCCGTACCGACCACGCCGTTGCCGCAGCCGAGGTCCACCACGCGGGCCGGTCCCGGTCCGGGCAGGTGCTGGAGCAGGAAGCGGGTGCCGATGTCCAGCCGGTCGGCGCAGAAGACGCCCGCGTGGTTGACGACCGGGTGGCCGGAGATCGCGCCGACCCCGGCCGGGAGGTCGTAGCGGTACGGCCACGGGTTCGCGGGCCGCTCCATCGCCGGGTCCGGGGTGCAGAAGATCAGCCGGGCCTTCTGGCGGGCCAGCGAGGTCCGGGTCGGGCCGAGGATACGCTCGAAGGTCCGGAGCGTGGAGGTGTGGATCTCCTTCACCATGCCGGTGCCGATCACCACCGTGTCCGGGTGCACGGCGGGCGCGAGCCGCAGCAGCTGGTCCTCCAGCAGCGCCAGGCTTTTCGGCACCCGTACCAGCAGCACGTCCACCCGCTCGGGCGGCTCGTCCTGGGTGGTCAGCAGCGGTACGGCGCCCGGTTCGACACCGGCCCGCGCCAGATTGGCACGGCTCGCCTCCTGGCCCAGGAACGAGTCGGTGATCTGCGTCGGCCGGTGGTCCGCCAGCGCCGTCACCAGCGCTCCCCAGCGGTCCCCGAGCACCACCACCCGTCCGGTCAGCGGCACGTTCTCCGCCGCCAGATGGTGCAGCAGATACGCGTCGGAGGCGTCCCAGGCACGCAGCCGGTCGCGGGGGTCCTCGGGGAAGCGGGCCAGCTCGACCTCGCCCCACGGTGTCGTCATACGGTCGCTCATCGCGCTCCAGGCTAGCGGAACCGCAGATCAGGGCCCGTACGACCGCGGACCCGCAGGGGAGTGGGCCGAAGACCCGCAGGGGGCTGGGCCGAAGACTCGTAGGGGCTGAACCGAAGACCCGTAGGGGGCCGGTCAGGGTTTTGGCCCTGACCGGGCCGGAGCCCCGGCCGGTGGCGGGAGCGGTGCGGCAGGATGGGGACGTGGACGCGGAACTGTTCCCCCGTGAGCGCGCGCGGATCGCGCCGGGTGCCGCGCACGTCCCGGACTGGCTGCCGGCCGGGCGGCAGCGGGAACTCCTCGCGGCCTGCCGTGACTGGGCGCGGCCCCCGGCGGGGCTGCGTACTGTGCGCACACCGGGCGGCGGCACCATGACCGCCCGCCAGGTCTGCCTCGGCCTGCACTGGGGCGTCGTACGCGCCTGCCCCGCCTGCGGACGGCCCGTACGGGACAACCCCGACTGCCCCGGCCCCCATCAGTACCCCTACGCGTACACCCCTACGGCCGCCGACGGCGACGGTGCCCCGGTCAAGCCCTTCCCGAAGTGGCTGGACGGGGTGGCCCGGCGCGCGGTGGCCGACGCGCTCGGACCGGCGGCCGTACCCGGCCCGTCGTACGACATCGCGCTGATCAACTTCTACGACGGCGCCGCCCGCATGGGCATGCACCGCGACAGCGAGGAGCGGGCCGACGCCCCGGTCGTCTCGCTGAGCCTCGGCGACACCTGCGTCTTCCGGTTCGGCAACGCGCGGACCCGGACCCGGCCGTACACCGACGTCGAGCTGCGCAGCGGCGACCTGTTCGTCTTCGGCGGCCCCGCCCGCGCCGCCTACCACGGCGTGCCCCGCGTCCACCCCGGCACGGCACCGCCCTGGCTGGGGCTGGCCGGACGGCTCAACATCACGCTGCGGGTGAGCGGGCTGTGACGGCGGCACGGGCCACGAGCGCTGCGGATCATGGGAGACTCGCCCTCATGAGCGGCAAGGCGGAACCCCGGACGGCGGGGGAGAGGACCCCCACGAGGGCGCGGCTGGACCGGGGGCGGGGCGCGCTCGGGCCCGCGCTGGAACTGGTGCACACCGGGCGGGCCCCGACCCGAGCCGTGCTCACCGCCGAACTCGGCGTCACCCGCGCGACGGCCGGCGCGGTCGCCGCCGAACTGGAGGCCCTGGGCCTGATCCGGGTGGACGCCCGCCCCGCCGCGGCGGCCGGCTCCCAGGGCCGCCCCTCGCACCGGCTCGACGTCGCCGAGGAGGGACCGGTGGCGCTCGCCGCACAGGTGCACGCCGACGGCTTCCGGGCCGCGCTGGTCGGCCTCGGCGGCCGGATCGTGGCCACCGCGCCCGGCTGCGAGACCGTGGCCGCCGACCCGGCGAAGGTGCTCGGCTCGGTGGTCGAGGCGGGCGCGGAACTGCTGCGCACCACCGGCCGCCGCTGTGTCGGCGCCGGGCTCGCCGTGCCCTCCGCCGTCGCCCAGCCCGAGGGCCTCGCCCTCAACCCGCTGCACCTCGCCTGGCCCGTCGGGGCACCGGTCCGGCGGCTGTTCGAGGAGTGCGTGCGCGCGGCGGGCATCGACGGGCCCGCGTTCACCGGGAACGACGTCAACCTCGCGGCGCTCGCCGAACACCGGCACGGCGCGGGCCGGGGCGCCCGCGATCTGCTGTGCGTGGCCACCGGGCACCGCGGCGTCGGCGGCGCCCTCGTCCTCGACGGCCGTCTGCACACCGGCAGTTCGGGACTCGCCCTGGAGGTCGGCCACCTCACCGTCAACCCCGAGGGCCGCCCCTGCCACTGCGGCGGCCGGGGCTGTCTGGACGTCGAGGCGGACCCGCTGGCGCTGCTCGTGGAGGCCGGCCGCGAGCCGGGCCCGGAGGTCTCGCTCCTGAAGCAGGCCGACGACCTGCTGCGCACCCAGTACGACGACCCCGCGGTACGCCGGGCCGCCGAGGCCCTGATCGACCGGCTCGGCCTCGGCCTCGCCGGGCTCGTCAACATCCTCAACCCCGACCGCATCATCCTCGGCGGGCTGCACCGCAGCCTGCTGGACGCCGATCCGAGCCGGCTGCGCGCCGTCGTCGCCGACCGCAGCCTGTGGGGTCAGAGCGGCGGCGTCCCGATCCTGCCGTGCACCCTCGACCACAACAGCCTGGTCGGCGCCGCCGAACTGGCCTGGCAGCCGGTCCTGGACGACCCGCTGGCCGCACTGCGCTGAACCCCTCGGGGAGGTCACGCCCGGCCGCATGTCAACGCCCGCGCAGGGATGGCTTGTCGATGCGGGCCGTCGGCCGGCATGGCACCCCGCTGTCACGCCCAGTCGACGGAGAACGCCCTCCACGGGTGTTCGGTGAGGATCCGGTCGACCAGTTCCGGGCCCAACTCCGCCGCCAGGCGCGGGCGCAGGCGGCGCAGCAGATACGGCATTCCCGGACCGCCGTCGACCGAGCGCGTACCGGCGGTCACCGTGTCGCCGCCGAGCAGCAGCCGGTCGCCGAAACCGGCCTCCGCGAGGGCGCGGGCACCGGCCGGCATCTGCCAGTCGGTGGCGTGATGGGCGCGCGAGGGGCCGTCGAAGGCGAGCCAGCAGCCGGTGGTGGCGGCCTGCCGCTGCGTCACCGGATCGGGGAAGCGGTTCAGATGACCGAGGATCACCCGGTCACCGGGCACGCCCAACTCACCGCAGAGCAGGTCGAGTACGTCCAGGGCGCCGGTGCCCAGCTCCAGGTGGACGGCGATGGGCGCGCCGGTCGCGTGGTGCGCCTCGGCCGCCGCCGCCATGGTCCAGCGGGCGTGCGCGTCGAGCGCGTGGAACCCGCCCGCCACCTTGATCAGCCCGGCCCGTACCCCGGTCGTGCCGATGCCCTCGGTCAGCTCGGTGACGAACACCTCGGCCAGCCGGTCGCGCAGCCCCGCCAGCAACTCCGGTGCGACATGCGGGGCTTGGTGCAGGCCCGTCGCGCAGACCAGGTGCACTCCGGTGGCGCGGGACAGGGCCGCGAGGTCGGCCGCGCGGCGGCCCATGCCGTGCGGCGTCCACTGCACGACGGCGGCACCGCCCGCCGCCCGGAACGCCTCCAGTTCGGCCCGCGCGGCGGCCACGTCGTCCAGCTCCTTGCCCGGCAACTGCCTGCTGCGCAGGAAGAGATGGTCGTGCGCGTCGCACACCCCCAGCTCCTGCGGGCGGATGTCGCCGAGGACGGTACGGATCACCAGTGCCGCCCGCGCGCAAGCCGGTCGAGGCCGGGGGTGGACAGGTGCAGCACCCGGAAGAGGTCGCCCTCGGCCTTCGGGGTGTCGTGCTCCCAGAGGGAGAAGTGGACCAGCTCCCAGCGGTACGGGTCGGCGGCGGTCGCGGCCAGCACGGCACCGTCCTCGGCGGCCAACTGCTCAGTCGCGCCTACCGCTTCCTCCATCAGGCGTGCCAAGTCGGCGCCCTCCGGCACCGGTTGCCGGCGCCGCAGCGCGAACGCGGCACGGGTGCCGGTGCCCTCCGCGTAACCGAGCCCGGTCCACTGGCGCACGGCCGGACGCCCGAAGTCGTCGGCCAGACGCTGGAACCCGCCGCCCCACAGGAAGCGGTTCATGCCCTCGACCGTGTGCCACAGACAGAACGGCGCGTACTGGTTCACCGGCGAGCCGTGGACGCCGCGTTCGCGCAGCAGATACGCCTTGAGGCCGAGCCCTTCCCAGTCGTCCAGCAGCTGCCCGACGCGGTTCACACGGGCGCGGATGATGTCCGTGCCGTAGTCCGCGGGCAGCGTCACCTCGTACTGCATGGCGTGCATCAAGTGGCCCCTTCCCTCAGGCGGTTCGGGGCGCGAGGAGGGCCAGCAGCCCGTCGACGGCCGCGTCGAAGGCGGCGGGGGAGCCGGCGGCACGGGCCAGCACATAGCCGCCCTGCACGGTCGCGAGGATCGTCGCGGCGATCCGCCCGGCGTCCAGCTCCGGCGCGAACTGCCCCTGCCGCTTGCCCTCTTCGACGACCCCGGCGAGCCGTTCCCGGATCCAGGCGAGGGTCTCGTCCACCGGGGCGCGCAGCTCGTCACTGGCGATCACCTCCGGGTCCATCGTCAGCCGGCCGACCGGGCAGCCGCGCAGCACCTCGCGCTCGCGGCGCAGATACGCCTCGACGCGTTCGTACGGCGTGCCGGGGCCGTCCAGCGAGCGCTCGGCCGCCGCCCGCAGCTGCTCCGCGGTCCGCCGGATCGCCGCCAGAGCGAGGTCCGGCTTGCCCTTGAAGTGGTGGTACATGCTGCCCTGGCCCGCGCCCGCGCGCTCCAGGATCGCCTTGGGGCTGGTGCCCACGTAACCGCGCTCCCAGAGCAGGTCGCGCGTTGACTCGATGAGTCGTTCGGAGGTGCTCATGAAGGCAGTGTACATACTGGTAGATACAGGAGTGCTCGCCTTGCGGGGGTGCGGGGGTGCGGGGGTGCGAGGGTGCGGGGGTACGGCGGGCGGTTCGTGGCTGCTCGCCGTACACCACGCGCCGTACGGTGCGCCCCCTATGCACTGTCCGCCGGTTCCGGTCAGCCCGCCGCGACCGGGTGGCTGGCGGCCAGTTCCTGCCCACCGGGGGCCGACCTGATCGCCGCCGGGACGGGTGTCCGCGCGGGGGAGGCGGGGGCAGCCGTCCCGATGGCTGCCGCCGCGACCGGGGTGGGTGTGGGCTGGTGTTCCGGGGCGCGGCGCGGCGTACGGGCCGGATGGCCGGGCGTGGCGGGCAGGGTGAACCAGACGACCTTGCCGTTGTCGCCGTCCGGCCGCGCGCCCCAGCTCTCGCTGACGGCGGCGACCATGGCGAGGCCCCGGCCGCAGGTGGCGAGCGGCGTCGTCTCCTCCGCGCCCGCGTCCGCGTCGTTGGTCGGCACCGGCAGGCGCGGATCGTGATCGTGGACCGACACGGTGAGCCGGTCCGGCTGGAGCTCCAGCTCGACCGTGCACGACTTGTCGGGCCTGGCGTGCCGGTGGACGTTGCTGAGCAGCTCCGTCACGCCGAGCGCGGCGCGGTCTATCAACGGGTCCAGATGCCAGTAGCGCAGTTGCGCAGAGACGATTCTGCGGACCTGGCCGATCCGCGACGGCAGGGCTTGGAGCTCCACCGTGCAGTGCCTGCTTGGGTGACTGATCACGGCTGCGACTCCCCGATGTGAGGTCCGGAAGGGAACCGGAAAGACACGGAGAACAACGGATCCAGCAGGCCCCCCGGAAAAGCGGCCGCCTGCTGTCGTGGCCGGCGGGCTGGTTCGCAGCGTTATCGCCGGTAAACCCAGAGTGACGTGAGACCAGCGTGGCGCAGGGGGCGGCTTGGTGCAACTCGCCGCGTCCGGATGGAGACGGGGCTGGGATGGGAGACCTGGGGGTGAGAGACCTGGGGGTGTTGGGGATGGGTGGTTGGCGGGGGCCTCGGGCGCCGGCGGGCACGGCGTGCCGCCCGGACACGCCGTGACGCCTGGCAATTCGTGCCGGCCGGGCACGGCGTGCCGGGGCCCCGTGCCGCTTGGCGCGGCACGCCGCCCGCACGGCACGAGTCGTCGGAGACCGCACCTGCCGCCTGCACACTGTGCCGCCCCGGCGGCGCGCGCCACCCCGGCACCGCGAGACCGCCGTGGCCCCCTTCAGTCGCCGCGTCCCGCCGCCCGGCGGACCGCCTCGATGAAGCGGCGGGCCGCGGGGGTGCCCGGTTCGCCCGGAGCGGGGTCCTGTTCGGCCAGCGTCAGCAGGTACCGCTGGCCGTTGAGGTCGGCCAGGGCCTTGTCGTCCGGGGCGAACCACGGCTTGGAGGCGCGCACCGCCTGCACCGGTGCGCTGTCGATCTCGCTGCCGTAACTGTTGAGCAACTCCACCCTGCCGTCGTTGATCCGGACCTGTCCGGCCCGAGTGAGCGAGCGCATGCGTTTCCCGATCCGCACGCCCTTGGCCGTGAACTCCGGCTCCGCCATCCCTCGCCGCCCCCTTGTGCGCGTGTTCCCGTGTTCCGGTGTGCGCCCCCGTTCGCGTGCGGGACCATCGTCCCGACGCGTGCAGTCTGCCGCGCCACGGCACGGAGCACCAGTGCGCGCGGGGGCGCGCACGACAGCGGCCCGGAGCACACGCGGCGGCACACCGGGTCGTCTCGTACGCCTGTGCCCCAGGGCGCCTTTGGGCCGCCCAAAGATGCGTTTATGCAGGTGGGAAGCGGTGTGAAAGATGCTTATGCTCGAAAGTGCCGGCCCGCCCGAGGCGCCGTCGGCGCACAGCGTAAGGAGCACCGACGTGAGCATCACCCACCAGACCAGGACCGGCGCCACCCTCGATGTCGACCGTACCGACCCCGCCTACCGCGGCTGGCTGAAAGAGGCCGTGCGCAAGGTGCAGGCCGATGCGAACCGGTCGGCCGACACCCACCTGCTGCGCTTCCCGCTGCCCGAGCGCTGGGGCATCGACCTCTATCTGAAGGACGAGTCGACGCACCCAACCGGCAGCCTGAAGCACCGCCTGGCCCGCTCGCTGTTCCTCTACGGCCTCTGCAACGGCTGGATCCGGCCCGGCCGCCCGGTGATCGAGGCGTCCAGCGGTTCCACCGCCGTCTCCGAGGCGTACTTCGCCAAGCTGATCGGGGTGCCCTTCATCGCGGTCATGCCGCGCACGACCAGCGCCGAGAAGTGCCGCCTTATCGAATTCCACGGCGGTCGCTGCCACTTCGTGGACGACTCACGGAAGATGTACGAGGAGTCCGCCCGCCTCGCGGTGGAGACCGGCGGCCACTACATGGACCAGTTCACCTACGCCGAGCGGGCCACCGACTGGCGCGGCAACAACAACATCGCCGAATCGATCTTCCGCCAGCTGGAGTTGGAGCGGTTCCCGGAGCCGGCGTGGATCGTCGCCACGGCGGGCACCGGCGGCACCTCGGCGACGCTCGCCCGCTATGTGCACTACATGCAGTACGACACCCGTATCTGCGTCGCCGACCCGGACAACTCCTGTTTCTTCGAGGGCTGGACCGCCGGCGACCCGGACGTCACCTGCGACTGCGGCTCCCGGATCGAGGGCATCGGCCGGCCGCGCATGGAGCCGAGCTTCGTGCCCGGCGCGATCGACCGGATGATGAAGGTCCCGGACGCGGCCAGCGTCGCCGCCGTACGGGCCCTGGAAGGGGTGATCGGCCGCAAGGCGGGCGGCTCCACCGGGACCGGGCTGTGGAGCGCCCTGAAGATCGTCTCCGAGATGGTGGCCGAGGGCCGTACCGGCAGCGTCGTCACCCTGCTGTGCGATCCGGGCGACCGGTACCTCGACAAGTACTACTCGGACGCGTGGCTCGCGGAGCAGGGCCTGGACATCGCGCCGTACACGGCGGCGATCGAGACGCTGCTGGCCACGGGGGTATGGCCGCAGCCCTGACCGGCGCCGGACGGCGAGCGGAAGCGGCGGTCGCCCGTGTCCTCGTGGACCGGGTCCGCTCAGCGCAGTACGGCCGCCAGCAGGTCGGTGCCCAGCGACGTCAGGTCGGACAGGTTGAGGGTGTAGCGGACGTACCGGCCCTGCCGCCGGGCCGTGAGCAGGCCCGCGCGGCGCAGGACGGCGAGGTGGCGGGAGACCTCCGGGGGCGAGAGTTCCCAGGCGTGGGCCAGCTCACCGGTGGTGTGCGCGCCGCGGGCCAGGGTGCGCAGCAGCCGCAGCCGCAGGGGATGCGCGAGCGCGTCCAGCCGTAGCGTGACCGTTTCCAGGGATACCGGCTCCGGCGGGCGCGCCTCGGCCACGGGGTACTGCACCACCGGCTGCCAGCCGGGCGCGTGGACCACCACCAGGTGCGGGCTGCCGAAGACGCTGGGGAGGAAGGTGACCCCCGTGCCGTGGGCGGACGTCGCGTTGTCCTGGAGCTTGTCCACGACGATATGGCCGCCGTCCGGCGCCAGGGTGACGGCGCTGGAGACCGACGCGAGTGCCGCGCCGATGCCCTGGCGCTTCAGCAGGTCGTTCTTCAGCCGCAGATCGGTGGCGAGTCGCGCGGCGACGCCCGTCCAGGCGGCGGTGAAGAAAGCGTCGGCGCACTGTTCGAGGGTGTGCCGCACCCGTGCCCGTACGGCGGCCGGGTCCGCGAGCAGCCGTTCCGCGAAGGCCTCCTGGAGCGCGCCGCGGGCCTGCGCCAGGTTCAGGGCCCGCTCCCGCGCCGTCGCGTCGGCGAGCGGCGACGGCGCGGCGAAGTGGACCCGGTTGCTGCCGCAGGTGGTGATGAGCGCGGCGGTCACATAGGTCTCGTCGTCGATCCGGTCCACCTCGTCCAACTCCTTGGCGAGGGTGGGCCGGGGACGGGCGGGGACCAGGAAGTCGGCGCGTGAGGAACGCCAGAGGAACTCCGCCTCCCTGAGCCGCTCGGCCAGCTCCGGCCGCAGACCGGCCCAGACGTCCGCCGCCCAGCCGGCGAGCCGCGGGTGGTGGCCGGGTTCGGCGAGCACGTGCAGCATCGCGGTCAGCTCGGCCAGCGGGGAGGCGGCGAACCGCAGCCGCCCGGACGGCATTCCGCCGATGTCGATCCTCAACGTCATCCCGTCATCATCGCCGGTCGGACGGCCGGCGAACGCGTCGGTTGACGGTGTCCGTCAACCGGCGTGGCCGGTACGGCGACCGCACGCACCGTTGACGCCATGGCAACCACCACGCTCCGGCCGCGGCTCGGGCCGCGCGCCCTCGTCCGTGCCTCCGGAGGCTCCCGCTATGCCGTCGCCCTGGTCGTGGACGCGCTCGGCACCGGCCTGCTGCGGCCCTTCCTGCTGCTCTACGGGGTGACCGTGCTGCGGCTGTCCGCGCCGGCCACCGGCATCGCCATGACGGCCGGCGTCGTCGGGGGCCTGGTGTGCGTGCCCGGCGTCGGCCGCTGGCTGGACCGGGGCGCACGCAGCACCGTCGTGGCGGCGTCGATGCTGGTGCGGGTGGTGGGCGTGGCGCTGCTGCTGGCCGCCCCGGCGGGGCACGTGGGGATGTTCGCGGCGGCGGCACTCTTCCTCGGCACCGGCAATCAGGCATGGCCGGCCGCCCACGCGGCCCTGGTGGCCACGGTCGCCCACGGCCGCGAACGCGACGCCGCTCTCGCGGGCGCCCGTGCCCTGCGCAACGCCGGTCTGGGCGCGGGCGCCCTGCTTGCCACCGTGTGCCTGGCGGGCGGCACCAGCGCGTTGCGGGCGCTGGCCGCCCTCACCGGGCTCGCCTGTCTCGTCGCGGCGGCCCTGGCATGGTCGGTCCGTCTGCGCGCGCAACCGGCCGCCGCCCCGGCCGAGGACAGGACGGACGGGCCCGCACCCCGGATGGGTGTGCTGCTGGCCGCCAACGTGGTCTACGTCTTCTGCCTCAACGTCCCCGAGATCGCGCTCCCGCTCATCCTGGTGACACAGGCGCACGCGTCCCCGGTGTGGTCGGCGGCCATCTTCGTGGCCAACACGGTCCTGGTGGTCACCTTGCAGGTTCCGGTCACCGTCCTGCTGTCCCGCTTCTCCCGGCGGACCGTGCTGGCCCTGGCCGGCGTGGTGCTCGCCGCGTCGTACCTCGGCTTCCTCGCGGCCACCTCACTGGGACACGGCTGGAGCGCCCCGGCCGTCGCCGCGGTGTCCGTGGTCTGCACCCTCGGCGAGATCGTCTACGCCGGCAGCGCCACCGCGCTCGTCACCGCCCTCGCCCCGGCCCATGTGCTGGGCCGCGCCCTCGCCCGCTTCCAGCTCTCCACGGGCTTCGGCCTCGCCGTCTCCCCGGCGGTCATCACCGCTCTCGCCGCGCGCGGCCCGGCCGCCCTCTGGGGCAGTCTCGCCGCGGCGACGCTGGTGTCCGCCTCCGCGGTCGCCGGCGAGAAGGATCGGGGGGCGGGGCTTCTTCCGTGACGGACGCCCGTGACGGACGCCCGTGACGTGGCGTGAGCCGGGCTGTGGTGAACAGGGCCGTGCTGAGCAGGGGTTGCGGTGAGCCGGGTCGTGGTGAGCCGGGCCGCGGTGGGTCAGGTCGTCAGCTGCCGGTCCAGCGCGCCGGCCGCCTGCCGGAAGGCGCGCCCCACGCCCGGCGCGGCCAGCCGGCAGCCGAGGCGGAACGCGGCGGTGCCGTCGAGCGCGAAGACCACCCGGATCCGGGTGCCCCCGCCGGCCGGGACCAGCCGCCACTCCTCGACCCAGGCACGGGCGCCCGGAGTGTTGGTCACATCGACGCGGTACGAGTACAACTCGGGCTTCTCGGCGACCAGGACCGTCTCCTTGAAGCGGATGCCGCCGCGCAGCCGGACATCGCGTCCGCCGTCCGCCGACCGGGCGGAGGCCATGGCCGGGAACCACTGCGGGATGCTCGCCACGTCCTCGGCGAGCGCCTGGTAGACCAGCTCCGGTGCGGCGGTCATGTCCCGGCCGAACACCAGCCGTACGGGCGCGCGGTCGACGAAGTCCGGGCCGACCGGACGCAGACGCTGGGCCATGGCGGACAGCCTCCTCGCGAAGTCCCGCACGGAGATGGGGAGTTGAGCCTTGCTTCCGTGCGGAAGGGTCACCGGCAGCATAGTTGACGCGGTGTCAGTCGTCCTCGGTGGCGGCACCGGGTTCCGCGGGGTCGCCGTCCGGTTCCTCGTCGTCACCGGCCGCGTCCTCGGGGTCCGGTTCCCCGGCCACGATCAGCCGCCGCAGATGCTCGGAAGCCTCGGCGCGCGTCTCGTGCGGCAGCCCCGAGTCCGTCACCAGGGTGTCCACCTGGTCCAGCGTGGCGAACGAACTCAGGCCCACCGTGCCCCACTTGGTGTGGTCGGCGACCACCACCACGCGGCGCGCCGAGTGCACCAGACGGCGGTTGGTCTCGGCCTCCGCCAGGTTCGGCGTGGACAGGCCCGCCTCCACCGATATGCCGTGCACGCCGAGAAACAGCAGATCGAAGTGGAGCGCGGCGATCGCCTGGTCCGCCACCGGACCCACCAGCGAGTCGGACGGGGTGCGCACCCCGCCGGTCAGCACCACCGTGGCCGTGCCCTGCCGCTGCCCCGAGGTGCGCTGTGCCGCGTGGAACACGTCCGCGACCCGCACCGAGTTCGTCACCACGGTCAGGTCCGGCACCTCCAGCAGATGCTGGGCGAGCGCGTAGGTCGTCGTACCGCCGGACAGGGCGATCGCGGTACCGGGGGTGACCAGGGCGGCGGCGGCCCGTGCGATGTCCTCCTTGGCCGACAGCTCCAGGCCCGACTTGGCCTCGAAGCCCGGCTCATGGGTGCTCGCCTCGACCACCGGGACCGCGCCGCCGTGCACCTTCTCCAGCACGCCCTGCCGGGCCAGCGCGTCCAGGTCACGGCGCACGGTCATGTCCGACACCCCGAGCCTGCGGGTCAGTTCGTTGACCCGTGCGCCGCCGCGGCGCCGGACCTCGTCCAGGATCAGGGCACGGCGCTGCTCCGCGAGGAGGTGCTGATTCTCGCTCACGTACGCTCCGGTCCTTTCGCCGCCAGCCGTTCCACACACCCGGCGCACCCGCCACGAGCAGCGCGTCCGGCCGTCCCGAGGGTGTGCGGGCGTCCCATCTTTTCACGGGACGGTGCGGGGTGCGGCACCGCCCGGTCCGCGCGGCCGGCCGGCCCGGCGGCGCGGCCGCCGCACTGCCGATCGGGGAGATTCTGTGACGAGCGGTGTGCGGCCTGCCGGAACCGGACATCAAGCGCGCACGGACACAGGCCGCACGGCGTCGCGGGGGAAGTGTGGAACGCGCTCGGGAACACCCCGGAGGACAGGACCAGCGGGCCGGGGGACGTGCGCCCGAGCCGGCCGACCTGGAGCTGCTGGTGCACGGGGTCGGCGGTACGACCTCGGAGGAGATGCTGGGCGACGCGCGCACCGTGCGGGTCGCCGGGGACGACACGGCGGCCCTCTTCCGGCGTGCCGAGGACGTCGCGCGGGGCGGTCCTGAGCACCGGGGCGAGCCGGTGCGGGAGGCGTACGTCTGGTGCAACCTCACCTCCGGGGACGCGGGCCGCGCCCTGTGGCTGTTGCTGCTGCCGTTCATGGTGGTCAACCTCGCCCACTGGATGCGCCCCGCCGGAGGCCGGCCGCGTGCCGTCCGGCTCTACGGCCTGCTGGTGCGGCTGGCCGCCCTCACCCTCACGGTGCTGCTGGTGGCGGCCGCGTGCGAGGTGGCCCTGGACCTGGTGGCCTGGCAGTGCGCCGGCGCGCCAGCCTGCGCCCGGCGGCATTTCTGGCTGGCCTTCCTCACCCCGGACGCGGCCGGCGGCCCCGGCGTACGGCGGTGGGCGGCGCTGCTCGGCACGTCCGGCGGCTGGTGGTCCCAACCGGGACGGCGGCTCGCGCTCGCGGCGCTGGTGCCGGGCGGGCTGGTGCTGCTGCTCTGGTACCTCGCGCACCGCACATGGAGCGCGTACGAGTCCCACCGCCCGCTGCTCCGGGGCCCGGAACCGGCGGCGGACCCCGACGACAGCGCGTTGGCGCGGCCCGGCTTCTGGTACGGGCGCCGGCTGGTGGCCCGGCTGCGTGCCGCCCACACGGCGGCCGGGCTGCTGACCATCGCCACCGCCCTCGCCACACCGGCGGTCCGCTTCGACCACCGGCCCGGCGGGCCCGTTGCGCTGGACGCCCTCGGCTGGCTGCTGACCGTCCTGCTGCCGGCCGGAGCGGGCGCGGCGGTGGCCGTGGTGTGCCGCCGGGGCCGCGCGGAACACCGCGTCGACCAGGAACTCGACCGGCACCTGGTACGGCTCCTGCCGCTGGCCGCGCTCGCCCTGCTCCTCCTCGCCGCCCTCTACACCGGCTGGTCCCGCCCCACCTGGCACTCGACCGGCCGCCTGCCGGGAGACCCCGCCTTCGGCGGCCTGATGTTGGCCCAGGGCGCGCTGGTGGTGGTGCTCGGGGTGGTGGCGTGGCGGATGGACCGCAGGGGTGCGGGGGAGCGCCGTGGGAGGGAGGGACGCGCTGACGGCCCCGAATCCCAGCGCCCCGCCACCCCCCGCCCCGGCCCCCATGGTCTCGGTGGGCCGGCGACCGTGTTGCTCGCCTGTGCGCTGGGTGGGGTGATGTCCGGTGGGGTGGCTCAGCGGGCGGCCGATTGGCTGGGCGGGGGCGTCATCGCGGGGCCGCCGGTGTCGCTGACCTGGCAGGGGTCCATGATCCCGCCGCTGCTCGCGGTGCTGCTGGTGCCGGCGCTCCGGCTCGCCGCCGGCACCGCCCGGCTCGCCCGTGCCGAACGCGCCCGCGTACGCCGGGAGCATCCGGGGGAGCCCGAGGACCCGGCCCGTACCCGCGCCATCGCCCACGCCCGTGCCATGGCCGCGCTCACCGACCGCGCCCCGCTCGTCCTCACCGTGCTCTGCGCCGCCACCCTGGTGCTGGGCGGCGGGGCGCTGGCCGGGGCCCTGGCCGGCGGAAAGACGCCGGACAGCGCGGCGAGCGGCACGGTCGCCGCCGTACGGATCGCCGCCGGAGTCTCGCAGGGGCTCGGCTCATGGCTGGTCGGGCTCGGTTTCCTGCTGTTCGTGACCTGGGGGCGGCGCGCCTACAAGGACCGCGGCGCCCGGCGTACCGTCGGCATCCTGTGGGACGTCGGCACGTTCTGGCCGCGCGCCGCACACCCCTTCGCGCCCCCCTGCTACGCCGAGCGCGCGGTGCCCGACCTGACCTGGCGGATGGCGACCTGGACCGGGGCGACCGGGGGCCGGCTGGTGCTCTCCGGCCACTCCCAGGGCAGCGTGCTCGCCGCCGCGGCCGCCTGGCAGCTGCCCCCGGCCGCCCGGTCGCGGGTCGCGTTGCTGACGTACGGCTCACCGCTGGAGCGGCTGTACGGCCGCTGGTTCCCGGCCCACTTCGGGCCCGCCGCGCTCGCCGGGCTGCACCGCGACATCGCCTGCTGGAGCAACCTCTACCGCCGCACCGACCCGATCGGCGGCCCGGTCCGCCTGCCCGCCGACGGCCGGCCCCCCGTGGACCAGCCGCCCTTGCGGGACCCCCTCGCCTACGGCCGCACCCCCGAGCACCCGCTCCCGACCCCGATCCTCGGCCACTCCGACTACCAGGCCGACCCGGTCTTCGCCGAAGTACGGGCACGGCTGCTGGCCCGCCTGCGCGCGGAACTCCCCACCCCACGCGGGGAGTCGGCGACCTGACGCCCGCGCGGAGAGCGCGGGGCTCAAGGCAGTTCCGGCAGGTCCTCCGGGTACAGCAGGGTCAGGTCGTCGGTGGTCGGGTCGGGGAGCTGGGCGACGCGGCTCGCGTGGCGTTCGACCATGGCCTCGAAGGTCTGGCGGGCGGTGCGGCCGTTTCCGAACGCGGGGCCCTTCGGGAGGGTGGTGAAGTAGGTGAGCAGGGCCTCGGCGGTGCCGGGGGCGAGTCGGTACTCGTGCTCGTCGGCCTGCTGTTCCACGATCCGCAGCAGCTCCTGAGGACCGTAGTCGCCGAACGTGATGGTGCGGGAGAAACGGGACGCCACACCGGGGTTGACGGACAGGAAGCGCTCCATCTCCGCCGTGTACCCGGCGACGATCACCACCACCGCGTCCCGCTGGTCCTCCATCAGCTTCACCAGCGTGTCGATGGCCTCCTTGCCGAAGTCACGCCCGGCGTCCTGAGGCGACAGCGCGTACGCCTCGTCGATGAACAGCACCCCGCCGTGCGCCCGCTGGAACGCCTCCTGGGTGCGGATCGCGGTGGAGCCGATGTGCTCGCCGACCAGGTCGACACGGGACACCTCGACCAGATGGCCCTTCTCCAGCACACCGAGGGAGGCGAGGATCTCGCCGTACAGCCGGGCGACCGTCGTCTTGCCGGTGCCGGGGGAGCCGGTGAAGACCAGATGCCGCTTGACGGAGGCGGCCTTGAGCCCCGCCCGCTGCCGCCGCCGGCCCACCTCGATCATGTCGGTCAGCGCCCGCACCTCGCGCTTGACGCTCTCCAGGCCCACCAGCGCGTCGAGTTCCCCGAGCACGTCCTTCGACGTACGCGGCGGCTCCACCGGCTGCGGCGCGGTGACCGGCGGCTCCGGCTCGGTGCTGCGCTGGCCGGGGATCGAACCGAGCAGCCCGGTGGAGTGCGACACCGTCTGCACGGCCGTCTCCCGCGGCGCCGGGGGCCGCAGGCTGCCGCTCTCGTCGCTGGTGCAGTCCTCCACGACCGGGCCCGACCCGGACCCGGCGTCCGGGCCGCCGCCCTCGGCGAACTCGTAGCCTCCGCGCGCACAGCGCTCGGTGCGGCACTTGCGCAGCGTGGTGCGGCAGCCGTCGATCACATGGAAGCCGTAGCCGCCGCTCCCGCTGACCCGGCAGTTCAGGAAGCTGCCCCGGCCGCCCGCGGAGACGTAGAACCCGGCCTCGGCGGGGGAGTCGACGGTGCAGCGCTCGATGGTCGGGTCGGCGCCCTTGGTGACGATCACCCCGGTCTGGGTGCCGTCCACCGTGCAGTTGTTCAGGGTGCCGCCGCTGCCGTGGTCCCGGAACCAGGCGCCGGTCGCCGCGTCCCTGATCCGGCAGTCGTCCAACTGCGCGGTCGCGCCGTCGCTCACCGACACGGCCGTGTTGCGCACCTGGGACAGGTCGCTGTCCACCACGTCCGCGCGCGAACCGCGGTCCAGCACGAACAGCGCGTCCGGCACGTCGTGCACCCGGCAGGAGTCCAGCACCGCGGTGGCGCCGTCGCTCACCCACACCGCCGGATAGTCACCGGTGCTGTCGAAGATCTCGCACTGGTTGGCGTCCACACGGGTGCCGGGGTCCCACACGGAGAGCCCGTTGCGCCCGAACTGCCGGACGGTGGTCCGGGTCAGCGTGAGCACCGAACGCGAGCGCAGATCGACCGCGTTCTCCGGGATGTCGTGGATCCGGCAGTCCTCCAGCGTGAGCACCGCGTCCGTGTCCAGGGTGACGCCGTCGGCGGTGGTGCGGTGCACATCGCAGTCGGTCAGCTGCGCGGCGGCCCGCTGGGTGACCTGGACGCCGGAGCCGCGGACCTCGTAGATCTCGCAACCGACCGCCTCCAGCGAGGAGTTCTCGCCGGTCACGGTGAGCCCGGTGCCGGAGGCGTGGTGCACCCGGCAGCGCTCCAGGCGCGGATGGCCGCCGCCGCGCACCGCCACGCCCGCCTGTCCGGCCGCCACGATCTCGCACTCCTCGAACACCCCGCTGCCGCCGTCGAGTACGGCGATGCCGATGCCGGCCGGGTTGTCCACGGTCAGCCGGCGCACGGTCGGCCGGGCCGCGCCGCGCACCTCCACGCCGACGGCCGAGCGGGTCACGATCCGCACGTCCATCAGCTCGGGCGTGCCCTCCTCGACCAGCAGCGCGGGCGCCGCCGCGTCCTGGCCCTCCACATGCAGGTCGTGCACCACGGCCGAGGCCCGCACGGTCAGCGGCACCCCGTCCACCGGGGCGATCCGCACCGAGCCGGGAGAGCCGTCCGGCCCGCGGAGCGTCACCGCCCGCTGGATCACCAGGTTCTCCCGGTAGGTGCCGGGGGCGACGGTGAGGACGTCGCCGTCGGCGGCGGCCTCCAGGGCGGCGGCGAGCGATGCGTACTCACCCGTGCGGCGCCGCCACCGCGAGGTGCCGGTGTGCGTCACCTGGACCGTGCCCTGTGCCATGGCGTTGCTCTGCCCCCACCTCGTCGTACTGATGGCCGCTGACGGCCGGCGCCCCGTCCGGGCGGCGCTGCCGGTGCCGGGTCCGTGAGCGGGCCCGGCCGCCGGGCCTGCCCGTTCGCGTCCCCGCCTGCTGCGAGTCCTGACGTGCCGCCGCCTGCGGGTCGTCGCCGAAAGCGCTTCGGCCGGTCCACCGTAGCGTGTGCGTCCGGGGTGGGTTGACCACAGCCCGCCCCCGGTCAGCTGCCGGTGCCCGCCTTGCCCCAGTCCGGGCCGGCCCGGTTCCAGGCCTGGTCCCAGCGGGCGTACCGGCGGCGGACCATGCGCCAGACGGTGAGCCGCCGGGCGGCCTCGATCAGGGCGGCGGCCAGCAGGGCGGCGCCGAATCCGGCCAGGACGGCGTGGGTCGTGGCCGTGACGGAGTCCAGCGGGCGGGTCGTTATTCGGCCCCGCGGATCCGTCCAGAGCCCGAAGTGGTCACCGGTGTGCGGGGACTTGAGGTCGGCGAGGACCGGGCCGTGCTGCGCGGTGCCGTCCGGCGCGGACCAGTCGGCGACGACGCGGCTGCGGGTCTCGTGCACGCCGGTGGTGTCGGGGTCGCTCTCGGGTGCCCGGCCCAGCGGTCGCACCACGGTGGCGGTGACCAGGTGGTGGGTGTGCTGCTCCACCCGCGCGGCACGCTGGAGCGAGTCCTCGGTGAGGAAGCCGACCAGTGCGCCGGTCAAGGGCGCCACCACGGTGATCAGTACCAGGGCCGCCAGCGCCACCCACGCCTCGGCCAGATCGGTCGCGCGGCACAGCGGATTGCGTCTCCAGCGCCACAGACCCGTGACTGCACGCATCTCACCACCCCCCACGTCCCCCGCGGCCGGTCGCGACCGCGACGTCTCACGCATTTCTCATGTCACCCCAACGACCGGGAACGCCACCAGGGTTCCCCGATCGCGAAAGCCGACCCCCCGGACCACCAGCCTTGGCGCTACCAGCTACCAGCTACCAGCTACCAGCTACCAGCTACCAGCTACCAGCTACCGGCTACCGGCTACCGGCTCACGCCCGCTCCAGCACCCGCACCGGGTCGCCGACCCGCACGGTGCCGCGGGTGAGCGGAACGACGTTCTGCCCGAAGACGAGACTGCTGCCGAAGCGGCGATGCCGGGCCAGTGTGTACAGCGGCTCACGGCCGCGCGCGGCGGTGCCCTGGTCGGTGGTGGTCACCACGCAGCGCCCGCAGGTGCGCGCCACGCGGAAGACGACCTCGCCGATGGAGATGCGCGCCCATGCGTCCTCCGCCCATGCCTCGGTGCCGGACACCACGACACTGGGCCGGAACCGGTTCATGGGCAGCGGCCCCTCCCCGGCGTGACGGCCCTCGGCTATCAGGGAGTTGAGGGCGTCGAGCGAGGCCGATGCGGTGACGAGCAGGGGGTAGCCGTCGGCGAAGCTGACCGTCTCGCCCGGCAGCGCGTAGTCGGGGTCTACGGGGCGGCGGGTGGCCGGGTCGTCCAGATGGACCAGGCGCACGTCCTGGTCGAGATAGGCGCTGCACCAGGCGTGCGCGGTGGCGGCGGCCGGCACCGCTTCCACCTTCTGCCCGAAGATGTGCACCGGCACGGTGCCCTCGGGCTCCGGGACCTCGACGGTCACCGCCGCCCGGTCGGCCGCCGACAGACGCAGACCGCCGCCGGCCAGGGGCTCGGCGGCGGCCAGGGCGAGACGCGGCTGCTCCCGCTGGGTGACGACCTTCCCCCCGGCGTCGATCAGCGCCCAGCGCCGGTCTCCGGCCAGCCCCCAGGGCTCCACCGCGGCCGCGTCGGCCGCCAGGCCCCGGAACGCCTTGACCGGGTAGAGGTGGATCGACTGCACTTCGGCGATGTCCATACCGCCATCGTGCCAGGTGCCACCGACAGCGGGGGCGCTTCGATCAGTATCCCCGCTGCTGGGGGTGGTTGTACGGGTCCTGGTACGGCGCCTGCACGGGGCGCGGCGCGGCCGGGCGCATCGCCTCGTAGCCGGTGCCGGGTGCCATCGGGCGCTGCTGCTGCGGGGCCTGCGGGCCGGGATAGCCGCGCGGGGCGCTCGCCTGCTGCGGGATGTACGCCGTGGGCGCCTGCTGGAACGGGGCCGGCTGTGGCTGCTGCGGGTAGCCGTAGCCGGGGGCCTGGGGCTGCGGGGAGGGCGCGGCCGGGAGGGCGGGGAGGGCCGACGGCAGGGCGGGAAGGCTGCTGCCCATGTCGTAGGCGGCGGGGACCCGGATCGGGGCGATCTGCGGGGTGCCCCGCTCGGCCACGAGGGAGTCGTAGATCGGAGTGTCCCGGAAGGAGGCGGAGTAATAGCCGCCGCCATAGGTGGAGCGGGGGGAGGTCATGGCACATAAGTTAAGCCCACGATGTGCTGGTTGGGGAGACCGATAAGAGGGTTGTTTTCCGTGTCGGCGGTGACCGGGGATCCTCAATACGAGCGAAGTTGTCGAAAAAGGGCAGCGGTTCACGTATGGATCATGTAAGGAACGGATTTCCGGGCCGGGTTACCGGCGGTCGACCAGCGATCTTCACGGGTCTTCGCGTGCGCGGCCCATGGGAGTTCGGCGGTGCCGGGCATAGATTGGGCATGCGGGGATGAACCGGGCGTCCGCGGACACGCGGGCGGGGAGGCGAGGGGGTCGACATGTCAATGCCGAAGGGATCGAACACACCGGTTCCGGCCACCGCGCTGCGGGTCGAACTGGGTCGGCGGCAGGGGCCCGGAGTGCCCGACACGGACGCCTCCGCGCTGTTGCTCGCCGCCGGAAAGGTCCGCTCCGACGCGGACTTCGTCTTCTACAACCAGCCCGTCCACCCCTCGGGGGCGGTGCGCCACGAGGGCAAGCGGACCGAGGGCGCGCTCGTCGTCGACACCCTGTCCGTCGATCTCGCGCGCGTGGAGGGCGCGGTCGAGCGGATCGTCCTCGCCGCCTCGGCGGACGGCGGCACGTTCGGGCAGGTCCCGGACCTGTACATCGAGGTGACCGACCCCGCGACCGGGCGGCTCGTCGCCCGCTTCGACAGCCCCGGCGCGAGTGTCGAGACCGCCTTCCTGCTCGGCGAGTTCTACCGCCGCCAGGGCGGCTGGAAGTTCCGCGCCGTCGGCCAGGGCTACGACAGCGGACTGGAGGGCCTGGCCACGGAGTTCGGCATCACCGTGGACGAGCCGCAGCACGCACCACCCCCACCCGCGCCGGTGCCGCCCGCCCCGGCACCCCTGGCCGACGCACCACCACCCCCCGCCTGGACCCGCGTGACCGCCGCGCCACCGCCCCCTGCCCCCGCCGCGCCGCCCGTCCGCCTCGCCAAAGTCACCCTCACCAAGGCCGCCCCCTCCGTCTCGCTGGCGAAGCAGGGCGGTACCTCGGGCGTCATGCGGGTGAACCTCAACTGGGGGACACGCAAACAGGTTTCCGGCTGGGGCGCCCGCTGGGGCGGCGGCGGTTCCGGGGACCTCGACCTCGACCTGTGCGCCCTGTACGAACTCGCCGACGGCCGCAAGGGGGTCGTCCAGGCGCTCGGCAACTCCTTCGGCTCGCTGCACCGGCCGCCGTACATCCATCTCGACGGCGACGACCGCACCGGTGCGGTGACGAGCGGCGAGAACCTCACCGTCAACCTGGACCACCTGGCAAAGCTGCGCCGCGTCCTCGTCTTCGTCACCGTCTACGAGGGCGCGACGTCCTTCGCCGGACTGCACGCCACCGTCACCCTCCAGCCGCAGTACGGCGCCCCCGTCGACTTCTCGCTGGACGAGTGCACGGTCCCCTCCACCGTGTGCGCGCTCGCCCTGATCACCAACACGGGCGGCGATCTCGTCGTCCGGCGCGAGGCCCGCTACCTCGTACCGGAGCGCGGGGTGAGCCCGCAGCGGACCATCGACCACGCCTACGGCTGGGGCATGAACTGGACGCCCGGCCGCAAGTGACTCAGCCCTCGTCGGGCACCGCGCCGGGACGGGCGTACGTACGGCCCTTCCAGGCGGCCCCGCGCCCCCGGTAGTGCTGCACGGCCGAGTCCACCGTCATCAGCAGGTACAGGAACGCGGTGCCCGGCAGCAGCGGGGCCAGCCACAGCGGCTGCCGGTAATACCGCAGCATCGGCACGTACGTGCCCGCCATCACCGCCCACGCCAGCGCGCCGGCGGCGGCCACCGGCGCGCTGCCCGCCGCCGCGCCCGCGACCACGGCCACAGGCGGCACCAGATACACCAGCGCGAGCCCGGCCACCGTGCCGAGCAGCAGCAGCGGGTTGTGCCGCAGCTGGGCGTAGGCGCTGCGCGAGACCATCCGCCACAGGTCGTGCAGCCGCGGATACGGCCGGACGCTGTCCACCCGGTCGGCCAGCCCCAGCCAGACCCGGCCGCCCGCGCCCTTGACCGCGCGGGCGAGGGCGACGTCGTCGATGACCGCGTGCCGGATGGCATCCGGGATCCGCGCCTTTTCGGCCATGCCGGCGCGCAGCAGGACGCAGCCGCCCGCCGCGGCCGCCGTGCGCGAACCCTCCCGGCCGATCCAGCGGAAGGGGTACAGCTGCGCGAAGAAGTACACGAACGCCGGGACCACCAGCCGCTCCCAGCGGCTCTCCACCCGCAGCCGCGCCATCTGCGAGACCACGTCGAAGCCGCCGCCCTCGGCCGCCGCGACCAGTTCCCGCAGGCTGTCCGGGGCGTGCGCGATGTCCGCGTCCGTCAGCAGCAGGTACTCCGGCTCGCGCGCGCGGGCCAGCGCGATGCCGTGCCGCACCGCCCACAGCTTGCCGGTCCAGCCCGCGGGCGGCTCGCCCGGCGAACCCACGGTGAGCGGCAGCCCGCCGTGCCGTCCGGACAGCGCGCGGGCCAGCTCCCCGGTGCCGTCCGTGCTGCCGTCGTCCACCAGGAAGACCTCGGCCCGCCCCGGATAGTCCTGCGCGAGCAGCGACGGCAGGCTCGCGGGCAGCACGGCGGCCTCGTCACGGGCCGGTACGACCACGCAGACCGACGGCCACGCGTCCGGTTCCCGGCGGCGCGGCAACCGGACGTCGGTGCGCCAGAAGAAGCCCTGGCACAGCAGCAGCCAGCACCAGGCGGCCAGCGAGACGACGGTGATCCACAGGAAGGCGCTCACGGGCGCAGTCTGCCCCACCCGAGCCGTTCACATGAGCGGATCGTCTATCGTGGCCGGGTGAAGATCGCGCTCATGGACTCCGGAATCGGTCTGCTCGCGGCCACCGCCGCGGTACGACGCCTGCGGCCCGACGCGGATCTCGTCCTCTCCCTGGACCCCGACGGCATGCCCTGGGGACCGCGCACCCCCGAGGACCTCACCCAGCGTGCGCTCGACGTCGCCGAGGCCGCCGCGGCCCGCCGGCCCGACGCGCTGATCGTCGGCTGCAACACGGCCAGCGTGCACGCCCTGCCCGCGCTGCGCGCCCGCCTGGAGCCCGGCGTCCCGGTGATCGGCACCGTCCCGGCGATCAAGCCGGCCGCGGCCGGCGGCGGACCCTTCGCGATCTGGGCGACCCCCGCCACCACCGGCAGCGCCTACCAGCGCGGACTCATCGCGGACTTCGCGGACGGCGTGCCGGTGACCGAGGTGCCGTGCTGGGGTCTCGCCGAGGCCATCGAACACGCGGACGAGGCGGCGATCGAGGCGGCCGTCGCCGCGGCGGCCGCGCTCACACCGGCCGAGGTGACCACCGTCGTCCTGGGCTGCACCCACTACGAGCTGGTCGCCGAGCGCATCCGCGCCGCCGTGCAGCGCCCCGGCGCGGCCCCGCTGGTCCTGCACGGCTCCGCGGGCGCCGTGGCCGCGCAGGCACTGCGCCGACTGGGTGAACCGCCCGCCTGCGATGCGCCCGCGGACGGCACCCTCACGGTGCTGCTCAGCGGCCGGGAAGGCGAGCTGCCGGCGGCGGCGCTGCACTACGCCGAGGGGCGGCTGCTGCCCGCGGTGAGCCCCTTCGCCGACCGCACCTGACCCGCTCACCCTTGGCCGGCCAGGGCCGCGCGGGGGCGGACGCGGCCCGAGAGGCGGTACTCGCACCGGGATTCCTGAGTAACCTCGTACTCATGAGGGACCAGCCCCGTACCGAGGACGATTTCACCCCCGAGATCTGGACCGGACGCGCCACCAACCGGGTGCAGTGGCTGCTGGCCCTGGCCGGGGCGGCCTGCCTGGCCCTGGGGATCAAGCTGGCCGTGGACTCCGCGTGGACGTCCGGGATCACCGCCCTGACGATGTCCGTGGTTGGCTGCATCGCGGCCGGACTGCTGGTCATCTTCGGCACCCTCGCCTTCGTCCACGTCGATCTCAGACTCGACCGGGAGTGCGTCGAGGTGCGCTGCGGCCACGCCGGACTGCCGCGCCGGCGCATCCCGCTCTCCCATGTCGCGGGCGCCGACTTCACCGCCCTGGTGACCCCCCGGCAATGGGGCGGCTGGGGCTACCGCTGGCGCCCCGAGAAGGGCACCGCGGTCGTCGTCCGCCGGGGCGAGGGCATCGTGCTCAGCCTCTGGGACGGACACACCTTCACCGTCACCGTCGACAACGCGGAATCCGCGGTCCGGGTGATCAGGGCACGGCTGCGGTCGATCACACCGGGGACGGCGGCCTAGCGGAACACCGACCGGTCCCGGCAGCGTGCCCGCGCGCAAGCGAGGCCCCCGGCGGCTCCGCAGCGGCGCCCGGCGGGGCGTCGGCCGGCCGCGGACCGCGGCTGTCGACGCCGAGGTCAGCGGCCGTACACTCACCCGCGTGACCGTCACCGCAACTTCCGTGGACCAGCCGGACCAGCTCCGGCCGTCCCCCGCGCCCGGCGGGCTGCGCCGCCGGCTGGCGCGCCTGGTCCCGGCCGTCGCCTCCGCCCTGTGCGGAGTGCTGCTCTACGTCAGCTTCCCGCCGCGGCCCCTGTGGTGGCTGGCCCTGCCCGCGTTCGCCGGGTTCGGGTGGGTGCTGCGGGGGCGCCGCTGGAAGGCGGCGCTCGGGCTCGGCTACCTCTTCGGGCTCGGTTTCCTGCTGCCCCTGCTGGTGTGGACCGGCGTGGAGGTCGGCCGCCTGCCCTGGCTGGCCCTGGTCGCGGTGGAGGCCGTCTTCATCGCCCTGGTCGGCGTGGGCATCGCCGCCGTGTCCCGGCTGCCCGCCTGGCCGGTGTGGGCCGCGGCGGTCTGGATCACCGGCGAGGCCGTACGGGCGCGCGTGCCCTTCGGGGGCTTCCCCTGGGGGAAGATCGCGTTCGGGCAGGCGGACGGCGTCTTCCTGCCGCTCGCCGCGGTCGGCGGCACCCCCGTGCTGGGCTTCGCGGTCGTCCTGTGCGGCTTCGGCCTGTACGAGGCGGCCCGGCTGATCGCCGAACGGCGCCGCTCGCGCACCGTGCGCCGCGCCGCGGCCGCCGCCGCGCTGCTCAGCGTGGCCGTACCGGTGGCCGGCGCCCTCGCCGCGCGCGGCCTGGTCAGCGACAAGGCCGAGGACGGCACCCGGACGGTCGCCGTGATCCAGGGCAATGTGCCGCGCGAGGGCCTGGAGTTCAGCGCCCAGCGCCGCGCCGTGCTCGACCGTCATGTGAAGGAGACCCTCAAGCTCGCCGCCGACGTCAAGGCGGGCAAGGTCCCCAAGCCCGACTTCGTGCTCTGGCCGGAGAACTCCTCCGACCTCGACCCCTTCAACGACCCGGACGCCGCCGCCGTCATCGACGAGGCATCGCAGGCGATCGGCGTGCCCATCTCGGTGGGCGCCGTAGTGGACCGGGACGGCAAGCAGCTCAACGAGCAGATCCTGTGGGACCCGGCCAAGGGCCCGACGCAGACGTACGACAAACGGCAGATCCAGCCGTTCGGCGAGTACATGCCGCTGCGCGGGCTCGTGGGGGCCATCAACAAGGACTGGACCACCATGCTCCGCCAGGACTTCAGCCGGGGCACCAAGCCGGGCGTGTTCGACATGGACGGCGCCAAGGTCGGGCTCGCCACCTGCTACGAGGCCGCCTTCGACTGGGACGTGCGGGACACCGTGACGCACGGCGCCGAGATGATCTCCGTGCCCAGCAACAACGCGACCTTCGACCGCAGCGAGATGACCTACCAGCAGCTCGCCATGTCCCGGATCCGCGCCGTCGAGCACAGCCGCACCGTGACCGTCCCGGTGACCAGCGGCGTCAGTGCGATCATCATGCCGGACGGGAAGATCACCCAGAAGACCGGCATGTTCGTGCCCGCCTACCTGGAGCAGAAGGTGCCGCTGCGCACCTCCACCACGCCCGCGACCGAGCTGGGCATCCTGCCGGAGCTGGCGCTCGTGCTCGTCGCCGCGGGCGGCATCGGGTGGGCCGTCGGCTCCGGACTGCGGGCCCGGCGCACCGCCGAGGCGTAGGCGCCGTACCCCCTGGTCGCCGTACCCGACCAGTCGCCGTACCCACCTGATCGTCCTGCCCGACCGGCCGCCGTACCCGATCCGGACCTGCGCCGGAGCGGGGGAGCGGCCGGTTAGGGTCGGTCCCATGGCTACACCTGACTTCATCCGCACCCTGCGTGCCTCGGCCGGACACCAGCTGCTCTGGCTGCCCGGAGTGACGGCGATCGTCTTCGACGACGAGGGCAGGGTGCTGCTCGGCCGGCGCACCGACACCCGGAAATGGTCGGTGATCGGCGGCATCCCGGAGCCGGGCGAGCAGCCCGCGGACTGCGCGGTGCGGGAGGTCTTCGAGGAGACGGCGGTACGGTGCCGGCCCGAGCGGATCGTCCTGGTCCAGGCGCTCCGGCCGGTCACGTACGGCAACGGGGACGTCTGCCAGTACATGGACATCACCTTCCGCTGCCGGGCGGTGGGCGGCGAGGCGCGGGTCAACGACGACGAGTCGCTGGAGGTCGGCTGGTTCGCGGTGGACGCGCTGCCCGGCTTGAACGAGTTCTCGCTCACCCGGATCAAGCGGGCCCTGACCGAGGAGCCCACCTGGTTCGAGCCGGCCACGCTCGGCTGAGACCGGACACGGCCGGGCCCCTCCCCGGCGTCGGCCGCCTTCGTTAGGGTCGGCCCATGACCTCCCCCATCCAGCCCCTCGCCCTCGATCTGGCCGGCCGCACCGCCCTCGTCACCGGTGCCGCGAGCGGTATCGGCCGCGCCTGCGCCCTGCGTCTCGCGGCCGCCGGGGCACGGGTGAGAGCCGTCGACCGGGACGCGACGGGGCTCGCCGCGCTCGCCGAGGAGGCGCGGCGGACCCCGGACCTCGCGGGCACCGTCGTCCCGCACCCGCTCGACCTGACCGACCTGGACGCGGCCGAGACGGCGGCGGCCGGCACCGATGTGCTGGTCAACAACGCGGGGCTGCAACTGGTGCGCCCCATCGAGGAATTCCCGCCGGACGTCTTCCATACGGTGCTGACCGTGATGCTGGAGGCGCCCTTCCGCCTGGTGCGCGGCGCCTTGCCGCACATGTACGCGCGGGGCTGGGGCCGGATCGTCAACGTGTCCTCGGTGCACGGGCTGCGCGCTTCGGCGTTCAAGTCCGCGTACGTCGCCGCCAAGCACGGACTGGAGGGCCTGTCCAAGACGGCCGCGCTGGAGGGCGCCGCGCACGGCGTCACCTCCAACTGCGTGAACCCGGCCTACGTCCGCACCCCCCTGGTGGAGAAGCAGATCGCCGACCAGGCGCAGGCCCACGGCATCCCCGAGGAGCGGGTACTGTCCGAGGTGCTGCTGAAGGACAGCGCGCTGCGCCGGCTGATCGAACCGGAGGAGGTCGCCGAGGCCGTGGCCTACCTGTGCAGCCCCCAGGCGTCCTTCGTCACCGGTACGTCCCTGGTCCTGGACGGCGGCTGGACGGCCCACTGAGGGCGCTCAGGCACCGGTCAGCTCACGCCCGGTGACCACCTCGGAGTCGATCCGCACGAGCACGTCGTCGCGGACCGGCATCCAGGAGTCCGGGCCGCCGGGGAGTTCGCGGCCGTCGGTGCCGGGCAGCAGCACGGCGCGGCCGGTGACGACCACGCTCCAGCCCGAGCGGGTCGCCGCGTCGAACTCGTCCGCCTCGAAGGCGACCACGGCACCGTCGATGGCGCGCACCAGGTCCGAACCGGCCGAGGTGCGCAGCAGCACGGCGGAATCCGCGTCGAGGCAGAAGTTGACGGGGAGGACCGCGGGGAGCGCCTGCTTGGTGTACACGACCCGGCCGACCGGCACCCCTGCCAGCAGGCGCAGGCAGGCCTCCCGGTCGAGCGCGCGAAAGCCGTCGTTCTGTTGCACCAGGCCATCGTCCCCGCGCGGACCCGGCCGGGATAGGGCCGGTCGGCCCCTGCCGCTGCCCCGGTGGCCTGCCGCGCCGCCGAAGGGCCCTTCGCGGGGCGCCCCGGCGGCGTCGCCCGGCCGGGTCCGCGCGGCCATGGCTCACACCAGCGCGGCCCGCAGCACACCGAAGGCGCTGCGCGGGTCGGCCAGGGCGTGGTGGATGCCGGGGATCTCGCGGTCGACGCCGAACAGCTCGTACACGGCGTGCATGGCGCCGCGCACCGAGTACTCCACGGTGAAGACGACGTCCTCCGGGACCTCGGTGTACTGGCCGAGGAAGGCGAAGTTCGCCGCGCCGCGCGGCACCACGAGCGGCCGGTCGGCGGCCGTGCGCGGGGCGAACTGGCTGGTGATGTACGGCATCATGACCGGGATCACCGTCGTGGTCGCCGCCACGCTCTCCTCGATGTCGGACATGCCGAGGTGGCCGAGGAGTTCGGTCAGGATCTCGCGGCCGGTGCACTCGGCCATCGGCTTGCCGGTGAAGTCGCCGGGCCGGTCCGGGAAGAGGCCGTAGCCCCACAGCGTGTACACGTCCTCGGGCTGGCCGTCGAAGTGCGGGGCGTGCGGGACGACCATGGACATCAGCCAGCCGGAGTCCGTGAAGGTCGTCAGCGCGCCGGTGCCGGGCAGATTGCCGGACAGCTCCTCGATGCGGTGCAGCAGCAGCGGGGAGCGCATGGTGAGCGTGAAGGACTCCCACTTCGCGTCGTCCACGCTGCCGTTGAACACGGCGGGCCGGCCGAAGTCGTCCGCCTTGGCCGCGACCGCCTCCCACAGCCGCCAGCCGCCGTCGCGCTTGTCCCGCACCAGCTCGGGTGCCCGGTCGTCACCGCCGTACGTGGCGTCGGCGGTCATCGAGCCGAGGGTGAGGAACGCGTAGTCGTCCGGGCCGAGTTCACAGGTCTCCAGGGTGCCCGCGCGCTCCAGGTGGAGCCGCCGCAGCCGTCGTACGCCCTGCTCGTCGGTGGTGAAGTCGGCGTCCGTGACCCGTACGCCGTGCTCGAAGCGCACCCCGCGGGCCTCCAGCCAGGCGCGCACCGGGCGGATGATCGAGTCGTACTGGTTGAGCCTGGTACGGCGCACCCCGGACAGGGTGTGCATGCGCGGGAACTCCTGGAGGAAGCGCAGGAGATAGCGGCGCAGTTCGATCGCGCTGTGCCAGTTCTGGAAGGCGAACGTGGTGCGCCACATCGTCCAGAAGTGCGTGCCGAAGAAGTGCGGGGAGAAGTAGTCCTCGATGCGGCGGCCGCCGATCAGCCGCTCGGGCAGCATCAGCAGCCGCAGCAGCTCCGCGCGGTCGTGGGCGTCGAGGCCGTAGTCGGCGGCGTCCAGGACGCGCGCGCCCGAGCCGATCAGCCGGGCCTTGGCCTCGGTGGGCCACTTCTCGTTGAAGTCGATGATCTCCTGACGCACCGAGACGGTCTCGTCGTCCAGGGTCGGAATCGTCTCCAGCAGGTCCCACAGGCAGGTGTACGCCTCCTCCTCCAGCATCCGCCCGCCGCGGGTGACGTAGCCGGCGGGCTGCCCGCTGCCGTCCATGGAGCCGCCGGCCACCGGCAGCTCCTCCAGGACGCGGATGCTGTCGCCGGGAAGACCGGCGTCGCGGACCAGGAAGACCGCCGCCGCGAGCGAGGCGATGCCCCCGCCGACGAGATGGATCCGTGACTGCCGTGGAGCGTCTGCCATGACGTTCCTCCGTTCTGTGCGCCCCGGCGGACCGGGACGGCCTTGGTGCGCCCGGCGGACCGGACGGCCGAAAGTGGTACGGCTTTCAGCCAACACCGGGGGTGCCCCGCGCGGCAGGGCCGTAGGTCCCCGTCCGTGGGGCCTGTGGGCGCCCAAGTGGGGACCGGTTGCCGTTCGGCGCGCACCCCGGTGACCAGCAGGATCGGTGGCGCACCGGCACCGGAGCCCGTCGGGGCACACACCGGAGCCCCCCGAGGCGCACAAGGAGCACAGGCATGTCCACCACCACACGCGGCGGAAAAGAGTCCCCTGGCGGGGCAGAGTCCGCCGGCGGGGAAGACACCCGCGGCGGAAGATCGTCCCGCGGCGGGGAAGAACCCCGCGGCGGAGAGGAACCCGCTCCACCGGCTTCCCTCGGCCTGCCCGCCGCCACCGCCCTGGTGATCGGCAGCATCATCGGCACCGGAGTCTTCGCGCTCCCCTCCGCCCTCGCCCCCTACGGGCCGATCGCCCTGGTGGCCTTCGGCGTCGTCACCCTGGGCGCCCTCGCGCTGGCGATGACCTTCGGCTCGCTGTCCGGGCGCGTTCCGGGCAGCGGCGGCCCCTACGTCTACGCCAGGGAGGCGTTCGGCGAGTTCGCCGGGTTCCTCAACGCGTGGTCGTACTGGATCACCGCCTGGGCCGGGAACGCCGCGATCGCGGTGGCCTGGGTCGGCTATGTCGAGGTGTTCGTCAACACCGGGCACCGCACCGGGATCTCGCTGCTCATCGCGCTCACCGGACTGTGGATACCGGCCGCGGTCAACCTCACCGGGGTACGCAACACCGGCGCCTTCCAAGTGGTCACCACCGTCTTGAAGTTCGTGCCGCTGGTCTTCATGGCCACCGTGGGGCTGCTGTTCGTCAAGGCGGACAACTTCGGCCCGTTCAACGCCAGTCACCAGTCCGCGCCGGGCGCGATCTCGGCGGCCGCGGCCATCGCCCTGTTCAGCTATCTCGGCCTGGAGGCCGCCTCGGTCGTCGCCGGGCGCGTGCGCGAACCGGGCCGCAATGTGCCGCGCGCCACCGTGTACGGCACGCTCGCCTGCGCCGTCATCTACATCCTCGGCACCCTCGCGGTCCTCGGCACCGTCCCGCACGGCCGACTCGGCTCCTCCAGCGCGCCGTTCAGCGACGCGGCGAACAACATCTTCGGCGGCGGCTGGGCCGGCGACGCGGTCGCGGTGGCCGCCATCGTCTCCGGCGTCGGTGCCCTGAACGGCTGGACCATGCTGTGCGCCGAGATGCCGTACGCCGCCGCCCGCGACGGACTCTTCCCCGCCGCCTTCGCCCGGCTGCGCGGCAAGAACGACGTACCGGTCTTCGGGATCATCGCCTCGACCGTACTGGCCTCGCTGATCACGGTGTTCAGCTACACCCGCTTCCAGGACGTCTTCACCAAGATCGTGCTGCTCAGCGTGCTCACCGCGGTCATCCCGTACCTCTTCTCGGCCGCCGCCCAGCTGTACTGGCTGCTGGTGCGCGGCCGGCGGAGCCTGAAGCCCGCGCGGCTGGTCCGGGACGTCGTCGTGGCCGCGCTGGCGATGGCCTTCTCCTACTGGTCGATCCAGGGCAGCGGCTACCAGACCGTCTACTACGGCCTGTTCGTGGTCCTGCTCGGGCTGCCGGTCTACATCTGGCTCAAGCGCGACCGCGGCGAGTACGGCGAGACGGTGCCGGCCACCGGGCCGCCGCCCCCGCCCGCCGCCGGGCACCCCTGAACCGGCCGCGTTCGCACCCACCCCCCGCACCACCACGACTGATCCCGCGCACACCCCGAAGGGCAACCGCCATGACCACCTTCCACGTCGACTCCGAGGCCGGCCGGCTGCGCCAGGTCATCCTGCACCGGCCCGGACTCGAACTGTCCCGGCTCACCCCGCGCAACGTCGACGCGCTGCTGTTCGACGACATCCTGTGGGCCAAGCGGGCCCGCGAGGAGCACGACGCCTTCGCCCAGGTGCTGCGCGACCACGGCGCCCGCGTGCACTACTTCACCGACCTGCTCGCCCAGAGCCTCGACGTCCCCGGTGCCCGCGACTGGCTCCTCGACCGCGTGGTGACCACCGCCACCGTCGGCCCCGCGCTCGTCGAGCCGGTGCGCGAACTGTGCGCGGGGATCGACGGCGCGACGCTCGCCGCATACCTCGTCGGCGGCCTGCTCAAGAGCGACATCCCGCTCGCCAGCCCGCACAGCCTCGTCTGGAACGCCCTGGACGACGAGGAGTTCGCCCTCGCCCCGCTGCCCAACCACCTCTTCCCGCGCGACAACTCCTGCTGGATCTACGACCGGCTGTCCGTCAACCCGATGGCCAAGGCGGCCCGGCGGCGCGAGAGCCTGCACGCCGAGACCATCTACCGCTTCCACCCGCTGTTCGCCGCCCAGGCGCCGCAGCCGATCCTGGACGGCCCGGTGGGCACCCTGGAAGGCGGGGACGTCCATGTCCTCGGCAACGGCGCCGTCATGGTCGGCATGGGGGAGCGCACCACCGCGCAGGCCGTGGAGAACCTGGCCGCCCGGCTGTTCGCCGCCGGTACGGCCACCAAGGTGATCGCCGTCCAACTCCCGGCCCAGCGCGCCTACATGCACCTGGACACCGTGCTCACCATGGTCGACCGGGACGCCTTCGTGGTCTATCCGGGCCTCGCCGACTCGCTGCGCTCGTGGACCCTCACGCCCAGTGACGCCCGCCCGGTCCGCTTCGCCGTCACCGCCAACTCGGACCTCGCGACGGCACTCGCCGAGGCACTCGACCTCGACAAGGTACGGATGCTGTCCGCGCCGCAGGACATCCGGGGCGCCGAACGCGAACAGTGGGACGACGGCAGCAACTTCCTCGCCCTCGAACCCGGCGTCGTCGTCGGCTACGAGCGCAACGTCACCACCAACACCTATCTGCGCAAGCAGGGCATCGAGATCGTCACCATCGCCGGCGCCGAACTCGGCCGCGGCCGCGGTGGCCCGCGCTGCATGAGCTGCCCCATCGAACGCGACCCGATCGCCTGACACCTCCCGAGGACACGGACATGACCATCGACCTGCGAGGCCGCTCCTACCTGAGCGAACTCGACTTCACCGCCGCCGAGATCGGCCACCTCCTCGATCTCGCCGCCGAGCTCAAGGCGGCCCGGCGGGCCGGCACCGAACAGCCCCGGCTGACCGGCAGGCAACTCGCGCTGATCTTCGAGAAGACCTCCACCCGCACCCGCTGCGCCTTCGAGGTCGCCGCCCGCGACCAGGGCGCCGCCACCACCTACCTCGGCCCCGGCGACACCCACCTCGGCGGCAAGGAGTCCGTCGCCGACACCGCCCGCGTCCTCGGCCGGATGTTCGACGGCATCGAGTACCGGGGCTCCGCCCAGAGCATCGTCACCGACCTCGCCGCGCACTCCGGCGTCCCCGTCTTCAACGGCCTGACCGACACCGCGCACCCCACCCAGAGCCTGTGCGACGTGTTCACCATGCGCGAGCACAGCGCCAAGCCGCTGACCGACATCAGCTACTGCTACCTGGGCGACGCCCGCAACAACATGGGCAACTCCCTGCTCGCCATGGGCGCCCTGCTCGGCATGGACGTCCGCATCGCCGCCCCGCGCGCCCTGTGGCCCGCCGCCGGACTGGTCGCCCAGTGCCGGGCCGAGGCCGAGCGCAGCGGGGCCCGGATCACCCTCACCGAGGACGTGGAGACCGCCGTGCGCGGCGCCGACTTCCTGCACACCGACGTCTGGGTCTCCATGGGCGAGCCCGCCGACACCTGGAAGGAACGCATCGACCTGCTGCTGCCCTACCAGGTCAACGAGAAGACGCTGGCCGCGACCGGCAACCCCGGCGTCGCCTTCATGCACTGCCTGCCCTCCCTGCACGACGACCGCACCCGCCTCGGCCGCCAGCTGCGCGACACCTACGGCCTGACCGGCCTGGAGGTCACCGACGAGGTGTTCTCCGCGCCCCGCTCGCTCGTCTTCGACCAGGCGGAGAACCGGCTGCACACCATCAAGGCGGTCCTCGTCGCCACCCTGGCCGGCCGGCCCGGCACCGCGGAGGGCTGACCGGTGCGCATCGTCATCGCCCTCGGCGGCAACGCGCTGCTGCACCGCGGCGAACGCCCCGACGCCGCCGTCCAGCAGGCCAACATCGACCGCGTGGCCCTCGCGATCGCCGCCCTCGCCCAGGACCACGAGGTCGTCGTCACCCATGGCAACGGCCCCCAGATCGGGCTGCTCGCCATGGAGAGCGCGGCCGACGCGGCACTGAGCGCCCCCTACCCGCTGGATCTCCTCGGCGCCCAGACCCAGGGCATGATCGGCTCCCTGCTGGTGCGCGCCCTGCACGGCGCGCTGCCCGGACGGCGGATCACCGCGCTCGTCACCCACACTCTCGTACGGGCCGACGACCCCGCCTTCGGGCACCCGGAGAAGTACATCGGCCAGGTGTACTCCGCCGAGGCCGCCCGCGCGCTGTCCCGCGAACGCGGCTGGCACATCGCGCGGGACACCACCGGGTGGCGCCGGGTGGTGCCCTCGCCGGCACCCGAGCGGATCCTGGAGACCGGCACCGTCCAGGACCTGCTGGGCCTCGGCACCCTCGTGGTCTGCGCCGGGGGCGGCGGCGTCCCGGTCGTGGACGGCGGGCACGGCGGGCCGCGCGGCGTGGAGGCCGTGATCGACAAGGACCTGACCGCGGCCCTGCTCGCGGAGGACCTCAAGGCGGACTTCCTGCTGATCCTCACCGATGTGCCGCATGTGTACGCCGACTTCGGCGGCCCCCACCAGCGCCCCGTCCTGGAGGCCACGCCCGCCGGACTGCGCTCCGGCGACTTCCCGGCCGGCTCCATGGGCCCCAAGACCGAGGCGGCGGCCCGCTTCGTGGAACGCACCGGCGGCCTCGCCGCGATCGGCGCCCTCGACGCGGCGTACGACATCGTGCGCGGCAGGGCGGGCACGCTGGTACGACCCGAGCCGTGACGACGCCTTCCCCGCGTCGCCGACGTGTCCGCACCGGTGTGCCCACAAGGGCCCGCCGGTGCGCGGGCGTTCACAGCTTCAGCGTGAACCAGGTCGTCTTGCCCTCGTCGGTGGGCCGTACCCCCCAGCCGTCCGCGAGGGTGCGGACCAGGAACAGGCCCCGCCCGGACTCCTCGTCGCCGGCCGCGTGCCGGGGCTGGGGCAGGTGCGGGCTGCGGTCGCTGACCTCGACGGTGAGATCCGTGGCCGTACGGCACAGCCGCAGCCCCACCGGGCCCTCGGCGTGCCGCACCGCGTTGGTCAGGGTCTCCGACAGCAGCAGGAGCGCGTCGTCCACCGGTGCCGGGCACCCCCACGAGGCCAGCGTCCGGCGCAGGAAGGCCCGGCCCTCGGAGACCGAGGAGGCGGCGGCGGGCAGCTCGGTGGTGACGGCGGCCAGCGGCGCCGCCGGGAGCCGCGCGAACAGCAGGGTCACATCGTCGTCGTGGCCGTCGGCGTCCCGCAGCAGCTCGGCCAGCACATGGTCGGCCGCCGCCTCCAGGCCGGCGGAGTGCGGGAAGAACGCGTCCAGGACGGCGGTGAGTTCACCGACCCGCGCCTCGATGTCGCTGCCCGGCGTCTCGATCAGGCCGTCGGTGTACAGCACCAGCGTGGCGCCCGGCGCGATGTCGAAGGCCGCGTGCTCGTACAGCACACCGCCCACCCCGAGCGGCGCGTTGACCGGCGCGGGCAGCGCCCGCACGCCCTCACGGGGGCCGACGACGAGGGTCGGCAGATGCCCGGCGGAGCAGACGGTGACGGTGCCCGTGTCCGGGGCGATGACCAGATAGCAGCAGGTGACGAGCTGGTCCGGCACGTCCAGGTCGGCGACCACGGTGTCCAGTGCCTGCATCAGCTGGCGGGGCTGCATGCCCGTCTTGGCGAGCGCGTGCGCGGCCGAGCGCAGCTGGCCCATCACGGCCGCCGCCTCCAGACCGCGGCCCATCACATCGCCGATGAGGACGCCGACCCGCCCGGCGCCCAGCGGTATCAGGTCGAACCAGTCGCCGCCGACCCCGGCACCCTGGGTGGCCGGCCGGTAGCGGCTCGCGGTGTCCAGACCGGGCAGCGCGGGCGGCGTGCCCATCAGACTGCGCTGGAGCGTGAGGGCGATGTGCCGCTGCTGTTCCAGCAGGGCCGTCAGCTCCGCCTCCACCTGCTTGCGGTCGCTGATGTCCCGCACGATGGCGCACGCCCCGACGACCTTGCCCGCGGTGTCACGGGTCGGCCACAGCGTCACGTCGACGTCCAGCAGCGCCCCGTCCTTGGTGACCCGCAGCGTCTCGAAGTGCTCGACCCTCTCGCCGAGGCGCAGGCGTTCGAGCAACGCCCAGATGTCGTCCTGGAGTTCGGTGGGGGCGAGCAGGGAGACGTGCCGGCCGATGACCTCCTCGGCGGTGTAGCCGTACAGCTCGGTGGCGGCCGCGTTCCAGTACGTGATCTCGCCGTCCAGGGTCTTGGCGAGAATGGCGTCCTGGGAGGACTCCACGAGCGCGGCCAGTTCGTTGATCCGGGCCTCGGCCGCCTTGCGCTCGCTGACGTCGCGCACCGCGGCGGAGACCAGCGGCCCGTCCGCCGTCTCCATCGGGCTCAGACTGATCTCGACCGGGAACTCGCTGCCGTCCTTGCGCAGTCCGTGCAGTTCGAGGCCCGCGCCCATGGGGCGCACCTGCCGGTTGGCCGCGTAGCCGTCGCGGTGCCGGGTGTGGTGGCCGCGGAAGCGGTGCGGGACGAGCAACTCGACCGGGCGGCCCAGCAGTTCCTCGCGCCGGTAGCCGAACAGGGCCTCGGTCTGGGCGTTGACCAGCCGGATGACGCCGGTGTCGTCGACGATCACCATGGCGTCCGGCGCCGCCTCCAGCAACCCCCGGAACCGCTCCTCGGCCGTCGACGGGCCGGCCTCCGGCAAGCGGGCTCCGCACCGGCACCGCCGGGAGACCGCGGGGTCCGCCGCACGGGCCGGCCCGTCCACGCAAGCATTCATATCCACCCCGCCATGTCGCTCGTGATGCTACGGACAGCCCAGCGCAACCGGCCGCCCACCGCCGTGACTTGTCGCGTCCTGGCCGGAACACGCCCCTGCGACGGGCGAAGGCGCGCAGGACCGGTCCCGGCCGAGCACAAGCGGTCGCGTCCGTCAGAGTGCCCGATCAGGGCCGGTCGGCCCCGGACCGGGGCCCTGAGGGCCCTGCCCGTCCGGGGGGCGCCGCGACGAGACTCGGGGCGATCCCGAACGGGATGTCCGACAACAGGAGGTGGACGTCATGTCCCGCACCGTCACCGTGGGCCTCGACGGCTCCCCCGAGAGCCGTACCGCCGCCGAATGGGCGGCGGGCGAGGCGCGACTGCGCGGACTGCCGCTGCGCCTGGTGCACGTGTGGGAGCCGGTGACGGAGTCCATGGCGCAGGATCCGGTCATCGGCGTGTCGGCGCAGCGGCACTGGACCGAGCGGATCCCGCGCGAGACGGCCGGGGAACTGCGGCTGCGCCACCCCGACCTGGAGATCATCTCCGAGCACCAGGACGGCTTCCCCGGCGAGTTGCTCGCGGCGGTCGCCGAAGAGTCCGAGCTGCTGGTGCTCGGCTCACGGGGCCTCGGCCGGGTCGGCGGCTATCTCGTCGGCTCCGTCGGCTTCTCCGTGGTCGCGCGGGCCGGCCGTCCGGTCGTCCTGGTGCGGTCAGGCCGGCAGCCCGACGGCGACGCCCCCGAGGGCCCGGTCGTCCTCGGCGTCGACACCACCGCGCCGGACGACACGGTCTTCGCGTTCGCCTTCGAGGAGGCCGAACGGCGCGGGACGCCGGTACGGGCCGTGCGCACCTGGTCCATGCCGCCGTACTACGTCTACGGTTTCGCCGCCGACCCCACCTTCGACCAGGAGTGGTCGCTCCAGGAGGAGGCCGCGCTCACCGAGGTGCTCAAGCCCTGGCGGCTGAAGTACCCCACCGTCGAGGTCACCGAGGAGTGCGGGTACGGAAGCGCCTCGCTGCGCCTGGTCGAGGCCTCGCACGGCGCCGCGCTCGTGGTCGTCGGCCGACGCCGCCGCCCCGCGTCGTTCGGCACGCACATCGGTCCGGTGACGCATGCGGTACTGCACCACGCGACGGCACCGGTGGCGGTGGTGCCGCACGACTGAGGGCGACGGACATGAACTGCGGCGCGCCCCATCCGGGTTGGTCCGGGTGGGGCGCGTGGGGTGACCGGGGAGTTCGCCGACGGGCTTGGCCGAGTGGGCCGAGGGGAGTGCCGGGACACCCTGACGGCGGGGCGGTCGCGGTGACCGTACCGCACGCCCCGCCGTCCGTCGGCGAGCGACAACTCACCCTAGTTTCAAGGCCGGTTCATGCTTCTCCGCCGCCCCGCCACGGTGGCGGGGTCGCCGTCCTGTGGGTGCGGTGGGTGACGCGGTCGGTGCGGCTGCGCAGACGGTCCTGGAGGCGGTCGGCGAGCTTGCGGACGCTGTGCTCACGGGCGTGCACGACCACGAGGCAGTGGCCCACCCGGATCTCGGCGCCGGCGGTCCAGGGCCCTCCGACGTGGTGGGCCGACGCCCTGGCGACCCGGATCTCGCCGCTCACGGGCGGCAGCTCCGGCCGGCCGAGCACGGCGTCCATCTTCTCCCGGAGATAGGCGAGATCGTCCTCGGTCATCTCGCCGTCGGCCCGTACGCGGACGGCGACGGCGCTCTCGGGGGTGCGGACGCCGGTGTCCCTGGCAGTCATGTGCTCCACTCCCTCTGATCGTTGCGTGCTGATCGTTCGGTGCAGCGCACCCAGCGTGCCCCGCGCACCGCCCCCGGCCCCAGGGCCGCCCGACCCGACCCACCGGGGCCGGTGGTCCCCCCGGCCGGACCCGCTTTCCTGAACCGGGCAACCTCCTCTGCAACGCGGCCAGTCGACGACCGTGCTCGTGTGAGCCCTGTACGCGCCCCCGCGCACGCGAGCAGACTGCGGTCTCCCCGAGGAAGGCAGGTCGGTCATCATGCTGTTGCGGCTGCCCACGTCCGTGTCCGAAGCCCAGGAGTGCCTGGCCGCGGGTGCCGTCCCGGTGGGCGGGGCGACCCTGGTGTGGGCCACCTGGCAGCGCGAGGGCTTCCCCGAACTGGCCATGTCGCTGAGGCGGTTGCCGCAGGCCAACGTCATCGGCCCCGAGACGCTGGGCGCCGCCGTACTGCTCGGACAGCTCGACGGCCGGGTGCCGGACGTGCTGCGCCTCGCGGCGGCCACGGTCGGCACCGGGGCGGTGCGCCGCACGGCGACGGTCGGCGGCAACCTCGTGGGCAGCACGCTGCGTTGCCTGCTCCCGGCCGCGCTCGTCCTCGACGCGCGGGCCACGGTGCTGGAGTCCGACGGCCTCCGCGAGACCGACCTGGCCGAAGTCGTCGCGAAACGGCCCCTGTTGCTCAGCCTGCGCTGGCGCGCCCCGCTCGCCTGCGCCTACCGCAAACTCCCCGCCGACGCGGGCGGCCCGCCACCCCTCGTCGTGGCCTCGGCCCTGCACGCCGGCGACGGCACCGGCGACAGCGCGGGACACGGCATCCGGGTCGCCGTACGCGACGGCTACGAGGTGCTCGCCGGCACCGCCGTACGCAGCGCCGACCCCGAGGAGACCCTACAATCCCTGCGCGCGACCGCCCTCGGCGACCTGCCCGCCGCCGCGTGGACGGTCGTACGACCCCAGGTGCTGGACCTGCTGGCCGGCGGGCGGTGATCCGTTCCGGCCACCCTCCCGGCTGGTCACGGCGGCGCTGGCGGAGCGGTCCAAAGGGTGTTGCAGAAGGCTTGGCGGCGGGCGTTTTCGCTCTATAGGCGGGGTAAGGCAGAGCACACGCCCGGCGCGGATCCTCAGCTGTCACCCTGGGTTGTGCCGCGGGCCAGGTCGGCCAGTCGTGCCGCGTCCGAGGTGCCGGGTTCGGCCGACCAGAGCACAAGTTGCTGTTCTGGGGCACCGGCGTAGCGGAAGGTGTCCCAGTCGAGGGTGAGTTCGCCGACGCTGGGATGAGTAATGCGTTTCCTGCCGAAGTCCTGGTGTGCGACCCGGTGTTCGGCCCACCAGACCCGGAACTGCTGATCGGCAACGGCCAGCTCGCCCACGAGAGCCGTGAGCGCCGGATCCGTCGGATTCGTTCCGGCTTCCATCCGCAGGACCTCGACGCATGTGCGAGCCACGTCCTCCCACTCCGGATAGATGTCGCGCATCACGGGGTCGGTGAAGACCATGCGGACGTAGTTGCGCTCGGACTCGGGCACGGCCGCGAAGTCACACAGCAGCTCCGCCGCCAGTGGGTTCCACGCGAGGATGTCGAGGCGTGGGCCGAAGACGATGACGGGTGTACCGGCGAGCTGGCCGAGCAACCGGGTCAGATGCGGGTGCACTCTCGGCCGGGCGGACCGACGCGGCGCCTTGCGGTGTCCGGCCCGCGCGGCCTGGCCGACCAGTCCTTCCACGTACGTCCTCTGGTCGCCGTCCAGCCGCAGCTCCCGCGCGAGGGACTCGAGCACCGGCGATGACGGTGCCAGTCGGCCCTGCTCGATGCGTACGTAGTAGTCGGTGCTGATCGCGGCGAGCTCGGCCACCTCCTCGCGGCGCAGCCCCCGCACACGGCGCTGGGTGTGCGTGCGCTCGGGAAGCCCCACCTGCGCCGGTGTGAGCTCGCCGCGGCGGTGCCTGAGGAACTCACCAAGCTCACGAAGATGCGCGGAACCAGTCACTTCTCCAGCATGGCACCGGGGAAAAGGCTCTGCCTGGGATAGATCTTTCCTAGGAAGCAGTACGACCTTCCTGCGCCTGACCGCCCGCCGGACAGTGGATGACGGCCCGCAACTCGCCGGCCACCCACGATCCCCCAGGAGCAGAAGATGAGGACTGACGTCCGCTTCCCGACCAACGGCCTGCAACTCGCCGGCCACCTCTACCTTCCGGACGGCGTCGATGGATCGCTCGCCGCGATCGTCGTCGGCCACCCCACGACCGGCGTCAAGGAGCAGGCACCGGCGGAGTACGCGACGCGCTTGGTCAAGGAAGGGTTCGCCGTCCTGACGTTCGACGCCGCTTTCCAGGGCGAATCCGAGGGTATGCCCCGCGGCCTGGAGGACCCTTTCCAGCGTGCCGAGGACTTCCGCGCGGCAGTCTCCTACCTCACCACCCGCCCCGAGATCGACCCCGACCGCATCGGCGTGATGGGCGTGTGCGGCTCCGGCGCCTACGCGCCCTACGCCGCCCAGACCGACCACCGGATGAAGGCCGTGGCCGGCGTGTCCGGGACCGACGTGCCCAGCTTCTTCCGCGGCGCCGACCCCGAGGTCTGGCAGGCGATGGTGGCAGACTCCGGAAACCTCCGCAGCGCCGAAGCCGCCGGCGAGCCCGCGGCGGCGTTCGCGGTGCTTCCGCAGACAGCCGACGCCGATACCCCCGCCCCGACGGCCGAGTTCGTCGACTACTACAAGACGCCCCGCGGCAGCCACCCGCGCTCCACGGGTGACATGGTCGTGCGCAGCGCGGATCTCCTCGATCAGTTCGACTCCTTCGCCGACGTCGCCAAGATCGCGCCGCGCCCGCTGCTCATGATCGCCGGCACCGAGGCGGTGACCCGCGGGTTCTCCGAGAAGGCCGTCTCCGACAGCCCCGGCAACGCCGAGCTGTTCCTCGTCGAGGGCGCCACCCACGTCGACCTGTACGACCGCGACCAGTACGTGACTCCTGCCGTCGCCAAGCTGGTCGCGTTCTTCCGCAAGCACCTCGCATGAGCCGGCAAGCGTGAGCGGCCATCCAGCGGGTGCCTGCTCCGCGCCGCGGGCCGTCGCTCCAGCCAGGGCGAGGTGTCCGCAACCAGCATTACGGCCTCATCGCGCTCGCGGTGGCCGGCCGGATCGAAACGAGCAGGTCGGCCGCCGCGGGAGCCGAGCTTCTGTCAGCTACAGCCCAGTCGCCGACGCGGGTGTTCTTCCTCCGGGGCGAGTGGTGGGGCGTGGTTGCCGAGCGGAATCGCGATCCGGATCTCGGCTGGGTAGAGGCTGTGCGGGTAGCGGCAGAACTCCAGGAACCCCGTCCGGTTCCTCCTCGGCTCGATGTGGCCGTATAGCCTCTCCCCACCGCGCTCGGCCCAGTCCCGCCCAGGCCCCGCCGCCAGGCCACCAGCGAGCCGGTGCCGCCGCGGGTGATCCGCGGAAACCGCCTGCCCTCATCGTCATCGGTCCCGTTGCGGAAGAAGTCCCGACGTCCGACGTCGCTTCTGCCGGCTCATCACTCGGTCGACCTGCCTTCACCGCTGTCGGTCACGCGTACGACGACCGACTACGAGCCGTGGCCGGCGAGGCGAACGTCGCCTGACGCGGCGCTAGGTGTTCTGTCCGGGGAGGTTGTGGACGGGTGAGCCAGGTCTCGGCTGAGGGATCTTGAACAGGTGAGGGCCTTCCGGTTCGGTGTGGATTG